>JAZQAE010000033.1:0-1769 GCA_045544995.1 Eubacteriales bacterium
CAACGAAAAAGAGATGAAATCCCGGCTCCGCCGCAGTACGGAGCAGGAGATCCCCATCACCAACTACGGCATCGCCATCGCCCAGATGCACGGCATTTTGAAACGTTCCTTGGAACCGTTTCCCAAAATTGCAGAATTATTAAACTAAAAGAGAGGTACGCCGAGCGTACCTCTCTTTCTTACTATTCTTCGACTGCAGGAATGATCTTCCAATCGTTTCTCTCCAGCCGTGCTTCTGCCTCTGCCCGATCGACGTTTGCGATCTCACAGACGATCCGGATCATCCGGTCTTTCAATTTAATATTGACCGGTTTGATATGAACCATAAAGTTTTCATAAACTCGGCCATATTTGATCATGGCACCGGTAGAGATCATATTCAACACCATCTTTTGAGCCGAGCCGGCTTTCATCCGGGTGGAACCGGTCACAACCTCTGCCCCGGTATCCAACACAATCGGAATATCTGCAATTCTCGCCGTCAGGCTATCGTCGTTGCAGGTAATTCCCACAGTGGCAGACCCCATCTCTTTTGCATACTCTAAAGCGCTTACCACATAGGTAGCATTTCCTGCCACTGAAAGACCTACCACCGTATCGCAAGGACCGATCCCGAAGGCTTCCAGATCACCACGTCCGGCAACGGCATCATCCTCCACCCCTTCGATTGCATTGCGAAGCGCAGGTTCTCCGCCGGCAATGAGGCCTACCACCATTTCCTTGGGAACCCCATAGGTGGGCGGACACTCCGATGCGTCCAAAACGCCCAATCGGCCGGAAGTACCGCATCCAACGTAAAAGAGACGTCCTCCTTTTTTTATCCCCTCGCTGACTCGGTCAATGGCATCGGCAATAGCAGGAAGTACCTTTCCCACCGCCAGAGCAGCATTGATATTCTCCTGCTGCATTACCTCCGCCATCTCCAAGGCGGTCATTTTATCAATATGCGTGGTATGTTCATTCCGTTGCTCGGTCTTTAACATCAGATACTCCCCCTCACATCCGGTGCACCGGCTCGTAATACAGCGCCGATGACCGGTTCTTCCTCTAAAATTTTAATTTCCTTCATTCTACGATCGTCGACCAGTTCCATTAAACGGTCCATAAATAGACCTTGATGCTGCGCAATTCCCCCGGCCAACACCACCGGAACCTCTTGTTCCGCAGGAAACGGTTTCAAGGCCGCTTTAATTAAACTTGCAAACTCCAGAAGATTTTCTTCGATGGTTTTTAATGCGATGGGGTCTCCGGCCTTGGCCGCCTCAAACAAGAGCGGTGCAAAGGTCGACATATAAGCTTTATCGTTTTGATAAAGAACCGATAACGCTGCCGAGACGTTCTCTCCCACTCGTTCCACGACCGATTTTGTCATCAGCGTTGTCTCACCACATCCGTCCAGTTCCCGAAAAGCCGCCTTCAGGCAAGCGGCGCCAAAAGCGCTTCCGCTGAAACAGTCGCCCAAAAAATGACCGTAACCGCCCACACGGCGAATTTCTCCGCCTTGAGAAGAGAACACCACCGAACCGGTCCCCAGGATACTCACCAATCCGTCTTGCCCTCTTAATCCGGCACTGATAATGTTTGCACCGTCATTCCCGGTATCATAACATGAGAATTTAAACTTATCCAAAAAGGCAGAAAGCTCACCACGGTTATTTCCTACCGTTCCGCCGGCAATCCCGGCAAAGACGGAGATCTTTCCGTAAGGAACCGCACCGCAAACCTTCTTAATCCCCGTCTCCAGAATAGAAAAACAGGTATCAAAGCCC
>JAZQAE010000034.1:0-3953 GCA_045544995.1 Eubacteriales bacterium
GAAGCTTTTTCGGATTTTAATTGATCAAAAGAAGATATCTGCCATTGCAGATATCTTCTTTTTTATGATTATGATTATGCACAAATGAATTTGGCACAACCAAAATGAATTGGGTTGTAGAGTACAATTCATTTGTACTGAAGGGTGGTGCGCATGGTGGAGTGCCCAAATGAATTAGGCGGGAAAATGCAGAATGCTGAATGTAGAATAATAGAGAGATCCGTCCGGTGGGGCGGGCTTTTTTCTTTTTGTATTGATCCCGACCCAAATGAATTGGGTTGTAGAGTACAATTTAATTGTACCGAGGATGGACGAGGAAGTGGGGGGCACAAATGAATTGGGCGCCGGAGTACAATTCATTTGTACTGAAGGGTGATGCGAAAGGTGGAGTGCCAAATGAATTGGGCAGGAAAATGCAAAAGGCTGAATGTAGAATGCAGAATAATGGAAAGAACTCCGCCCCGGACGGGACGGTTTCTTTCTTTTTGTATTGATCCAAACCCAAATGAATTGGGTTGCAGAGTAAATTTAATTATATAACGATAGAGCGACGGAGTACAATTCATTTGTACTGAAGGGTGGTGCGAATGGTGGAGTGCCCAAATGAATTAGGCAGGAAAATGCAAAATGCTGAATGTAGAATGCAGAATAATAGTGAGAGATCCGTCCCGGGTGGTGGGACGGATCTCTTCCTTTTTATTTACATTCGTCTTTCCAGATGTAATTAAACTTGGTTTTCTGAAGTCCTTCCCGGACGCCGGGGAGGAGTTCTTTCACCATCTCCATCTTCCCTTGGCGGTGTAAGTCAGAAAGAACCGCCCAGGTGACGGTATTGGACTGGTTGGCGTCGGCTTCTTCAAAAAGAGCGGTGACAACCTTGCTGAAATGATTGTTTCCCTTTTGAATTTCCGCACTGATCTTCTCGTATGCATCGTGCCAGACCTTGGGGGTAATAGGTGCTACGGTGAAGGGGGGATTGGCAAACTTTTTCACCGTAAAGTTCTCTTTGGTCACGGTTCCCGTGGAAAGGGCGGGAAGCAGGGTATAATGCTCGGTCCGGTCGGCAAAGGCGATGGGGGCCGATGCCATGCAGACGCCGTGGTCCGTCAGCCCCACGTACATGGGGAAGTTCATCCGGCACCAGCTGATGACGTCGGGGGTGGTATCGGAGAGCATCAGGACGACGTTTTCTCCGCTCAGCTCGCTGACAGTTTTTTCCATGGCATCGGCCGGCATCATGCCCTCTTCCAAAATCTTCATGCTGATCAGCTGGGCAAGGCAGTCGGTTTTTTGGTACACTTTTTGGCCGTCCCAGGGGTGCTTCAGATGGGTGGGCTTTTCTTGGAATTCGACCCCGCTTTTTAAGGGGTAGCCTGCCTTTTTGATCTTTTCAAGGATGACGGGGTACTGCTGATCGTTCCGTTCCTGGCAACAGCCGTTCATGCCGTTGAGAACCATGGCGGTGCGCACCACGCCGTCCTTTTCGCAGGTGAAGGGATGCGCCCAGCTGTCCACGGGGACGCCGTTGGGGGTGCGGCTATGGATGATGCCGATATTACCGGGCAGTTCCATGGCGTCGGTCTCCGCCAAAAGGCGGTCTAAGTTGCCGGCTAATTTGCGGTAATGAATTTTGCCCTCATGGAGGGTGGCGATGCCGGTAAAGCATCCGGCATTCATGCCTTCCTGCTTGCGGAGCATTTCAATCAGGATGGGGGCGGCACGCTTGGTGCCGTTATAGCCTGCGATCATACACATGGTTTCAATCGTCCTTTCATTGTATCGTTGATCTGCGGAATTGGCCGGCGGTGACGCCGGTGATGGTCTTGAAGACCCTGCAAAAGGTTTTGACTTCGGTGAAGCCTACCTCGGCGGCGATCTCCTCGATGGAGAGGTCGGTCTTTTTCAGCAAAGCGCAGGCGGCTTCGATGCGGTGCCGGCTGAGGAGCTGCTGGAAGGTCTGACCGGTGATCTGACGGAAGGTACGGCAGAAGCTACTGATACTGTAGCCACATTGCTCGGCGACCATCTCCAAAGAAAGGGGTTCTTTATAGTGATAGTAGATCAGTCTCAGTGCCGGATCAATGGCAGAAGTGTCCCGCTTTTCAGCGGGGGAGAAGTCTTTGGAAAATTGGAGAATGAGTTCGCCGCAGAATTGATAGAAAAGTCCTTTGATGGAAAGCTCGGCAATAGGACCTTTCTCTGTTTTTATTCGGATAAGTTCTTGGATCAAATTGTACAGAGTGGGATTGGAATCGGGGGAAAGCTTGAGGATCGGATTATGATGGGCGAACTCTTCCAACGCATCGAAATATTCTGCCAAAAAGAAGGGACCTGCACGCATGGAGACGGTATTGCTTTCGCAGTCTATATCGATAGATTCGTGGACGTTCATCGAGCCGATGATCAAAAGATCGCCGGCGGTCAGGTCATACCGCTTCTGATCCACCAGCAGGGAATAGCTTCCCTCCAGACAATATAAGAATTCAATTTCCGGATGATGCTGAAAACGGATCTTCCGGGAATGGCGGATCTCTCCTAAATCATAAAAAACTTTGTTTGCAATCAGTTTTTGAAAAATCACAATTTTCCCCTCCCGATTCTGACATTATTATAATTTAGAGGTCATATTTTTGTCAATGCGTTGATAGGTTTTGGGAATTTTTTGCAAATTTCGGTGGTTGTTTTGGGGTGCTCCTTATCGTAAAATGAAGGTACAACGAAGAAGGAGAGCGCGCATATGATCTATCAATTTGAAAAGCCTCGCTACGTGGAAAAGGTGGAGGGCAAGCTTCGCATGGGCGGTAAAAATCCGGATGGCGTAGAGATTTACAGCAATAATCTCTATCTGACCCGGGACGGAAAGCCCTTTTACCCTGTGATGGGCGAGATCCAGCCGGATCGGGTCAAGCGAGACCAATGGGAGGATCGCATCGTCAAGATGAAGGCGGCAGGCATTGATACCATCGCCGGATTTTTGTTTTGGGTCGTCCATGAGTTTGAAGAGGGAACGTTTGATTTCACCGGTGACCGGGATCTCAGCTACTTTTTAGAGCTGTGTCATAAGCACGATATGTGGGTCTCCTTACGGATCGGTCCTTGGGTGACCTGCGAGCTTCTTTATGGGGGCCTTCCCCATTGGGTCGTTGAGAGCGGAAAATATCGGTATCGTACCAACGACCCCAAATATTTAGCCAAAGTCAAGATCTGGTATGAAAAACTTTATGAGCAGATCCATCCGTACTTATATAAAAACGGCGGAAAGATCTTTATGATCCAGATCGATAACGAGAAGCTGGATGATGCCGATCATCTGCAGGCTTTGAAGGAACTTGCCGTGGAGGCGGGGCTGGATGTTCCCATCTATACCGTTTCCGGTTGGGGGAAAAACGGCGGTGCCCTTTTCCATGATTATGAATTCATCCCCGTCTGGGGCGGTTATCCCGACGCACCCTTCTATACCGGCAGAAATAAGCGTCTGCCTGCCGGGCATTTTGAATTCACCAAGAACCGCAATGCGCCGGATATTGCCGACCAGGCCATCTTTGATCAAAGCGAATTCCCCCCTGCTCATATCAACTATGATGAATATCCCAGCGTCTGGGCGGAGCTGGGTATCGGCGGCTGCCAGGCGAAGCACCGCAGACCCTGGCTGAAGGCAGACGATAACTACGCCATGGCGCTGACCAAGATGGGCGGTGGCATGAATGCCATCGGCTATTATATGTTCACCGGCGGCAGAAACAAGATCATCAACGGCCAGACGCTGAATCTATGGTATAATGAACGGGCCAAGCGCTGCTATCCCATCGTGAATTATGAGTTTGCCGCTGCTATCGGCGCGTCCGGAGATCTCACTCCCACCTATCGCCGGATGAAGCTGATCAACATCTTCTTCCGTTCCTACGGTGAGGATCTGGTGCAGATGCAGACAGTGCTGACCGATCAGAAGAATG
>JAZQAE010000035.1:0-12710 GCA_045544995.1 Eubacteriales bacterium
TGGCTGGTCATCTTAAAGATGGAGCCGTGGAGAGAGCGCATGTTGAAAGAGTGGAAGATCTCGGCCATGGAGAGGGTCAGGAATGCCATGCTGGTACCAAGATCAGCGGCATTATAAAGACCTTCGGCAATTGCCTCGGCATGATGGAGATCTGCCAGCCAATAACGACCGATCACATAGGAAGCCAAGGTAATCAAGGTTACCAAAAAGCCCTGATAGCCTACCGCAAAGCCCAAGCCGCCGGCAAAGATGCCTTCCTTGGAATCACGGGGAGAGCGCTTCATCACGTCAGCCTCCGGCTTTTCCATACCCAAAGCCAGGGCGGGGAAACAGTCGGTGATCAGGTTGATCCAAAGGAGATGCACCGGCTGGAAGATGGTCCAGCCAAAGAGGGTTGCAAAGAAGATGGTCAGTACCTCAGAGAGGTTGGATGCCAAGAGGAACTGGATGGCTTTACGGATGTTATCGTAGATCCGGCGGCCTTCAGCAGCGGCGGAAACGATGGTGGCAAAGTTATCGTCTGCCAGGATCATGTCGGCCACGTTCTTGGTTACGTCGGTACCGGTAATACCCATACCTACGCCGATATCTGCATTCTTGATGGAGGGGGCGTCGTTCACGCCGTCACCGGTCATTGCAGTTACTTTACCCTTCTTCCGCCATGCGTTGACGATCCGGGTCTTATGCTCCGGCTGAACCCGGGCATAAACGGAATACTGCTCCACCTTGGTCTCAAACTCTTCATCAGAGATCTCGTCCAGTTCAGCGCCGGTGATGGCCTGATCGGCAGAGGTGATGATGCCCAACTGCAGGGCGATGGCCACAGCGGTATCCTTATGGTCACCGGTGATCATCACGGCACGGATGCCGGCACTGCGGCACTCATCAATGGCGGGTTTTACCTCCGGACGAACCGGATCGATCATACCCACCAGACCTACGAAGCAAAGGTCACATTCTACGGCTTCAGACTCATAAACGGAAGGCTCTGCTTCCAGTTTCTTCTGAGCCACAGAAAGGACACGGAGCGCCTTATCGGCCATGGCCTTATTGGCGGCCAGGATCTCTTTGCGCAGTTCTTCGGTCAAGTCTACTTCTTTACCGCCCACCAACGCTTTCACGCATCTCTTAAGAACCTCATCGGGAGCGCCCTTAGTAAACTGAATCAAGGCGCCGTTTGCATCCTTATGGACGGTGGTCATCATCTTACGGCCGGAATCGAAGGGAACTTCGCCCACACGAACCAGTTGAGTCTTCTGCACGTTTTTATTCAAGCCCAACTTATTGGCATAGTTGACCAGCGCACACTCGGTAGGCTCACCGATGGCTTCGCCGGCTTCCTCATCCAGTTCTGCATCGGAACAGAGGGACATGGCAGTGGCCAAAAGGGTCTCATCCTCGCCGTAATGCTCAACGACGGTCATTTTGTTCTGAGTCAGGGTACCGGTCTTATCGGAGCAGATGATCTGGGTGCAACCCAAGGTCTCTACGGCAGTCAGTTTCCGGATGATTGCATTTCTTTTGGACATATTGGTCACGCCGATGGAAAGGACGATGGTAACTACCGTTGCCAAGCCCTCAGGAATTGCGGCAACCGCCAGAGAAATTGCGATCATAAAGGTATCCAACACCACGGCGGCAGACATATCCCCGCCGATCAGAGCACGGACCAAATTAACGCCGAAGATAATGACGCAGATACCGATAACCAAATAGGTCAGGATCTTGCTGAGGCCGGCCAGCTTCATCTGCAGAGGAGTCTTACCCTCTTCTGCCTGAGCCAGAGCATCGGCGATCTTACCCATCTCGGTCTCCATACCGGTGCCCACAACCACGGCTTTACCACGGCCATATACCACGGTACTGCCCATGAAGACCATGTTTTTACGGTCACCCAGAGCCACGTCGCCGTTGGCACCTGCGGTCAGCGCATCGCTTTCCTTAGTGACGGGGACCGACTCACCGGTCAAGGCCGCTTCTTCGATCTTCATACTGGCGCACTCGATGATTCGTGCGTCGGCAGGAACAGCATCGCCGGCTTCCAGAACGATAATATCGCCGGGAACCAATTCTTCACTACGGACGGTGATTTGATGGCCGTCACGGATGACTTTTGAAGTGGCAGCAGCGATTTCCTGCAATGCTTCGATGGCTTTCTCTGCCTTACTCTCCTGGAACACGCCCAGGATGGCATTGATGAGAACTACCGCCATGATGATGATAACATCAGAAGGGAATTCTTTCTCCCATACCGCCATAAAAGCAGAGATCAAAGCCGCCACGATCAAGATGATGGTCATGGGCTCTGCCAACTGCTTGAAAAAGCGATGGAGCAGACTTTCTTTTTTGCCTTCAGCCAGTTTATTGGGACCGATTTCCTGAAGCCGCTTCTGCGCTTCCTCTGCGCTGAGACCCTCAGCAGTGGTCTTCTGCGCCGCAAGGACTTCTTGTACATCCGACAAGTATTCTTTCATTTCTTTTCCTCCAATTTATTATGTCAGAAAATAGTATGCACAAAAAAAGAGACTTATCTGCCAGTAGACAGATAAGTCTCGTCATTTCTGAATAAAGCCAGGAGGAATTCCCCCATGATGTTGGCTTCATCACACAGTATCTGTGCTGACTACTCCCTTAACTTAATATGCAGTTTAGCATAGATTTCCGTTTTTGTCAATGGTTTTCCAAAAAAGCCATCAGAGTCAGCCGTTTTTTTATAAATATTGAGAAAGCAGATCTGCCGTTTCGTCGACCAATTCCTCAAAGGGATTTTAACATGGTATCAAAAAGAAGTCCACACACAGTCCTGCGCTTCATATCATTTTTGTCTAAAGTTCTTGTTTTTCACAAAAAAGCATTATATAATTAATAAAAATCAAATTGGAGTTTTAAAAATTCAGATCAGTGAAATCAATAAGCAAATCCATCGTCTGACTATTCCTTATAAAGACATCTATACCACGGTTCTCTTTATCCGCACCGAAGAAGGAATCGTCATCTTTGATACTGCCACCTTCGAGACCGACGTGACAGACTATATCCTTCCTGCTATGGAAGAACTACAAATCAAAAAAGAGGAGATAAAATATATCTTTATCTCTCATAACCACGGCGATCACGCCGGCGGACTTCTCTGGTTGATGCCGGAACTTCCAAAGGCTACCATCGTCTCCAACAGTCCCACCCTTTTGGAAAAATATGCCGAATATTCCTGTCGCTCTTTGGCGGATGGCGAACACCTGACCCAAGAACTGCAATTTATCTCCATTCCCGGTCACACGCCGGATGCAGGTGCCCTTTTAGATCTGCGAACCAAGACCTTGATGACCGGCGATTCCTTACAGGTATACGGCATCTACGGCTCCGGCAAATGGGGTGCCAACGTCCGTTGGCCCAAACTGCATTTTGAAGCATTGGAACGGTTACTGACAGTGGATGCCGAGCATCTTGTGATGGCGCACGATTATCATCTCTGCGGACCGATCGTTCATGGTAAATCAGAGGTACAGACTGCCATCAAAGATTGCGCCGAGGCCTTGAATAAAATCCAGGACTTTCTCGTCCAGAATCCCGATTTGGACGACGATACCCTGATGGAACGGTACAATGCCGATTCCGGCCTCCCCACCGTCTCGGCACGGGTCTTTGCAGGACTTCGGGAAACGATATAAGAAATAAGGGCAGCTATCAGCTACCCTTATTTTTGCGTACACAGTTTAATATTCATCTCTCCAGGCGTCAAGCCACTTAGTGTATACCTCTCTATAATCAATTTCTCCTCGTTTGAAATCAACTTCAATATACCTTGTATCTTCACACTGTTCCAACAACTCTAACGCTTCCGCTGTTATCTCAACACCTCGAGCATTTGTATTTTCCTTAGGGATTTTGATATATCTATCCCTGCCGATTTCGGTTAAAACTCTTTGTTGAGACTCTTTAGAGAACAACAATAATTTCCCAATTCCATTCCATCTGATTTTTGCCAACAGCATTGCACAGGAAGGAATATAAGTATCTCGAAATTCATTTGCTTTTTGCCGATCTACTGTCCAAATTAATTTGACAGATGAATATCGTTCACTTTTGGTTGTGATCGTTTTTATTGAAAGTGGTGTATTTTCTACATAAACATCCACTTCTGGAGCAGTTATTGGAATATCTGGATCCACGATATCAATTCCAAATTTATACATCAAGAGAGCAATTAGAATCCGCTCTCTTACTGAACCGATTTCCATTCCAATTTTACCATTTCTTGAACTTTCTAATTCGGCCAACTGAAATAAATGAGGCAACTTATTCTTGACTCTTCTTACAATTAACTTGTCATCAAACAATTTGTCATATACACTACTCATTGCTGTTCCCCTTTTGACTTATCCAAAATATCACGTAGCATTTGCGCCAGGTGCCAGGCAAATACAGGTGCCACTGCATTTCCAATTTGCCGATAAGCATCCGTCACGGATTTATAAAAAACAAAATCATCCGGAAACGTCTGAATGCGAGCTGCTTCTCGTGCTGACAATCTGCGAGGTAAACTATAATGAAATTCAATATTCCCATGATGCTCGGCTCTCATAGTGGGCGCTGGTTTATCCGCCTTTGTGATAGTATTTCCTTGTTTCCCCGGAAGAAATTTTGCTTTTGAATAACCATAATTTGGAAGTCTCCGATGTTTCTCATCATCTTCCAAGTCAAAAATGGCATCTTTAATCGTCAACCACGGCATTAACTCTTTATCTGACGAAGAATGGGTTGGTTTTATCCATTCAAAATTACAATCAACATCATCTCTAATGCCAATAATAATGACACGCTCCCGGGTTTGAGGAACGCCATAATCCGCCATATTAAAAAGCTTATATTCTACTTTATATCCAAGTTTTTCAAAATCGTCAACGATAGTTCTTATCGCCAGACCGTCTTCCCAGGATATTAATCCTTTAACATTTTCAGCAAGAAAAACCTTTGGTTTAATTGTTTCAATAACCTTGGCCATACTTAGATACAGATTACCCCGTTGTACAGTTAAACCTCTTCTCTTTCCTGCCAAACTAAAGTCCTGACATGGAAAACCGCCGACTACAACATCGGCACTTGGAATTTTAGACTGAGGATAAAATGAAAGTTGTTCCTCTTCTTCGGCATCAACTATTTTAGTAATATCCCCGCAAACAACATTCACGTTCGGAAAATTCAATCGTTGTGTTTGTGTTGCTCGTTCATTGATATCGTTCGCCCAAATAATATCAAAAGGATTTTTCTCATAATACTTTCCAAGATAGGAGAAGTCCCCAACGATCCCTAAGTCAAGACCACCGCACCCAGAAAATAGTGATACCACTTTATAATGCGACATAAAACTTCTCCTTTCATATTTTAATAGAATTATTATAATATAAAATCATACAAAATTCAAGATATCGTTTCATATATCATCCGAACCGGCTTCTTTACACCTTGCGCCCTCTCAGGGTTTGAGTTCCTTAGATTATAAAATAAAAAGACAGTCCTTTGACTGTCTTTCTTTTGGCGCGCTGAAAGGGACTCGAACCCCTGACCCTCTGCTTAGAAGGCAGATGCTCTATCCAGCTGAGCTATCAGCGCAAAAAATGGAGCGGGTGATGGGAATCGAACCCACCTCCTCGGCTTGGAAGGCCGATGCACTAGCCGATGTGCTACACCCGCAAATTATTGCTAAGATATATTAGCACAATGACCACCAAATGTCAATAGATTTTATAAAAATATTCAAACCGGGAGGCGAATGCCTCCCGGTCAGCGTGTCAAAGAACCCTATTTTTATCTTTGACACGCTGGGGAGACTCTCAAAAAGGTTTCCGAATTCGTCAAAATGATCCCGACGGCGTATGTGATACGCCGAGCGGTCATTTTGACGGATAGCAGAAAATTTTAATTAAAATCCGCATTTCTATGCGGATTTTTTCCTTATAAAGAAACAACGAGAAAGAGTAGGGACTCTTTCTCGCTGTTATATTTCGAAATCAGTATAAACTTATTGACCCTTTTCATTTTCTGCGGTCGGGGACTTTTTTTGACAGTCTCCTGGGAGGCGAATACCCCCGGTTTCTTTCTTATTTGATAATCAGGTTGATCAGTTTACCTTTGACGTAGATGACCTTTACGATCGTTTTGCCTTCCAGCAATCTGGCGATCTTTTCATCAGCACGAACCAAGGTCAGTACTTCCTCCTCGGTGGCTTCAGCCGGGATCATCACACGGCTCTTGATCTTGCCCAGAACCTGGACGGCGATCTCCACCTCAGAAGCCTTGGTCTTGGCTTCGTCGTACTCCGGCCAGGGAACGTAGGTCATATCCCCTTCAAATCCGGCAGTCTCCCACATCTCTTCGCCCAGATGCGGTGCGAAGGGATAGAGCATCTTGATATAGACTTCCAGTTCCTTCTTATTGATGCTCCCCTTTGCAGTGATCTCATTGATAAGGCTCATCAAAGTAGCCAGAGCCGTATTCATCTTCAGGTGGTCGATATCGTCTCCCACCTTCTTGATGGTCAGATGGAATGCACGCTCCAGTTCAGGAGAGATCTCATCGCCTTCGGTCAGGATGTCCAGCAGGTTAAAGGATTTCTCCAAGAAGCGTTTACAGCCCTTAATACTGGCGGTGTTCCAAGGTGCGCTCTTTTCAAAGTCACCGATGAACATCTCATAGGTACGGAGGGTATCGGCGCCGTAGTCCCGTACGATGTCGTCGGGGTTGACCACGTTACCACGGGATTTGGACATCTTCTCTCCGCCTTCACCCAGGATCATACCGTGAGAGGTACGTTTCGCATAAGGCTCGGCAGTCTTAACTACGCCGATATCATAGAGGAACTTATGCCAGAAACGGCTATACAGCAAATGGAGGGTGGTATGCTCCATACCGCCGTTATACCAATCGACAGGTCCCCAATATTCCAATGCTTCGGGAGAAGCCAACGCTTCCGTATTATGAGGATCCATATAGCGCAGGAAGTACCAGGAAGAACCGGCCCACTGAGGCATGGTATCGGTCTCACGCTTAGCAGCGGCGCCGCAGACCGGACAAGTGGTATTGACAAAACTTTCCATGGCAGCCAGGGGGCTTTCACCATTATCGGTGGGCTCATAGCTCTCTACGTCCGGCAGCAGCAACGGAAGCTGTTCCTCCGGCAGAGCCACGGGGCCGCACTTGGGACAATGGACGATGGGAATCGGCTCGCCCCAATAACGCTGACGGGAGAATACCCAGTCACGGAGCTTATAGTTGGTCTTGGGTTCGCCCTTGCCGGTCTTCGCCAGATGCTCAATGATGGCTTTCTTGGCTTCCTCGACGGAAAGACCGTTCAGGAACCCACTATTTTCCAGAATACCGGTAGCCACGTCGGTAAAGGCTTCCTTAGAAATATCACCGCCTGCTACTACCTGAATAATGGGCAGATCAAAGACTTTGGCAAATTCATAGTCACGGGTATCATGGGCAGGAACCGCCATGATGGCACCGGTGCCGTAAGACATCAAAACGTAGTCGGAAACGAAGATGGGGATCTCCTTATCGTTGACCGGATTGATACCCATAATGCCGTCCAGACGGACACCGGTCTTATCTTTCACCAATTCGGTACGCTCAAAGTCGCTCTTAGCGGCGGCGGTATTCCGATAAGCAATCACTTCGTCATAATTCTTGAGCTGATCCTTATACTCATCGATCAAAGGATGCTCGGGAGCAATAACCATATAAGTAGCGCCAAAGAGGGTATCCGGACGGGTGGTATAGACCTCCAGTTCAGTCCCTACTGTGGTGCCGAAACGAACGGTGGCACCGGTGGATTTACCGATCCAGTTCAACTGCTGGGTCTTTACGCGCTCGATGAAATCTACGCCTTCCAAGCCCTCGATCAGTTTTTCCGCATAATCGGTGATCTTCAGCATCCACTGGCTCTTGACCTTATGAACAACGGGGCTGGCGCAACGCTCACAAACGCCGTTGACCACTTCTTCGTTCGCCAAAACGACCTTACAGCCGGTACACCAGTTGACGTTCATTTCCTTTTTATAAGCCAGACCCTTTTTGAAGAGTTGCAGGAAGATCCACTGGGTCCATTTATAATATTCGGGGTCAGTGGTATTGACTTCCCGGCTCCAGTCAAAGGATAGGCCCAGGGATTTCAGCTGGCTCTTGAAACGGGCGATATTATTCTCCGTTACAATGGCAGGATGGATCTTATTCTTAATGGCAAAGTTCTCGGTAGGCAGACCGAACGCATCCCAACCCATGGGATACAGAACGTTAAAGCCTTCCATTCTCTTTTTACGGCTGACAATATCCAAAGCGGTATAAGAACGGGGATGACCCACGTGCAAACCCTGTCCGGAAGGATAGGGAAATTCTACCAATGCGTAGAATTTCGGCTTCTCACGGTTGATCTCTACCTTATAGCTTTCATGCTCGTCCCAATACTTTTGCCATTTTTTCTCAATGGCACTGTACTCATACTTCATCTTTCTTTTCCCCCTCTTGGTCGATCAAACTTTCCGGGTCCACCCGGTCTGCATCCGCCCAGAGATGCTCTAATTTATAAAAATCACGGGCATCCCGGTGGAAGACATGCACAATAAAATAACCATAGTCCAGCAACACCCAATTGGATGCGGCAGAACCCTCTCGATGGAGCGGTAACAAATCCAGTTTTTCCTTCAACTGGAACTCTACCTCATCGCCCAGCGTACGGATCTGGGTACCGGAAGAGCCGGAACAGATCACAAAGTAATCTGCCATCACCGTGAGACCCCCGATATGCAGAATTTCAATATCCATCGCTTTTCTGCTGTCCAGCGCCTGTACCGCTATTTTAATCGCTTCATCCATTCTTTTCAAGCTCCTTTATTAAATCATCCCTTGCCGCCGCTGTCTGCGGATGCAGGAATTGTTTTTTCCCTAATATATATGAGACGGTATGCTCCAGCAACAGTAACGTCCCCTTTGCAAGATCCTCTTCTCCCGTCCGCCGGATCTCCTCTACACCGGGATAGTTCCGTCCGGGTTCACAAGCATCTGCAAAAAAGATCAACTGCTCCAACGGCGTCATCTCCGTCTTACCGGTGGTATGGCACCCGATGGCGGATAACACCTCCGGATCCTCACAGCCCAATTCCGCTCTTGCAAAGGTCGGTGCTGTCCGCTGATGCAAGATCTGAGGAGAAGCCAGATCAGCTTCCGAGAGTTCGATCCCTTTTTCCTTGGCATACTGCACCTGCCATTCCGCCGGATAACACTTGGTACAGTCGTGCAAAAGACCGGCGAGATACGCTTGCTCCTCATTGATCCCAAATTTCGGTGCCAAGGTGCGGGCATAGTCTGCCACCTGCATGGTATGACGGACTCTTTTTAAGTCCATTTCCCGATCCATAAACGCCAAAACCCGTTCTGCCAAGCCGTTTCCGGCTCCTCTGAGAGCACTGGAGGCACAGACCACCGCTTCTATGTTGCAAAGGATAATTCCTTTACAGTTAAATCGGCTTTCCAACTCTTTTTTCTTGGCCTCCAACTGAGGACGATCCCCTGCCTCCCGGGAACCCACCACCAAAATCAACTTACTCAACAGTTGATCGGCACAGTACCAGCGATCAAAGCAGAGAAACATATCGCTTCCTATTAAAAAATAGAAGGTGTCCTCCGGATATTGCGCCTGAAGTGCTGTAACGGTATCAATGGTATAGCTCTTTCCGCCCCGTTTTTGCTCGATATCCAAAACTTCCAGCCCTGAAATCCCGCCAAACCGATCCAACAGAAGTTCTCTACGAGCCTCAAAGGAAAGGGACGGACGGTGATCCTTATGGGGCGGAATATAGGACGGGATCAAAAAGACCCGGTCAAACTGTTCCTGCTGTAAGGCGCCGTCCATCAGATGGCGGTGGCCTTTATGAGGCGGATCAAAGGTTCCGCCGAACAACAGTATTTTTCCCATCTTATAACTGAATAACCGGTTTTTCCGCCGGACGGTACAACACGATCTTAGTACCGATCACCGTAACGACAATACTATTGGTCTCTTGGGCGATCTCTTCGGCGGCCGCTCTGCGGTCGATCATGGCGTTTTCCAGAACCTTGAATTTAATCAATTCTCTGGCGGCCAAAGCCGCATCGACACTCTTAATGAAATTTTCGGTAATTCCTTCTTTGCCAAGCTGGAAGATGGTATCTTCCCGAGAGGCCAAGCCTCTCAATTTGGCTCTTTGCTTACTTGTGAGAGTCAGCATGATAATACTCCTTTAATTTTTCTGAAAGCGTTCTGAGGGCGTTGCCCCGATGGCTGATGGCATTCTTTGCCTCCCCTTCCATCTCGGCGGTGGTCATTTCATAGCCGTCCGGCAGAAAGATGGGGTCATAGCCAAATCCGTTGGTGCCACGGGGTTCTTCGGTCAATCTTCCGTAAATGTACCCTTCGGCAGAAATCACAGTCTCTTCATTTAAAATACAACAGATAGAAGAAGTGAAATGAGCAGACCGGTCGGTCTTTCCTTCCATATTCTTTAATAGAAGGAACATCCGGCCGGGGTCGTCGTATCCCTCTCCGCCGTAACGGGCGGAATAGATGCCCGGCTCTCCGCCCAAGGCGTCCACACAAATTCCGCTATCGTCCGCCACCGTCGGTAATTTACAGAGATCATACACCGCACGGGCTTTGATATAGGCATTTTCTGCAAAGGTCGTGCCGGTCTCTTCCGCATCACAGACAATTCCCATCTCCTTTTGAGAGACACAGTCGATCCCTAAAGGAGCCAGAATTTTTTTAAACTCCACCACTTTATGGGGGTTATTTGTCGCAATCACAAACTTTTTTTCCATTATCCAAGCACCTTACTCTGCGCCTTAAAAATCTTAGAACAGCCGGTCTTGGCAAGGCTCAAGAGGGTATCCAACTGTTTTTTATCAAATTCTTCCCCCTCGGCAGTGCCTTGGATCTCAATGAAACCGCCCAAAGAGGACATGATGACGTTCATATCGGTATCGGCACGGCTATCCTCCTGATAGCAGAGATCCAGAGACGGCGTACCGTCCAGGACACCCACGGAAATGGCCGCCACCTGCTTTTTGATGGGGTTTTCGGTCAATTTTCCCTCTTCCATCAAACGCTGAATAGCCAATGCCAGAGCGATGAAACCACCGCTAATGGAGGCGCAACGGGTTCCGCCGTCTGCCTGAATGACGTCGCAGTCAATGACGATGCTCCGCTCTCCCAAAAGGGTCAGATCCACCGCACCACGCAGAGCACGGCCGATCAAGCGCTGGATCTCGGTACTGCGAGGAGCTTGCTTTAATTTACTGATATCCCGTTTATTTCGGGTGGCCGTCGCACGGGGGAGCATGGAATACTCCGCCGTCACCCAGCCTTTACCGGTGCCCAAAAGATAGGGCGGAACGCTCTCCTCTACCGTGGCGGTGCAGATCACCTTCGTATTTCCCTGGCAATAGAGAACGCTTCCCTCGGCGTGCATGGTATAATCTTTAATGACTTCGATTTTTCTTAATTGCTTTTCTGTCCGTCCGTCAATTCTCATGGTACACCTCAAAATAATGCTTTTGCAAAGTCATGGCCGTCGAAGAGTTGCAGATCGTCCATCTGCTCTCCCACGCCCACAAAACGGATGGGTAACCCCAGTTCCGTCTTTAAGGGAATCGCCATACCACCCTTGGCGGTGCCGTCCAACTTGGTTAAGATCACACCGGTGAGGTCGGTGACCTTTTTAAATTCATTCGCCTGGTTCATGGCGTTTTGTCCGGTAGTGGCATCCAACACCAAGAGCACCTCGGTATCGGCCTCCGGCAGTTGACCGGCGATGACCTTTTGGATCTTCGCCAGTTCGCCCATCAAATTCGCTTTATTATGCAGGCGACCGGCAGTATCGCAGATGATCAGATCGCAATTCCGTGCTTTGGCGGCGGCGATGGTATCAAAGACCACCGCCGCAGGGTCTGCACCCTGCTGACTCTTAATGATCTCCACACCGACACGATCCGCCCATTCGGAAAGTTGCTCCGCAGCGGCGGCACGGAAGGTATCGGCGGCGCCGAAAATTACCTTCTTGCCTTGATCCTTATAAATCTTTGCCAGTTTGGCAGCGGTGGTGGTCTTGCCTACGCCGTTGACGCCGATCAGCAAAATGACTGACGGTTTCGTTTCCAGAGTAAACGCTGTTACGTCCTCCGTCATCATTCCGCCGATGATCTCCGCCAACTGGCCTTTGATCTCTTCCGGCTTGGTGATCCGTCCCTGACGAACCTCTTTCCGCAGGCGTTCAATGATCTCCATGGTGGTATCGACCCCGATATCCGCCATGATCAAGGCTTCCTCCAGTTCTTCAAACAGATCTTCGTCGATCTTGCCGAAGGCGGCCAAGATCCCGTCGATCCGGGAGGAAATATTCTTTGAGGTCTTGGAAAGACCTTGCTTTATTTTTTCAAAAAAGCCCATTCTTTCTCCTTAGGGTGGAGCAAATAATCCGAACCTCGTTTCAAAAAGGCGGATTTCCGCTCACTCTTCATTAAAATCCTCGTTAATCCGGCAGGATTAACTGCGTTTTTGCTTTGATTGAACGAAAATCCGCACTTTTTGAAATCTTTGACCTCCAAGCGAGAAGATTTCGAGAGATTTTTGTTCAATTTAGGTGAAGCAAGGCTGTCGCCTTGCAAGAATAAATTGGGCG
>JAZQAE010000036.1:0-1708 GCA_045544995.1 Eubacteriales bacterium
GATCTGCCTCCCCACGTCTTTGATGAGATGCGCCACTTTTTCTCCGTCTATAAAGCCTTGGAGGAAAAGGAGACGGTTTCCGGCGAGGTGCAGGGACGGGAAGAAGCAGTTAAGGTTATAAAAGAATCGTTGGATCATTACATCGAATGTTATTGCAGATAAAAATAAACGGATGCGTTAGCATCCGTTTATTTTTTCATTTTCTAAAAGCCGGATCATAATGGACGTATTCAGCTCCATGGCGTCGATGGGATAGATCGCAGCGATTTTTTCGGTATAAAACTTCTTTTTAAAGTGCGTCATACAGTCGGGATGGCTTCCGCCTTTGCAGAGAATTTCCACCACCTCATCGCCAGTTTCCACAGCGCTTTTTTCGGCGTTTTGCAGGTAATAGGCAGTCTTCTCCGGACTAAGCAGTCCATGATGGGGGAGAAGCAACTGGCGAATGGGGAGGGCGGCCGCCTTGCGGATCGAGTCGATGGTGATTTGATAGCCCACCAAATAAGAGGGGATGATGGTCTCGTCACCGTCAAAAACGCCCAAGGTCTCGCAGCTGAGCAGGAGTTGCTCTTTCTCCAGATAGTAAGCGATGGAGCAACGGGTATGCCCCGGCAGATTGATGACGGTAAAATCCAGGTCACCTGCTTGAATATGGTCGCCGTCCTTTACCGGGATGTCCACCCGGAGGCGGTCGATGAGATCTTCATAGTCCGTAACACCGCACCTGGCGGCAAACTTGCGATCCAGATCCCGCATGACGCTTTTGGCGGAGTCTTTTTGAAAGATCTTAACAGCATATTCTCCGGCCACGACCTTTGCCGCCGGCCAGTATTGCAGGGCATAGACTGAACCCAAAGCGTGATCGTAGTGGGAATGGGTCAGGAAGATATAATCGAGGGGACGATCCCCTAATTCTTTTTTGATTTTTTCTGCCACTTGATAGCCGGTAAAGGCAAAGCCGGAATCGTAAAGAATGGCGGTTTTGCCATCGTCCAGCAGGAAAGCGCTGTCGCCTGGAAGTGCCCGGACATCAGTGATTTTTAACGTTGCCATTTGTTGCTCCTTTGTTTTTTAAATATGTTATCATATTACCGATGATTTTACAAGGAAATTCGTTGACTTTCCTAAAGGGTTATGCTATACTCGTGGCGGAAATCGAGGAAGGGGAGAGCGAAAAATGCGTTTAAAAATCAGTTCTGCTGCAAAAAAAGCCATCATGATCGGCAGTATCTGCTCGGTTTCTTATCTGGCAGTCTATATTGCACGGAACGTACTCAGTGCTGTCACTCCGCAGATGATCGAATCGGGTTCCTTTACCAATGAGACCATCGGAACGCTGTCCTCTTGCTATTTCATCGTCTATGCGGTGGGGCAGTTAATTAACGGAATTTTGGGCGATAAGATTAAGGCGAAATATATGATCGGGTTCGGTCTGGTGCTGGCCGGTGTTTTGAATTTCCTTTTTCCTTTCATGGAAAAAAGTCTGCCGATGGTCTATATCACCTATAGCTTGACCGGCTTTTTCCTGGCAATGATCTACGGTCCCATGAGTAAAGTAGTGGCGGAAAACGTGGAGCCGATCTATGCACCTCGGTGCAGTCTCGGCTATACCTTCGCCTCGTTTTTTGGTTCTCCTATGGCCGGCGTTCTTGCGGCATTCCTCTCCTGGCAGGGGGTATTCGGGGTCAGCAGTGCGCTTTTGATCGTG
>JAZQAE010000037.1:0-2628 GCA_045544995.1 Eubacteriales bacterium
CGTTCGTGAATACGCAGAAAAGTATCCCAATATTATCGTCCCATTTCTCAGAGAAGAGAACATGGGTGCTCAAGCCAATTTGATCGACCTTTGTAATCACGCCACCAGTCCCTACATCGCATTCTGTGAAGGTGATGATTATTGGATAGATGAGTATAAATTGCAAAAGCAATACGATTATATGCAGTCTCATCCCGAGATGAGAGTTGCGTATACCCGTGCAGAGATCAGCGCACCGGAAGACTGGTTTTTACGAGATTGGTTCAAGACCAACAAGGAAGGGAAGATGATCTTTCCGGATTGTGAGCCCTCCTATACGTTGAAAATGACCCCTCATTCCGCTTTTGACTGCGTTTGGGTCTTTCCCGCCCATACGGCAACGGTTTTTTACCGCTGGAACTACGACGTAGAGATTCCGGAATGGTATTACACCGGTATCATCGGCGATCACCCCATCTTTATGATGCAGTTAGGGGAGGGCCTTGCCGGTTTTCTGCCGGACGTAACCGCTGTTTACCGCAGAAGCAACGTGGGCGTCTATATGAGCGCCGATATGGATGAACATTTCATGAAGACCCGTCTCGACCATATTCGTTGGATGAGCGGTCTTTTGGATTGGTATGCCGTTCATTTAAAATACTATCCCGGCATCCCCTTTGAAAACAGAATAAAATTAGAAGCGTTCAATTATTTAAAAACGGCCCTTAAATTGGGAGATCATGAAGCCATGCTCTATTTCTTCCAAAAATATCCGGAAGCAGCCCGTCTTTCCATGACTGCCTTTTTATCCTTTTATAATGACAGCAGAGTTATGATCAATGCCTGGACCTGGAAAGGATACCAATTGATGGTTCGTAATCGATACTATCGTCACGGTGCCAAGATATATGTTCTATTTTTGGAATTTTTGGATGCGTTGAATAATGGACTGAAAAAGGTTAAGAAAGCCGTCAAATACGGTTTTTCCATCCTTACATACTGGCGAAACACCTTTGTAACTAAAACCAAGAATCTTTGGGTCATAACCAGTTTCCGCGGTAACGGATATCTGGATAACACGAAGTATTTTTACGAGTACATTTTAGAACATCATCCGGAAATCAATATTCATTGGTTAACGAATAATCCGGCAGTATTTAAACAATTAAAGGCGCAAAACAAGCCGGTTTCTTTAGCCGGAACCAGAGAATACAAGAAGATCCTCTCCAAAGCAGAAATCGCCATCACCGATCACTATGCCTCTTCGGATTATGATCGTCTTTTGGGCTTTAATGATCGCACAAAGGTGGTGCAGTTATGGCATGGAGTCGGATTTAAAGCAATGGGGGATGCCAATGGCGTCCGCAATACCACGGAACGTGGTGCCCGCTATAGTTGGGATATTCTTCCCACTGAAAAGGATAATTGCTTTACAAAAATAATCAAACGAATCAAATACTTTTTCATTGCGCCCCATCGCGAACTATTTGAAAAATACTTCTTATTTGTTTGCCCCGGGCAAGAAAGATTGGAAATGATTGCTGATATTTGGAAAGTTCCCCGTGAAAATTGCTTTATGGCCGGTCATCCCCGTGATATTTTAATGTATCAAGCAGAACAGCAGAAGGCTCCGGTCAAAGTCATGTATGCACCTACCTACCGCTTTAATTTCCAACGTGAAACTGCCATGGTCCAAGAGTTTCTCGACGCCGTTCCGGCTATCCAGAAATTGATGGAAGAGATCAACGGCGAATTTTATCTGCGTATGCACCCCCATACCTGGCGTAGTTACAGCGGTAAAATCAAAGGTGTATTAAAGCAGTATGACCGTGTTTTACTGCACGATAAGCCGGACATTTATACAGAAATCGGCACCTTCTCCATTATGATTACTGATTATTCCAGCATCGGTCTGGACTTTGCCCAATTAGCTCGTCCCGTTATTTTCCACGGAGCTGACTATAATTGGTTTGTTGAGAATGAAGCCGGATTTAATTTGGATTTTCCGAACGTGATCCCCGGCCCTATGACTGCAAATTGGCAGGAAACCCTGGAGCAAGTTAAGGTTTACCATGAAGATCCTGCGAAGGATCTTGCATCCAGAAAAGAAAAACTCAAGTACTTTTTTGATCAAACCGTCAATGGTCCGGATAACTCTGAACGCATCGTTGCAGAAATTAAACGCCGGATCGGCTTATAAGTGAGGAAAATATGAAACAAATTAAAGTCATGATATTTCCCTGCGGCTCCGAGATCGGGTTGGAATTACACCGCTCCTTGAAGGATATTCGCTTTATTGATCTTTACGGCGCATCCAGCGTAGATGATCACGGTTGCTGGGTTTATAAAAATTATATTGGTGATATTCCATTCATCTCTGATCCCCAATTCATTGACGTTTTAAATCAGCGAATTGATGAATATGGTATTGATTTTATTTTTCCGGCTTTTGACAGTGTAATTCTTGCTTTATCGCAGAACAGGGATAAGTTGCATGCAAAATTATTGACTTGTCCCCATGAGACGGTCGAACTTTGCCGAAGTAAATCAAAAACTTATGAGCGCCTTTCGGGATGTTATTTCTTACCCAAAACCTATTCGGGTCCGGAAGAGATTGCGCAGTATCCTGTAATTATTAAGCCGGCTGAG
>JAZQAE010000038.1:0-9469 GCA_045544995.1 Eubacteriales bacterium
GGCAGGGAAATATTTAGTTTTCCAAAAGGATTTGATCCAAAACCCTTTGGCAATAGCTACATTCATGGCAGTTTTTCCGGCAGGTCGAGGTCTTTTCAAACCAATCCTCCGGAAACTTGCCGTTATCCAGAATGTACGGCGCCAGAGCAGGGCCGAAGCCCGGCTCAAAGAGATCTAAGAGGTTGCCCCGATAGCTTTCCTTGGCGTAAGCCTCAATGACCATCATCGGCAGCTGATGCATCCGGGTGGCCAGCTTGACCATGGAAAAATACGGCTCATAATGATGAATGTCCTCGGGACGGATCCAGGTATTTTGCAGGATGGAGACCCAATGGGCCGGATCCCGAAGATAGTTCCAGCAGGCATAGGGGAGAAAGCCGGTGATATTACGGTTCTCAGCTACCTCGCTGTGGTGCGCCACTAAATTATCGTGGAAGGTCTGGAAGGAGCAGTCTTTTAGGCAACCGCTGTTGGCCAAAAGATAAAGCCCTTTTCCATGGGCATCCGCCCAAGCCTTGAGTTCTTTGATTCGGTCGAAATCCCGGTTGAAATCCCGGCAGATATAGAAGGAATCGAAGAGATGCTCGGCGTAGTCCAGCCCCTTGACGGTGCCGATCCGCATATTGACGGAAGCACGAACCTCCACCGAGGGATAAGAAACCTTTACCATATGGGCGATCGCCGGGGAAGCGGTGGTGACCGCCTCCGGCATGCACCCTTGACTTTCGAGAAAAGAGAGGATCCCGGCGATGCGGTCGGAAAGTGCTTGGCTCATGGCATCCCCGCCGTAGCAGTTTCCGTTGAGTAAGAGGTCCAGTTTGATCCCCATGGATCGGATCTCTTTCAGTTCCCGAAGAACCGGAGAATTTTCGTTCCAAGAAAGGTCTTCCATCCGCTCGGAAAGGGTATCCCGTCCGGTGGGCAGATCTCCCCATGGAAAATAGACTTCGCCGATGTGATCCCGAAATTTACGGACGATCTCGCAGAAGGGCATCTGTCCCTCGTCTCTTAATTGGTAACCAACGGAGAATAGCATTAGTCCGGTTCCTTATCGTGAAGTTTGCTCAGATCGTTTGCAGCAGCCATCTTTCTGCTGGTATGAGCGCCCAGCTCGCTGACGCTGGTGTTGCTGTATTCCACCGGCTCGTAATCGGACCAGTCCACACTCCAAAGAGGCTTTCTGCGGAAGGGCTTATGGAATTTATTGCTCATCACGCCCCGGGCTTCCAGGCTGATCATGCAGGCACGGGTACAACCCTTTGCACCGCAGATGGCCTGACCGGTCTGATAGAGGTTGGCAGGTTTATTATAGAACGGGCTGTGGGGAGCCGGCTTCACGTCGTCACGGCCGTCGAAATAGGTACCACGCTCGCCCTCCTTGCAGAGTTCACCGCCACGGAAAGCGATGTCGCAGGCGTCGCAGTCCAGCTCGCCCCATTCCACTTCGTGGCCGGCCAAGGTCACCTTGACGGTCTTGGTGGGGCTGATGGCGTTGCCCGGACAATTCTTGACGCAAGCCATGCACTTATTACAGAGCTTGGGTCCATCATAGATGGGATCGGGCTCGAACTCGGCTTCGGTCAGGATGACGCCGATCCGCAGACGGGGACCAAACTCGGGGGTCAGCAGCATCTTGCTGTATCCGATCTCGCCGAGACCGGCAAGAAATGCGCAGATACGCAGGTGAAGCATGATGTCGGGCTGGGGTTTGCCCTCTTCCACCGGACGGGAATAGTTCTGACGAAGCATACCGCGGTTGTCGATGCCGCGCCAGTCGCTCTGATGCCCCAGAGGGATGGCTTCGTAGCCCTCATCCTCCAGATGACGGCAGATGTTCATGACGGTCATAGGGATGTAAGTATAGGTCAGTCCGCCGTAACCCATGGCGGAATAGTTACTGAAAAAGGTTCCTTCTTCAATTCCGCGCAGAGAACCGCGCATGACCCGGAACCCCATGACGATCATGGATTTTGCTTCAGGCATGATGAAGCGGGGATCCATCTGGGCGGGAGCGCCTTCAAAACGGTCCATGGAGGCAACGCCTACCAGGTCCGCACCGTATTCTTTGGCAATGCGAATCATTTCTTCTTTAGTCATAACGATACTCTCCTCATTTTAATGGTAATTTCATTATAGCAAAGGGGATGGGCAATGAAAAGTAACAAATTTCTTGTTATTTATACGATCACACTTTGAAAATATAACAAAATTCTCATCCTTGACAATTCTGCTCTCCCATTTTATAATGAAAAAAACAGTATTTTGAGGGGAAACCATGAGCATTTGCAGTTTGGAAGAATTACATAAAAATCCCGTATTGCTCGACGGGATCTTGGCCGTGCATCAGAAACCCATCTACCGTTCGTTGGAGATCACCGGTCGGGTCCATAACGGCATTATGGTGGTGGAGCAGGGTTCCTGCGTCTATGAATGGGACGGAACAGACGTGAAGCTCAAAAAAGGCGCTTGCATCTATCTTCCCTATGGCTCCAGTTATCGGATGGTGGAACATTCGGATGATTTTTCGATGGTTCGGGTGAATTTTACAGTCAAAGACTGCAACGGAGAGGCGATCTGTTTTTCAGAAGGCCCCTTGGTGATCTGCAAACAGCCGGATCAGGTGCTGACCGATACCGTCAATCGACTGGTGGGGCTGTTTATGAATGCAGGGAGTATGTTTCTGCGCAACGCCTGTGTTTATGAACTGTTGAACCGGATGGCACGGTTGTATATAAAAAAAGAAGAGAAGCCGATCCTTCGGGTGATCTCCTATATCCAAAACCACTATACCGAGGAGTTTTGCTGTAAGGAATTGGCGGATCTTTGCTTTATGAGTTCAGCGCAGATGTACCGCCGGTTTCAGGAAGAGATGGGCTGTACTCCCACGGAATATAAAAACCGCCTGCGGATCGAGCAGGCAAAGGGGATGCTCCGGGACGATGATATGCCGGTCAGTGAGATCGCCTTTTTGATGGGCTATGAAAACACCGCCTATTTTTGCAAAATTTTCAAACGGGAAACCGGCATGACCCCCTCTCAATATCGAAAAAAAGAGCTGTGATAAAGCCAAGTGTCTCAAAGGACACTTGGCAGCGATATAAATTCCTTCGGAATTTTCGATATGGAAAGGGTCAGTGGAGAAATCCACTGGCCCTTTCCTCTATATGTTTTGCGTACCTCACTTTGGCGAGATATGCAAAACTCGATATGTTGCTTCGCAACGAGGTAAAAGGAATTTATATCATATCGAAATTTTGCTTGCAAAATTATATCGAATTTGCGGTACGCAAATATATCGAGTTGGCAGAATGCCAACATATCGACTGAAAATAGAAAAATCTCTCAACCCAGCCTACGGAGCCAAATTGAGAGATTTATTCGTTCTATTACTATCCTTTAGAGTACGACTCAAATTCACAGCTCTTTTTGATTTAAAGTTGTTCCCAACCGCGGAAGAAATCTTCGATGCGGTAGAGTTCACTTTCTTTATTCTTGGCAGTCCACTTTTCACGGAAGGCTTTGAGCCAGCTCTCCGTATTGGTGATGCGGTTCACGTCTTTGCCCTCTTGGGTGGCCATGAGTTCTGCCGTTAAGCAGACCGCCTCGGCGGCGATGAGCAGTTCCTGACGATACTCGTCCAGTGTCCATTTTTCGCCGGCCAGCCGGTCACGGATGGCAAGATAGCGTGTTTGGATCTCTTCTACCGAAGCCTCGGTGATGGGACGGACCGGGCGTTCAGAAGCGGAGATGATGCGATAATAGTTAACGCAGAATTTGCGGAAGTCGATGAGGTCGTGCAGAGCGCTGACTTCTTTGAGAGCATCCAGAGCACCCTCCTGCTGATAGAGCAGGAAATCCACCTTTTTGGAGAATTCCTCACCCACCTTGGTGGCCACGGTCCAGGATTTTTCTGCCCCCAGAACCAGACCGTACAGGGAGAGTTCCAGACTGCAGGTATGACCGTAGTCGCCCCAGTTGGTGGTGAGGACGCCGAGGGCACCGTGCTTATGGCCGTACTCTGCCATGAGGGAAATATTCTCTTCCTCTACGGAAATGCCTTCGCAGAACCGGTTCCAGATCGTCGTGCCGGGGCAGACGATCTGTTTGCGACCCAACTCCTTAAAGCGGATGATGGTATCTTCGGGGGGATCCAGACGATAGAACCAGTTGAGGAAATAAATATCGTCGGGGATCTCGGTGATGGTCTCGGGATGCTTCAGGAGAATATCCGCCCACATCATCACCTTTTTATTTTTGCTCTTCAGGTGGGCGATGATCTTTTTGACGAACTCCACGTAGAGTTTGCTGGGATCATGTTCGCTTTCCTCATAACGACGGGTCAGGTCGAAGGTTTCGTCACAGCAGATATTGAAAATATCGCTCTTGAAATGCGGGTAATATTGGTCGATCAGGCTCTTGATCACCTCGATGCTTTGCGGCTCCAGAGGATCGATGGTATGATGTCCCATCCGGTCTGCCCAACGGTTGGGGGATGCCTCATAATCTTTCATGACCCTGAGATGGGCGTACTTTTCCTGATTCAGCAGTTCAAAGAGATGACCGAAGGTAGAGAGGGAGGGGATGAACTCAATAAACCGCTCTTGACAATAAGCGTCGATCTCATGGATCTCCTCTTCCGTCAGATAACCGGTTTTTTCAATGAGATCCTTGGTCTCTTCAAAGGGGAAGGTATGCTCCACGTAAAGCTGGAGAGAATTCAGCTTATAATAAGCCATCTGATCGATCAGTTCCTTGACCGATTGGAGGGTCGGCACCTTGCCCCGGGTCACGTCGTGGTAAAAGCCACGATAGGGGAAGTCCGGACAGTCCTTGATATAAAGACGGGGAACCTCATCATGCTGCAAAAGCTGACGAAGGGTCTGAATGGCATAGAAGGCACCGGCAGGGCCGTCACCCTTGATGCGGATGGCATTTTCCTCTACCCAAAGCTCGTAGCCCTCACCCTCGTTGCCGACTTCCAAGGTCAGGACTGCGCCGTCCGTCGCAGAGGGGAGAGCCTGCAGGGCGGCGGTCAAACGGCTGTCTGCAGAAGTTTCGAAAAATATTGCTTTTTTGGCCAAGATACCTTTCTGAAGTTCCAAGGTCTTGACCTGGGGGATCAAATTGAGCATGGTCACTTTCCTCCTTGCATTTCTTGCTTTTATTATATATAATGTTTTTAAAAAGTGCAAGAAGGAGATGTTGCTTATGAATAACAATATATTGCTAACCAATGCAGTCTTTGAGCCACATCTTTATAAAAATAAAGAATTCCCCTTTATCTTCCATCGTAACCGTATGGAGCGCCCCGGCGTTTATAATCTGCATAAAAACATCGAACTTTTATATATTCAAGAGGGATCGGGACAGATCCGGATCGGCGCAGAGATTCATAAAGTCCATGCCGGAGATTTGGCGGTCATTGATTGCTATGCCTCTCATCAGGTCATTCCGGACGGGGAAATGGTGGTGATCTGCGTGATTCCGGACTATAACTTTTGCAAGAGCAATCATATTGAGATGAGCACGCTTCATTTTTCGCCGGTGGTGCGCAGTGAATGGGTGAAAGACCGGATCGAGCGGATGGTGGAAGAGTATGCGGCAAAGCCCCGGAGAGAGTTTAAACATGCCTGTCTAAAATATATGATGTTGGAGATGCTGGTTTTTCTTTGCCGGAACCATAGTACACTGCGCCAGCAGCCTCTTATCGAGGAGGGAGCGCCTTTTGATCGGGTACGCCGTGGGATCGAGTTTATCAGGGAAAATCTTGAAAAAAAGATCTCGCTGGAGGAGGTGGCGGAGAGCGCCGGCACCAGTAAGTATTATTTTCTTCGCCTTTTCAAGGAGGTAACCGGCTATACGGTGAATTATTATATCAACTATCTGCGCTGTGAATATGCCCGGGAGCTTTTGGAGAGTGGGAAATACACCGCCCGGGAGACGGCGGAACAATGTGGATTTGATAACCATTCTTATTTCACCAGCGTCTTTAAAAAATATCAGGGCGTCCGTCCCTCGGATTTGTTACAATAAAAAATGCTGTGCGTTGCACAGCATTTTTTGTTATTATTATTTACCGGTTGCGATGTTGACGCACTCTTCGTCGTTCTTCAAAACCTTAAAGATATGCGCCAATTCTCTTGCGCTGTATTCCACAATGGCTTGACCGATGGTCTGGGTGCAACCGTGGGGTGCAAATCCGCAGAATGCGTTGGGGAAATCTGCCGCCCAACTGCGGGTGACGGAAACACCCAACTCCGAAAGATGGTCGCACCGATGGGTGGAAAGACCGCTTTCCAGTTCGTAGCGGTCTTCGGCAATCAGCTCAGGATGGTTTGCCATCACCCGTGCAGTCTCCACAAAGTCTGCATGACCGCCGCCGAACCCGGTCTCCTTATAGTGCTCCAATACCTTGATATCTTCGTCAGTGAGCATGGGGAGGGTGTCCCGATTGGCGATGAGATTTTCGCAAAGGGTCTTGCGGTCGTGAAGCTTATGGCGAAATAGCGTGGCGTAATTTTTATTCTTATAGCCTTGAGAACGCAGGAAAAAGTCTAAGACAGCTTTATTTCCACCGTGAGCGTTGACGATGAGGATTTTGCGAAATCCGTTTCTTGCGATCTCGTCGCAAAGCTCCTCCAAGATGGTCAAAAGGGTGTGAGGATTGAGGGAAATAGCACCGTGGTTACGCTCCTTGGGAATTCCGTGAACGCCTACCATATCCCCCAGCCAAAAGCCGGTGGGGAAGACCACCACGTCTTCCATTTCAGCGGCACGTTCTACCGCTTCTTTTGCTTCAAAATAGTCGGTTCCGAGGGGTTCGTGGGGGCCGTGCTTTTCGGTGCAACCGATGGGCAGGATGCAAAGTCCGCCGGATTTCTCGATGGCATCTTTCATTTCATCGGATCTTAAATATTCCCAGTTCATAATTCATTCTCCTATCTGTTATTTGCCTGTGGCAATTTTAACACATTCTTCGTCCTCTTTCAGGACTTTAAAGATATTTGCCAGCCGCTTGGCGCAATAGAGATTCAGCGCTTGCCCGATGGTCTGGCTGCAGCCGTGGGCGGCTTTGCCGTGGATGGCGTTGGGGTAGTTGACGCCCCAACTGCGCGCGATGTTGACACCGAGGTCGGTGATGTAATCGGCGCGGTGGGTGGAAAGACCGCTCTCCAGGTCATAGCGATCGGGGGCAATGGTCTCGGGATGGTTTGCCATGACCCGTGCGGTTTCGGTAAAGTCGCCGTGTTCGCCGCCGAAGCCGCCGTCCTCATAAAAGCCCTTGAGGACTTCCATATCTTTGTCGGTCAGCATGGGATATTCCTCCCGATGCTCGGCGAAGTAGGGGTAAGGAGCGCGTATCACCTCTGCATCCCGTACAGGGGTGGTCATCGTGGCATAGTTTTTCTTTTTATAGCCTTGGTAGCGCAGGAAGTAAGAAATAAGTGCGCTGTTTCCGCCGTGGGCATTGACGATGAGGATCTTGCGAAATCCGTTTCTGGCGATCTCATCACAGATTTCTTCTAAAAGGGTCAGAAGGGTATGGGGGTTGAGGGAGATGCAACCATGGTTCACCTCGGTGGCATAAGGGTGACCGTGAAGGCTCACCATATCGCCCAGCCATGCGCCGGCGGGGAAGACGACGACGTCTTCCATGGTGGCGGCCAACTCTACCGTTTCTTTTGCGATAAAGAAATCGGTACCAAGCGGTGCCTGAGGCCCATGCTTTTCCAGGCAGCCGAGGGGGAGGACACAAAGTCCGCCGCTCTTCTCGATGGCTTCCTTCATTTCATCGGATCGTAAATATTCCCAGTTCATAATCAGGCTCCTTCGCTGTTTTTTTCTTCATTATAGCATGTTGTTTTTGAAAAAACTATGATAATTCCGAGAAAAACTTGTATGTTACATAGATTTTTGCTATACTGAAAAAGAGGTGAGCATATTGAAAGAGAGAGTCTATCAAACAAAATACCAGGTGGATGGCTATCATTGCAAGGGTGATGACCACCGTCAAAAGCTTCACGACCATGAATGGGGCGAGGTTTTGTTCTTTACCGAGGGGAAGGGCTTTTTTCATACCGAGCAAAAGGACTATCCCTCCGAGCCGGGGACGGCGATCGTGGTTCCGCCGGAGACGAAGCACTGTTCTTTTTCGGAAGAACCCTTTATGTTGATTAACGTGATCGACCGAAATCAAAAATATATTATGATAGAAAATCCTCTGATCTTAAAAGACAACGAAGAGGGAGACGGACGGGCGTTGGCGGAGATGTTGTTTCGGTATCGCCATGTGAACAGTCCCTTCATAACAGAATTGATCGGCGCTTATTTTCGGTTTTGGATGCAACGGGCAGAACTGCCCGGTGCGACGGAGACCGCCTTGAATGAGGTGTATCAAAAACTCTTAAAACATGCCCACGATAAAGAATTAGACCTTCACGCCGTGCCCACCGACGGCGGATATGCGGAGGATTATATGCGGATGCTCTTTAAACGGCGCTATGGGATTCCTCCTTTGAAATTCCTTATGGGGATCCGGATGGAAATGGCCTGTTCTTTGCTGGAGACTTATCGGGATATTCCTCTGACGGAGGTGGCTGCTCGGTGCGGATATGATGATTACGTCTATTTCTCCAAGACTTTTAAAACCCATACCGGGCAAAGCCCCCGGCAATATCTGAAAAATTTGCAATAAAAAAAGACCCGTTCGGGTCTTTTTTTATTACGTTAATAGAAGAGAGAATAAACCGCACATTCCCAAGGCTTCCATTCTTTGACGTCCAGGCCGTGCTCTTCCATATCGTGATAACTGTTGAGGAGCATCTTCCAGGAATGTTCCTTGATCTCGTCGGGGAGAGCAAAGGTTGCCGGCTCATCGGACTTATTGGCGATGATCAGCAGGGTCTCCCGGGCGCAGGAACGGGTGTAGGCGATGATCTGCTCATGGTCTCCGTCACAGAAATTGAGGTCGCCGTCCAGAATGGCGGGATGGACTTTCCGCATGGCGATCAATTTCTGATAGTAAGCGAAGATGGAATTTTCTGCTTTGCGATCTGCTTCCAGATTGATCTCGGTATAGCGGGGATTGAGTTTCATCCAAGGCGTGCCTTCGGAAAATCCGGCGTTTTTGGAATTGTTCCATTGATAAGGAGTTCGGGCATTGTCCCGGCTTCGGGGACTCACCTTGAGGATGGCTTCTTTGGGGTCTACGCCGTTATGTACCATGGCATTATAGTCGCCGATGGTATAGCAGCAGTCGTAGTCCACAATGGTAACGAACTGGACGTTGACCATGCCGATCTCATCTCCCTGATACATATAGGGGGTACCGGGGGTGGTGTGCTGCAGGGTGGCGATCAGCTTGGCGGACTCTACCCGATATTCCTTGTCGTTGCCGCTTTTGGAGACGATCCGCTGAGAATCGTGGTTGGAGAAGCACTGGGTGCCCCAGCAGTTGAATTTTTTCAAA
>JAZQAE010000039.1:0-4708 GCA_045544995.1 Eubacteriales bacterium
CTACCAACGGGGTGACCAACAGCATATCACAGCCGGCTTCCTGCACCATACGGTCGAAGACCAGCTTATGCTTTTCGGGGTCGGTATTACGCTTACGGATCCCGTTGATCTCGGTCAGACGATCAAAAAGCTCCTGACCCAGACCGGACAGGAAGTCCAGGGGAATATTGACCAGTCCCATGGTAGCCAAACCGCCCAGAGCAGAGGTATTCTCTACCAAGATGGTCTTTGCGCCGCCACGGCCTGCTGCAACGGCGGCACCCACACCGGCCATGCCGCCACCGACGACGACTACGTCGTATTCGCCGTACAGAGGGATCTCTTTTTCATTGAAATTCTTGAATTCGATCATTTCTTTCTCTCCTTTATTCTTCTACTTCATAGGGCTCGATGGCGCCGGGCTGGCAGGCATCATAGCACATTCCGCATCCCACACACTTGCTCTCGTCGATGACCGCAGAAACGTCCTCGATCAAAGTGATCGCTTTCATGGGGCACTGATAAATACAGGTCATACAGATGGCGCAACCGCCAACAACATGGTACTTTGTCTTCGCCATTTTATTACTCTCCTTTTAATAATGTACATTCCATCTGGGCAAACACTCTCATTACGTCGCCTCTGCCCACGTCCAATTCCAGTTCGGAAGGATCCACCGGTTTTCCCTCTAAGGTGGGGCGGAACACATCTGCAAGGCAGGTGCCTTCCGGCATCCGAATTCCGGTCAACTCCTGCGCCAGTTCATCGGTATGGAGCATCTCCGCCGGCATGGGAACCCGGAACGGTTCGATGCTCTCGGCAGTAAAGAGGCTCTCTGCATCCGCAGGGGTCACCCCCAACAAACGCTCTGATAAAAACCGGCTGATGCGGTTGATATCCGCAAGTTCCCAGGAGTGGTGGGTATCCGTCAGTTCAAACTCAAAGTTTCCGCCGGCTCCCAACTGCTCGTACGTATTATGCACCTTACGGGCATTGCGGTGCGCCAGATCCATGGGGATCAGGTCGTCCTTGGCACCACCCTCCAAAAGCAGGGGCTTGGGAGCAAAGGTGCTATAGATCTCCCACATCTCCGGGCCGTTTGCCGCACCCCGCAACAGATTACAGGCACAATGCAACCGTTCCTTTGCCAAAAGATAACTGAATTCAGACGGATAACCGCTGGAGCACAAGGCTTTGACCTCCGGTGCCAATGCCGCCAAGAAGAGCGCCAAAGTGCCGCCGCCGGAATTTCCGCAAACGCCGATCCGTTCTCCGTCAAACCGAGGATCTTTTTGCAGGTGGCGGATCATAGACACCGTCTCCATCACGATCATGCCCTGCAACGTCAGTCCGCAATAGAAGGGCGCCGTTGCCAGCCAATGATCGGGATTTTGGAACTTAGACGGATCCAAATTCCGATCGCCCTGACCGATGTTATCCAGCACCATCGCCGCCATTCCAAGAGAGGCCAAGCGATGGCCCATCGCCATATAACTGCCGGTCAGCCGTCCTGCTCCGCCGTGTCCGCAACAGACGATGACCAGAGGATGCTTTTCTTCTCCGTCCGGCAGGTACAGGGTGGAGGCGCCGTAGAACCGCTCCCACGTCCGATAGCGGTACTGGATGGCTTGATATCCGTCATACTGCTGAGTGGAAACAACTTCCATCTCATGGATGCCGGGAACCAGATCTTCCCGATAGGCCAACATACGGCGAACCTCCTCCCGGATCTCTTCCGGCTTTTCCCAAGGATGGGATAGAGGACGCGCGGCACGGGCTGACGCAAACCGACGCTCATATTCATCAAAGACCTCCATGGTCTTTTGCCATTTTTTATTCATGGGATCGTCACCTCATTTCCTTTTCATTATAATAACAACACCGATTAAAATCTATAGACATTTTTCTTGAAAAGTTGCACGATCTTCTGATTTTTCTTGCAATTCCTCACGGGGTCTGTTACACTGAAAAAAGGAGATGATACCATGTTTATTGATTTTAAAGAGTTAAAGCACCGGGAATTCAGTCTTTCCGGCATCAACATTTTCTATCAAAAGCCTTCCTATCGCTTATTGGAGCAACAAAAACGGCAGGTCAACGGCTTTCTTTACGTCTTACGAGGGGAAGGGGAATACCAATTTGAAGAGCAATCCTTCCGGCTGGGGCCGGGAGCCTTGGTCTATCTTCCGATGGGCTCTACCCACACCTTCCGCATCCACAGCACGGAAATGGAGTTCTACCGCATTGACTTTTGCCTGCAGATCGACGGCGAGATTGCACTTTTTTCCAATCAGCCTCTCAAATTATGCGACTCCTCTTCCGCTGAATTGGCAGAGGCCATTCAGGAACTGGCGGATCAGCACCAGTTTGCCCAGGATACCGTGGCAAAAACGCAATTGCTTTGCTCCATCTTTCGGACGGTCTCCGCCATCGTCACCTCCCCACGGCAGGAAAAATTAGCCCCTGCCGTCCGATACCTTTTGGAACATCTGACCAAGGGGATCGACTGCCGGACATTGGCGGAGCTCTGCGCCCTCTCCACCGCACAATTCTACAATCTTTTCCGTGCGGAATACGGCATGGCCCCTTTGGAATATCGGGGTCATCTCCTCATGCGACGGGCCACCCTACTTCTCAAGGACGGTTCCTTTTCTGTTACGGAGGTGGCAGAAACCTTGGGGTTTGAAAGCGTTTCCTATTTCAGTCGGTTCTTTAAAAAACACAAAGGGCTCTCTCCTGCCGCCTATATTAAGCAAAAGACGGGAGAAAATGGATGATCGTTTTGTCCTAATTGTTCGAAAAATCCTATTCCTTTCAAATAAAATAGTGTTATAATCGTTGAGAAGAAAGGAAGAGGTTGCCATGAAAACGAAATTGAAACAAAATTACAAATGGGTCATTGTGGCTCTTTGCTTTATGATGGTACTGACTACCCTCGGATTTTGCAGTTCCAATAAGGCATTATATCTCTCCGCCATTACCGAGGCATTGAACATTCCCCGTTCCGCCTTCTCGGTGGGGGACAGCATCCGGTTTATCACCACCGCCATCATCAACATGTTCTTTGGCACTTTGGTACGAAAGTTCGGCACCAAAAAAATGATCGGCGCCGGTTTTTGCTCCCTGATCTGCTTTACCATCCTTCAAGCCACTTCCAACTCCATCTGGGGATTCTATCTCGGTGGTGTCTGCCTGGGGCTGGGTCTCTCCTGGACCACCACCACCATGGTCGGTTGGGTCATCGGCAAATGGTGCAAAGAAAATAAAGGGACCATTATGGGTGCGGTCCTTGCCGCCAACGGCATTGGCGGTGCAGTTGCTGCACAAATCATTACCCCTATCATTTATAATCCAAACAACGTCTTCGGATACCGTAATGCCTACTGGATGGTAGCTATTCTGCTTCTGGCGGTGGGAACGATTATTATGATCTTCTATAAAGAAAAGCCCAAAGAGGACGGCGATCACATCCCTCAAGCCAAGAAAAAGAACCGGGGGCAATCCTGGACCGGTCCGGACTTTTCCGAAATCAAAAAGAAATCCTATTTCTACTGCTCTTTGGTCTGCATCTTTTTCACCGGTGCCATTCTCCAAGGAACCAGCGGGATCTCCGCCGCCCACTTTAAGGACGTAGGAATGGATACTGCTTTTATCGCCACCATCCTCAGCATTCACTCCCTCTTGCTGACCGGAAGTAAATTTATTACCGGATTCTTTTATGACAAATTGGGCTTACGCTTTACCATGACCCTTTGCTACGCCGCAGGATTTATCTCCATGCTTTCCTTATTTTTAAGCGGCCCCGGTAAACTGGGTACATGGGCGACATTGATCGGGTACAGTTTCATTTGTCTGGCTCTTCCCCTGGAGACCATCATGCTTCCCATCTTCGCCGGAGATCTCTTTGGTGAACGATCCTATGACCACACCTTAGGGCTTTTCGTTTCCGTCAACACCGCAGGATATGCGGTGGGTGCGCCGGTGGCCAACTGGGTCTTTGACCAGTTCGGCAGTTATAAACCTCTCTTTCCTATCTGCGCCGTGCTGATGGTCTTGACCTGCATCGTTTGCCAGTTCAACGTGACCGCCGCACACAAGATCCGCAAAAAAGAACAGGAAATACAAACTGTATAAAAAATTTGCCTTTGCCCGTTTTTTTGAGCAAAGGCAATTTTTTATTGGACTTCTTTATTTGTTTGCTGATTATATTTCTTTTCCATCAGTTCACTGCGGCCTTCGATCTGCTTACGGTACTCCGAGGGGGCGAAGCCGGTCTTTTGCTTGAAAATTCGGCTGAAATATCCGGGATCTGAAAAGCCGACGGACTTTGCAATCTCTTCCAGAGAACTGCTGCTGTATTGGAGCTGCTCTTTGGCATACTGCACTCTGAGGGCAGTGATATAGTCCTGCGGTGAGGTTTTATAGACCTTACGGAAGCAACGGCGGAAATGCACCTCGCTCAACCCGGATTTTTGCGCCAGGTCGGCAACCGATAACGCAGGATCGGTATATTGCTCCGAAAGAAGATGAAGCACTTCGTCAAATAAGATCCTCTTATCGTGGGACAGGTAGTTGGGTTTTGCAGAACGGATCAGTTGGGCGAACAACTGGTATAAAAGACTCATGCTTTCGCTCATATAAGCGATGCCGTGACCCGCCCACTTTTTATACAAGCGCATAAAGTTCATTTCAATCCCCTCTACGCCACGAATCAATTGATGCGGAGGG
>JAZQAE010000040.1:0-24702 GCA_045544995.1 Eubacteriales bacterium
CACTTTCGAAGAAGCTTCAAGAATGATCGTTGACTACATTGAACTTTATTATAATTCAGAAAGGTTGCATTCAGGTATTGGTTATTACATTCCAAACCATTTTTTCACTCTTTTATCTGTCCACTAATCTTGACAAGTTTCAATTTGTTGGAAATCTGCCCCGCTATTTGGGGCGGATTTCTCCATTTTATAGGGTTGTTACCCCAAATGAATTGGGAATAAGAATACAATTGAATTGTGCATACTGGAAAGTACAATTAAATTGTGTTGGTGTACAAATGAATTGTGCAGATTGAAAAAGTACAATTAAATTGTGCTGATTCACAAATGAATTGTGCATACTGGAAAGTACAATTAAAATGTGTTGTTGCACAAATGAATTGTGCATACTGAAAAAAAGTACAATTAGATTGTGTTGCTGCACGAATGAATTGTGCATACTGAAAAAGTACAATTAAATTGTGCTGATTCACAAATGAATTGTGTATACTGAAAAAAGTACAATTAGATTGTATCGGCGCACAAATGAATTGTGCATTTTAAAAGAATATAGAATAAAGAAGAAAGAATAAATTTGGTTGAAAACCGCCCTGGGGCGGTTTTCTTCGTTTTTTATTCTTTCTTCTCTATTATTTATTATTTTTCAAAAAAAGTTCTTGACTTTCCCCTTTTACTGTGCTAAAATGTCATCATTATTTCAAAAACAGAATATCTATACGATCCTTGCAGGATGACTGTAAGGGGATAGAACTTTGGAGAATCCCATTCAATTGGGTGCCGAAGGGGCAAGCGTCAAGCGAAACTCTCAGGCAAAAGGACAAAGAAGAATTTTTTAAAAGACTTTCTTTTGATTTTTGCAGACTGTTCGCTGAGGCGGGCAGTCTGTTTTTTATTGCAAAAAAGGAGAGGAAGTAGAAAAATGGAATTTTTGAAATGGTTAGAGAGCTTTAACGGCGAGATCAACAGCTTTGTCTGGGGTATGCCCGGTCTGGTGCTGTTGATCGGTACCGGCATTTTGATGACCTGCCTGACCAAGGTGTTTCAGATCACGCACATCCGTCACTGGTTCCGTGAAACCTTAGGCAGTATGTTTAAGAAGGACGTCATCAGCCACAGCAAGGAAAAGGGCTCCATCTCTGCCTTCCAGGCGCTTTGCACAGCGCTGGCGGCGACGGTAGGTACCGGTAACATCGCCGGTGTGGCTTCCGCCATCTGCGTAGGCGGGGCCGGTGCGGTGTTCTGGATGTGGGTAGCTGCCTTCTTCGGCATGATGACCAACTACTCTGAAAACGTGTTGGGTATGTATTTCCGCCGGAAGAACAAAGACGGCGAGTGGTCCGGCGGTGCCATGTACTATCTGCAGGACGGCTTGGGCAAGCTCAAGAACTGCAAGTGGATCGGTAAGATCCTTGCCATCGTCTTTTCCATCTTCACCATGCTGGCTGCTTTCGGTATCGGCTCCATGGGTCAGGTCAATAAGATCGTGGCCAACGTGGCAGTGGCTTTTGACATTCCGGCTTTGTCTGACGTAAAACTCTTTGCCGGGATCTCTCTGTATAACGTCATTCTGGGCGTTCTCATTATGATCCTTACCGCCCTCATCACCCTGGGCGGTCTCAAGAGAATCGCCGGCGTAGCGGAAAAGATCGTTCCCGTGATGGTGGTGCTGTTCGTTGCCGGCGGTTTAGTGGTTGTCGGTATCAACTATGATGCCATCCTGCCTGCTTTCAAGGCGATCTTCGTCAATGCCTTTAAGCCGGAAGCCTTTGTGGGCGGCGGTATCGGCGTGGTAGTCAGCAAGGTCATGACCCAGGGCTTCAAGCGGGGCGTTTTCTCCAACGAAGCCGGTCTCGGTTCTTCCGTCATGGTTCATTCCAACTCCAATATAAAAGAGCCGGTCAAGCAGGGTATGTGGGGTATCTTCGAGGTATTCGCCGATACCATGGTCGTCTGCACCATGACTGCACTGATCGTTCTGACCAGCGGTGTCTTCAACCCGGTGACCGGTGCCATGCCTGAGGGTGTGACCGATGCGACCTTGGTGGGTGCCGCCTTCAATACGATCTTTTCTTGGGGCGGAATCGGTGCAAAGTTCGTGGCTATCGCCATGTTCCTCTTTGCCTTCACCACCGTACTGGGCTGGTCCCACTACGGCTCCAAGGCCTGGGAATATCTCTTCGGCAGTAAGTCTGTGGTAGTCTTCAAGATCATCCACGTCTGCACCATCATCTTCGGTGCGGTGCTGACCTCTTCTCTGGCTTGGGACATCTCCGATACCTTCAACGGCTTGATGATGTTCCCCAACTTGATCGGTGTAGTGGCGATGAGTCCTTTGGTATTTAAGATCACCAAGAACTATATTGACCGCAAGCTCAAGGGCAAAGACGTTGCCCCCGTCCGTTCCTACGATAAGGACATCAACGACGCTGAATAATATAAAGATCCGCAGTTAAACACTGCGGATCTTTCCTTTTAGATTGAGATAATAAAGCTTGCCGTGGTCGAAGCTGAGGGCGGTGGCGGATCTTTCTTTGAGGATCTTCGCCTCCATGGCGGTGGGGTCAAATTGAGCGGGGTAGCCGTTTTCGTCGATATAGTAGAGTAGCTCGTTTCCTGCCGTCAAAGCAGAGGCCTTGGAGGGCAAGAGGAGGGTGAGGGTGCCGTTTTCGATCCGATAGATGCCGTCCACCGAGGCGCCGTAGAGGGTATCCCCGAGCAGGCATATCTCTTGAAGAGTACATTCTATTTCATCCGTTCCCTGATAGAGTCTGCCGTCGGTACCGACGATCCACAATTGCTCCTTCAGGAAGGCAAAATCCTTTGCGGGAACAGGGGAGAGGGTCTCGATGCGGTGTCCGTCCCGGGCGATGTACTGCACCCGTTTTGCGGTGGCGTTGAGGAAGAAGAGTCCGTGATCGCCGGCGACCATCCGCTCGGCTTTGGCTGGGGAGATCTTTCGCTCCAGTCCGTGCCATCGGGCGTAGATGCCGTCCTGACGGGCAAGGTAGAGGGTCTCGCCGTCGGTGGCGATGGCAGAGCAGTCATACTTTTGGATGCTGTATCCATCCTGACGAATTCCGCCTACCCCTGCAAGGGGCTGAGACGTTTCCTTTTGGGGTGGTACCGCCGGCAAAGTTAAATCCAGTCCGGAGGCCTCTTTCAAGGCTTGCAGGGTGAGCGGGTCTGCCCCTAAGCGTTGATAGTTAGTCAGAAGCGTCCGCCAATGCGCTTCCTCCGGATGTTCTTCCAGCATTGCCATAAGGCAGAGATTTTGCTCTGAGAGCCGGTCGGCTTTCAGGAAAAGCGCCTTCGGATCCGGCCTTTTGGGACAGAGAAGGAGCAAGAGGATCCCTGCCAAAAGAAGGACGGATAGTACGATGATCCCGATAATGATCGGTCTTTTTAGTTTGATTTTACACATCATAGTTCTATTTTAACATAAAATGAGAGAAAATAAAGTAAATTTTATCGAAAAAGTCATTGACATTGGAAAAAGTCGGTGATAAAATTTTTTCATCTATTAATATATAGGAGTGATAATAATGGCAATTAAAAATGCATACCTCAACGATCTTTACGAGCGTGTAGAGAAGCGGAACCCCGGCGAAAAGGAATTTTTGCAGGCGGTTTATGAAGTGCTGGAATCCTTGGAGCCTGTGGCTGAGCAGCGTCAGGATCTGATCGATGCCGGTATCTTTGAGCGGATGGTCGAGCCGGAGCGTCAGATTGCTTTCCGTGTACCCTGGGTAGACGATAACGGTAAGGTTCAGGTCAACCGCGGTTATCGGATCCAGTTCAACTCTGCGATCGGTCCTTATAAGGGCGGTATCCGTTTCCATCCCACTGTCAACTTCTCCATCATGAAGTTCCTGGGCTTTGAGCAGACCTTCAAGAACAGCCTCACCAGCCTGCCCATGGGCGGCGGTAAGGGCGGTGCAGACTTCGATCCCAACGGCAAGAGCGACGGGGAAGTGATGCGTTTCTGCCAGAGCTTTATGACCGAGCTTTCCAAGCATATCGGCGCTGATACCGACGTTCCCGCCGGTGATATCGGCGTGGGTGCCCGTGAAGTGGGTTATATGTTCGGTCAGTACAAGAGACTGCGCAACGAGTTTACCGGCGTTCTGACCGGTAAGGGTCTGCCCTACGGCGGTTCTTTGATCCGTCCCGAGGCAACCGGTTTCGGCGCTGTTTACTACGTTGTGGAACTGCTGAAGTCCCTGGGCGAGACCGTCAAGGGCAAGACCTTCGCTGTTTCCGGTTTCGGTAACGTGGCTTGGGGTACCGTAACCAAGGTCAACGAGCTGGGCGGTAAGGTTGTGACCCTCTCCGGTCCCGACGGTTACATCTACGATGCAGACGGTATCTGCACCGAGGAAAAGATCAACTATCTCTTGGAGATGCGTGCTTCCGGCCGTAATAAGGTTCAGGATTATGCCGATAAGTTCGGCGTTCCCTTCTTCGCCGGCAAGCGTCCCTGGGAGCAGAAGGTGGACATCATCATGCCCTGCGCTACCCAGAACGAAGTTGAAATTGCCGATGCAAAGAACATCGTTGCCAACGGCGTCAAGTACTACGTGGAAGTGGCCAATATGCCCACCACCGCCGAGGCAGTTACTTATTTGAAGGAGAACGGCGTCATCATCGCTCCCTCCAAGGCAGTAAACGCCGGCGGCGTTGCCGTATCCGGTCTGGAAATGAGCCAGAACTCCATGCGGTACAGCTGGACTGCCGAGGAAGTCGATGCCAAGTTGAAGCAGATCATGGCCAACATCTTTGCCGCTTCCTCCGAAGCTGCCGAGAAATACGGCATGAAGGGCGATCTCATCGCCGGTGCCAACATTGCAGGCTTCCTGAAGGTTGCCGAAGCCATGAAAGCTCAAGGCGTTGTATAAAATCACCGAAAATGGCACATCTTCCGCCAACTCTCCTATCGGCGTATCGACATACGCCTTCAGTCGAGTTGACGAAACCTGCACTCATTTTGGGCGATTTTGGTTTCTCGGGGCGTATCGACATACGCCTTCGGGATGCGATCAACGAAAATTGCACATTTTTTGAGGTCAAACAATTTAAGACGCTCGAAAATGGCACAGACCGCAGAAAATAGAATTGATATTAGGTCTGTACCAATATTAAAAAACTTAAGGAGAAAGAGGCTTGTACTCTTTCTCCTTGTTTTTTTATAAGGAAAAAATCTGCGGTGGCAGATTTTAATTGAAATTTTCTGCTTTCCACCGAAACGCCCTCTCGCAGTATCACATACAGCTTCGGGCCGTTTCGGTGAAATCTGCACTCATTTTGGAGCGTCTTAGCGACATACGCCTTCAGTCGAGTTGACGAAACCTGCACTCATTTTGGGCGATTTTGGTTTCTCGGGGCGTATCGACATACGCCTTCGGGATGCGATCAACGAAAATTGCACATTTTTTGAGGTCAAACAAATAGTTCTTTAAACAATAAATCCCACCGTTTGGCGTGATGCTCTTAACGGAGTATCACGCCAGTTCTATTCGCCTGCGGCGAGTTCTATTGCTACGCAGTGTTATTCGGTTTACGCCGAGTGATATTTGCTTCGCAAGTTTATGGGCGAATAGAATATCACTGAAGCCGCAAGGCTTCAATATCACTTTCGCAAAGCGAAAATATCACGCTGACTTTAGTCAGTATATCACTTAACAGACAATAAGAAAGAGAAGACTCGTTAATATACGAATCTTCTCTTTTCTGCCTCTGTGGGTTTGGGCTACTGCCCAACTGAATTTGTGCATACAAATGCGATGCTGGTTCTTAACAGAAACAGGTATGATTACAAATTTTCCGATAAGAACAACACCGTTTTGCTCGGTGGGATTTTTTTGGCAGTATTTTTTTGTTGCGAATTTGTGAAAGATGTGTTATGATAAGATTAAGAAAACCAGAAGGAGGTTTTATCATGAAAAAGACAGCATTGAGAGTATGGAGTATTTTGCTCACCCTTTGCCTTGTGATGGGTCTTTTGACCACCGCCGTGTATGCGGAGGAGGAGAGCATCATCACCAAGCAGCCGGTCAGTGTGACGGCGGAGAAGGGCGAGAAAGTGACTCTTTCTGTTGAAGCAGAAGGGGAGAACCTTCAGTATAACTGGTATGTCCCCGGTATGGGCGTCCTGGGCGAATATGAAGGGTTCACCGATGCCGATACGGCGACCTTGACCATCGAATCCGCATCCTGCCATTATAATGAATGGGAATTCTACTGTGATATCTATGCGGGCGGTGATTGGGAGCGCTCCGAACCGGCTACCGTGACCGTCCCCCATGCAGAAACCGAGGCATGGAACTATTTTTATACCGATGCCGACCATATGGAGCACTGTGTAGATTGCGGAGCTTATCACAACAGGGGTGCCCATGCGTGGGGCGAGGATGGCGTCACCTGTGCGATCTGCGGCTACGATTCTCAGACGGAAACCGTTACCACTCCCGTTTTTTTGGATTTCTCTATCAGTCAAAACGTCAATCCCGGCGAAGCGGTTGAAATGACGGTAGATGTCTACGGGGAAGAACCGACCTATCAGTGGTATAAGTGTACGGATCCGAATCCGGAGGCTGAACGGATTGCCATCGTGGACGGAAACGGCGTTACCGGTGCGACCACCGATACCTTGAAGATCGAATCCGTTGACTGCGCTATGAGCGGTTATTGCTATATCTGTGAAGTGACAAACAGTGCCGGTCATACCAGCGCCAGCGGATGGCTGTACGTCAACCATGTCTTCAATGAGTATAAGCCCAGCGAAGACGGCATCCATCACGGATCCTTCTGCATCTGCGGGGGTGAGATGGGCTTGGATCCCCATGAAGATGCAAAGGGTGACGGCGTCTGCGACGTTTGTGAGTACCAATTCCCCGCAGGCGCTCCCAAGATCACCGCTCATCCTAAGAGCGTGAAGGTGAAGAACGGCCACGATCCCGTGACCTTCACCGTTACCGCCACCGGCGACAACCTGACCTATCAGTGGTATACGTGGGGAGGCCCCTTGGAGAATGACGAGAAATTCTCCGGTGTGGATACCGCTACCTTGACCGTTAAGTCTCTCTACGATAAAGAAAATGAGATCTACGATTGCAACGCTTGGAGTGGCGGTTTGTACTGCCTCGTTTCCAACGAAAAGGGCGGTGTTGTGTCCAAGACTGCAAATTATAACGTCGAGCATGAAGAGGTGGTTGAATGCCGTCCCTGGAATGACTATTACCATGATTCCTACTGCGTTTGCGGAGGTTGGATCGAAGAAGCCATTCACGTAGATCAAGACGATGATAAGAAATGTGACCTTTGTAAGGCGACGATGCCGGAGTTCTTCCCGGACGTCTCCGACGATCAGTGGTACTATGAAGCTGCCGTTTACGGCAAGAGCACCGGTCTCTTCGTTGGTTATGAAAACGGCGAGTTCCGCCCCAATAATGCCATCACCCGTGGCGAAGCGGCCACCGTATTGGCCCGTTCGCTCTTTGGTGAGAAGTATCTCAAGAGCCTGAGCGACGATGAATTCAAGGCTTTGGTAGAGGAATGGAAGGTTGAGGGTGCCAATACCGCACCTACCGACATCAAGGGCTATTACTATGAACGTCACGTACAGATCCTGGTGGCTCTGGATATCATCAAAGGATATGACGACGGCACCTTCCAGGGCAATAAAGTGATCTCCCGTGAGGAGCTTTCTGCACTCATGGTTCGGTATATGGAGTTTATTTTCGGCGACGATTTAGAAACCTTTGAAGTCGACGAGCCTGTGGATGCCTTTAAGGATGCGGATCAGGTGGCGGAATGGGCCAAGGAGGAAGTGGAGATCGCCAGAGCGATCGGTCTCTTCCGTGGCGATGAGAATGCCAACTTGATGCCCAAGAGCAACTCTACCCGTGCGCAGGTTGCCGAGACGTTGAGAAGAGTTAATTTCCCCGTCGGAATGTTTGGCGAACCGGTAGAAGAATAAGTAAAATAATAAAAACCACCGAGCTTACGCAAGTTGTCATAAGGATATCTTTGCGTAAGGCGGTGGCGTGGAATTGGACGGACAGTTTAGGCTGTCCGTCCTTTTTGCAGTGTGTCAAAGAACTTTATTATTTATTCTTACCTTGTCAACGAAGAACAACTTAAGAAAAATAAAAATGTGAGATAATAAGATTATAGTTCCGCGGTCTTGAAGGTTGTGTAACCTTCATAGTAGTAGCTGTGGTCGATCCCTTTCATATAGACCTCTCGGCTATTGATGTCATCAGTCAGGGCAGCCTTTAGAATGTGTTTAATTTCAATATCTTTAATCGGACTGCGTTCCATAGCGAGAAGGTAATCTTCTTTATCAACTTTGCTCCAGTCAACAACCATTCCGATTTCATTCTTCAATATGCAGTCGAGCCAGATGCGTGTGCTTCTACCGTTGCCCTCACGGAATGGATGGGCGATATTCATTTCCACGTACTTTTCTATAATTTCATCAAATGTGGACTGGGGCATTTTATCAATGTTTCCAAGAGCAACTTCAAGATACATCAAGGGAGCAAAGCGGAAGTTGCCCTTTGAGATATTAACTATGCGCATTTCACCGGCAAAGTCATAAATATCCTCAAAAAGATATTTGTGAATTGTTTTGAGTGATGCGAATTTACCTGCTTCAAGTTTATCAAGCATCCCGCTTTCAAATAGCTCGATCGCTTTCTTTTTACTGATTTTTTCCTCGGCTTCTGCAAGCTCAGGAGCAGTTGTGATTCCTAATTTATTTTCAAGCATAGTCGCACCTCACTTTGTTTCTTCGGGGATGAATTTCAAGATATCCTTATGACAACCTGTCTTTAGCTCGGTGGTTTTTATTTGCATTTATTCTTTTATAAACTCCAACAGCGCCTTCTTAGACATCCCGCCTACCCGGTGGTTGACGATCTTGCCGTCCTTCATCAGGACGAGGGTGGGAATGGACTGAACGCCGAATTTCTGCGCAAGATCCCCTTCCTGATCCACGTCCACTTTGCAGATCTTGACGTCCGTCACTTCCTCTGCCACTTGGTCGATGATGGGGGAGAGCATTTTGCAGGGTCCGCACCAGGTGGCGAAAAAATCGATCAAAACCGGCTTTTCGCTTTGGAGGACCTCGGTTTCAAAGGTTGCATTAGTCAAATGAATAACAGCCATTTTTATACCTCCTAACAGTTTCTTTTAGTGTTTCCAAAAGGGAAGGATTACATTCCGGTGTTTTTTCCAAGGGAAACGGAATATCCATCGTTTGATATTTAGTCAGGCAAAGTTTTTTAAAGGGCAACAGCTCGATGCGCTGAATGTTGGTAAAGCCGTCGGCGATCTTCAAGACCTCCGCCAGATCCCCGTCGGTCAGTCCCGGCACCACCACGTGGCGGAGCCAGACGGGCACGTCCTTTTTTTCTGCGATCTTCAGAAAGTCCAACACTTTCTTTAAGGAGCCGCCGGTATTTTTGCGGTAGTCCTCTTCGGCGGTGAACTTCAAATCCGCCAAAATGAGATCGGTATAGGAGAGGATCTCCTCGATGGGGGCATCTCCTGCCATGCAGGAAGTATCAAGGGCGGTATGAAGCCCTGCCTCTTTGGCCTTTTTTAAGAGCGCCAAGGCGAATTCCCCTTGCAGAAGCGGTTCTCCGCCGGAGAGGGTAATTCCGCCTTCTTCGCCGAAATAGGGGCGATAGCGCAGGGCGTTTTGGATGATTTCTTCCGGTGTGTAGGGCGTGCCGTCCGTGACGGTCCAGGTATCGGGATTATGGCAGTAGGCGCACCGCAGGGGACACCCTTGAAAAAACACCACAAACCGTACCCCCGGTCCATCGGCGCACCCCATGGATTCAAAGGAATGGATCCGCCCCGTCATCAGATGACCTCATGGAAGGTACGGGAGATGACCTCATCCTGCTGTTCTCTGGAGAGCTTATGGAAGTTGACCGCATAGCCGGAGACCCGGATGGTCAGGTTGGGGTATTGCTCCGGATGCTTCTGGGCATCTAAAAGCGTCTCCCGGCTGAGGACGTTGACGTTGATGTGCTGGGCCATCTGGCTGAAATAGCCGTCAATGATGGCAGAGATGTTTTTCTGCCGTGCGGCAAGGGTATTGCCCACGGCAGAGGGCACCACCGAGAAGGTATTGGAGATGCCGTCCTTGCAGACCTGATAGGGGAGCTTGGCCATGGAGTTGAGGGCGGCCAAAGCACCGTTCTTTTCCCGTCCGTGCATGGGGTTTGCACCGGGGGCAAAGGGTTCGCCGGCCTTGCGTCCGTCGGGGGTGGAGCCGGTCTTTTTGCCGTATACCACGTTGGAAGTGATGGTCAGAATGGAGAGGGTATGCTCCGCATCCCGATAGGTGGGGACGGCCTTGAGTGCCTCGAAAAATCTCTTGGTCTGTTCCACGGCGATGGAGTCCACCCGATGATCGTCGTTGCCGTAGGTGGGGAAGTCGCCTTCCGTCTCAAAATCGGTGATAAGACCGGTCTCGTCCCGGATCGCCCGTACTTTGGCGTACTTGATGGCAGAAAGGGAGTCGGTCAGTACCGAAAGACCGGCGATGCCAAAGGCCATATAGCGATGTACGTCGGTATCATGGAGCGCCATCTGGGTCTTTTCATAGGCGTATTTATCGTGCATATAATGGATCATATTCATGGCGGTGACGTAGGTCTTGGCCAGCCACGGACGGTAGAAGTCCATCAGTTCCTGTACCTTTTCATAGTCCAGATATTCGCCTTCATAGGGAGCGTGCTCGGGGCCTACCTGCTCGCCGGACTTTTCATCCCGGCCGCCGTTCAGACTGTACAGCAGGAGTTTGGCCAGATTGGCACGGGCGCCGAAGAACTGCATATCCTTGCCGATGCGCATTGCCGAAACACAGCAGGCGATGGCGTAATCGTCGCCATAGACCGGGCGCATCAGATCGTCGTTTTCATATTGAATGGAGCAGGTCTCTTCCGAAACCTTGGCGCAGTAGTGCTTGAAGTTCTCCGGCATCTTCCGGGACCAGAGCACCGTCAGATTAGGCTCGGCGGAGGGGTGGAGATTATAGAGGGTATGAAGAAAACGGAAGGTGTTTTTGGTGACCAGTGTCCGTCCGTCCTCGCCCATGCCGCCGAGAGCCTCGGTGATCCACATGGGATCGCCGGCGAAGAGCTCGTTATATTCCGGCGTCCGAAGATGCCGTGCGCAGCGAAGTTTCAAAACGAAATCGTCGATCAGCTCCTGGGCCTCACTCTCGGTGAGGGTGCCGTTCTGGAGATCACGCTCGATATAGATATCTAAGAAGGTGGCAGTCCGCCCAAGGCTCATGGCTGCGCCGTTTTGCTCCTTGATGGAGGCAAGATATCCGAAATAGAGCCATTGGATGGCTTCACGGGCATTGGCGGCAGGCTTGGAAATATCATAGCCGTACATCGCCGCCATCTCCTTCAGTTTGCCGAGGAAGGCGATCTGCTGATACAATTCCTCCAAACGGCGGATGGTATCCCCATCGGTGGCAAACTCCGAAAGCGCCTCTTTGTCCGCTTCCTTGGCGGCGATCAGATGGTCGATGCCGTAGAGGGCGACCCGGCGATAGTCGCCGATGATCCGTCCACGGCCGTAGGCGTCGGGCAGACCGGTGATGATCCCGCTGTGACGAGCCTTGCGGATGGCTTTATTATAAACACGGAAGACGCCGTCGTTATGGGTAGTGCGATAAAGGAACTCTTCCTCCACCTTAGGAGAGAGGGTATAGCCGTAGGCCTTGCAGGCTTTGCGGGTCATATTGAGTCCGCCAAAGGGATTGACGCCCCGCTTCAAAGGCTCGTCCGTCTGCAGACCGACGATCAGCTCGTTTTCCCGATCCAGATAGCCCGGCTGATAAGCGGTGGGAGAGGTGACCGTTTCGGTATCAATATCCAGTACGCCGCCGTTTTCACGCTCCTTGGCCAGAAGTGCTTCAAACTTGGCCAGCACCTTTTGGGTACGCTCTGTGGCAGGGGCAAGAAAACTTTCGTCCCCCTCGTAGGGCGTATAATTCTTTTTGATAAAACTTCTTACGTTGATCTCATTCTGCCATTTGCCAGTCTGAAATCCATTCCATTGCTCAAACATTTCTTTTCCTCCATTAAAAAAAGCATACACTAACAAATAGCGTATGCTGCCCAGACGGTCGGCTAATTATTCCTGTTTTCTCACTGTGGTGATCTCCACATCGAACCGTCAGAGAAGGCAGGTTTTTTATTGATATTATTGTAGCATAAAAAATGTAGAAAGTCAATGAAAGAATAAGGGGTAGAGTATTATTTTTAAAAACAGCCATTTATTGACAAATCTACACAGAAGATATATAATGATTTGATGTGGAGACCCACTGCTTACTACTGAGTTTTGACCATTTTGTAAGTAGCGTGCGGTTAAAAAGACGGTTGCCTGTCATCCCGCAAGTGCGGAATGGAGGCGTGTGTATAGCTCTTGCGGGAAATTTTCCCAAGGGAGGTGATACATATTACTCTTCAAGATGTTTTCTGGATTGTTTCTATCGCTTGGATTCTTTACCAGGCGTGGGAGAAATTCAATGGCAAAAAGAAGTGAGCCGTCTGCTGCAACAGATGACTCACGGAGTTTTGGGGTAATACCCCGGCTTTGATGATTGTATCAACTGTGGCAACCGTCTGGGTTTCCACACCCATATTCTATCACAATGCATTTTTTTTGTCAAGCACCTTATATTAGGGTGCTTTTTCATTTTGTATTCTTTGGTTTAAATAGTTCAAGACCTTCTTTTTATCTCCGCTCCAGAGGGGCGCCAGGAGGATCTTTTTGGGTCCGTCACCGGTGATGCGGTGCACCACCGTTCCCGGATTTAAGGTGCGCAATGCCGAGAGTAAAAGGTTGGCATATTCTTCCAAGGTGAGCGGGGTGATCTTTCCGGCTCGGTAAAGGTCGGCATAGGGCGTTCCTTCTAAAATGTGCAGAAGATGGAATTTCACGCCGTGAACCCCGGCCTTGTTGATCGCCCGAACGCTCTCCAAAAGCTCCGCCTCGCCCTCGCCGGGAAGCCCGATCATCAGATGCGCCACAATATGAATACCCGGAAATTGACGAAGTGCCTCCACCGCCTCGAAGAATTTGGCGGTGGGATACCCCCGTCCAAAGGACTCTGCCACTTGGTCGTTGGCGGTCTGCAACCCCAGTTCGATAATGAGGGGCTTCTCCTCGGAAAGCCGACCCAAAAGCGCCACCGTCTCCGCCGGCAGACAGTCCGGACGGGTGCCGATGGCCAGCGCCGCCACGTCCGATCGGCGAAGGATGGGGAGGTAGAGGGCTTCTAATTCCTCCGCCGGGGCATAGGTGCCGGTGTGGCTTTGGAAATAGGCGATGTACCGATCACCCTTGAATTTTGCCGCCACCTTTTCCTTGGCGGCGTCCAGATCGGCGGCGGTGAAAAATCCGCTTCCCCCGGCGCAAAAAGCACATCCGCCTTCCGTCCGGCTTTTGCGGTTGGGGCAGGAAAATCCTCCGTCCAAAGAAAGCTTATAGAGCTTTTCACCAAACTCTTTTTTGCAATAATCGTTAAAGGTTAAAATCTTCATACCTACATTATATTTTTTTAATTGTAAAAAATCAACCTTTATGATATAATTTCTATATTACGTAGAAACGAGGAACTTTATGGAAAAAATTAGATGTTGCGTGCCTTGTCTATTTGGTTTGGAGGCCTTAGTGGCGCAGGAACTAAAAGGCATCGGCGCAGAGGATATTGTGACGGAGAACGGACGAATTTTCTTCTCCGGCACCGAAGAGACCATCGTGGACGCCAATCTTTGGCTGAGAACCGGTCAGCGTGTGGAGATCGTTCTGGGGGAGTTTCCGGCTCGAAGCTTCGAGGAACTCTTTGAGGGAACCCGAGGGCTTCCCTGGGAGGAATGGATTCCGGAGAACGGACGGTTTCCGGTCAAGGGTCATGCCTTGAATTCCAAACTCCATAGCGTTCCGGATTGTCAATCTATCGTTAAGAAAGCCATCGTCCGGCGCTTGGAAAAGTGCTATAAACGGGAGATCTTCCCGGAGGACGGCGCTCTGTACAGTGTGCGGTTCTCCATCTTCAAGGATCGGGCGGTGCTGATGCTGGATACCTCGGGGCTTGCCCTCCATAAACGGGGCTACCGTCCGGCGGCGCAGCCGGCCCCCATTCGGGAGACCCTGGGCGCGGCGCTTTGTATGTTGGCACGTCCCTATCCCGATACCATGCTCTACGATCCCTTCTGCGGCAGCGGTACCCTCCTCATCGAGGGCGCTATGCTGGCACGGAATATGGCGCCGGGGATCGGCCGTGGCTTTGCGGCGGAAAACTGGGAGCGGTTGCCCCGTACCCTTTGGCAGGAACGGCGCAAATGGGCAAGGAGCCAGGCCAAAAAGGAGATTCCCTTCCGTGGCTTCGGCTTTGATATTGATCCTAAAATGACCGCCATCGCTTTGGATAATGCCAAGCGTGCCGGCGTGGCGGACTGCCTGACCTTTTCCGCCCGGGACGTACGGGAATTTACTTTGGACACCCCACGGGGGATGGTGATTACCAATCCGCCCTACGGGGAGCGTCTTTTGGATCAGACCCAAGCCCGGGAGCTCTATCGGGTGATGGGGAAGGTCTTCAAAAAGCAACCGGGCTGGCGGTACTTCGTCATTGCCCCGGAAAAGGAGTTCGAGCAGTTGTTCGGCCGTCCTGCCGATAAACGCCGAAAACTCTATAACGGCACCTTGGAATGTAATTATTTTCAATATTTTAAAGCATAAGGAGAAGTACTATGGAATTCAGTTTAAACAGTCCGATCCTCTTTGGGATCGTGGGCGGGATCCTCTTACTGGTCACTGCCCAGTCGGTCTTTTTCCTGCTCCGTGCTTGGCGGGCAGGAAAGGAGTTGGGGATGTCCACCTCCACTCTGCGCAAGACGGTTCTCTCTTCCGCCATCTTTACCATCGCACCGGCGGTCTCCATCCTGATGGGCGTTTTGGTGCTTTCCAAGAAATTGGGACTGGCTCTGCCTTGGCTTCGTCTTTCGGTCATCGGTGCTCTGACCTATGAACTGACCGCCGCCGAAAATGCCGCCAAAGCCGCCGGCACCTCTCTTTCCGATTCTGCCACCGCCATTACCGGTCAGCAGTTTTTGAATATTTCCATCGTTATGACCCTCGGCATCATCGTGGGACTGGTCTTGGTTCCCGTCCTCTGCAAGCGGATTCAGGGCGGAATGGTCAAGATGCGCAATAAGGATAAAAAATGGGGCGAGATCGTTACCACCGCCCTCTTTATGGGGATGATCAGCGCCTTTATGGGGTTGATCTTTACCGACATCAGCAAGGGTCTTTCCGGCTGGATCCCCGTCTTTATTATGTTGGTTTCGGCAGTCTGCATGGCGCTCTTTGGTCTTTTGATCAAGGTGACCAAATGGAATTGGATCAATGATTACGCATTGCCTATTTGTATGCTGGTAGGAATGGGAATGGCCATTCCCATCACCGCATGGATCGGAGGTTGATCGGCATGAAGAAAAGAAGTTATGAAGAGCAGATCCATATCGACGGACGGGTCTGGGGCGCCATCGCCGGCGTTGCCATCGTGGCATTTCCGGTTTTGGTGGCGGTCCTCTATCAGCTGAAGCCCGATTGGGGCGTAGTGCTGAAAGGCTTGATCGGCGTTGCCCCCATCTTCTGGACGGTGGGGCTCATCGAAGTCTTTACTTATATTCCCATGCTGGGTGCCGGTAGTTCTTATCTGGCCTTTGTGACGGGAAATATCACCAATCTGAAAGCCCCCTGCGCCATGAACGCCATGGAGAATGCCGACGTGAAGCCCGGCACCCGGGAGGCGGAGATCATCTCCACCATCGCCGTGGCCACCTCTTCCATCGTGACCATTTTAATTATCGCTCTGGGCGTTCTGATGATCGTTCCCTTGACCCCCGTGCTGGAAAATCCGGTGCTGGAGCCGGCTTTCAATAATATTTTGCCGGCGCTCTTCGGTGCCTTGGGCGTGGTGTATATCTCCAAGAACTGGAAACTGGCCGTAGCGCCGGTGGGCGTGATGCTGGCAATCTACATCATCCTGCCCATCTGCGGTGTGCAGGGCTTGGACGGCCTGGTGGGCATCCTGGTGCCGGTGGGCGCTTTGATTGCCATCGCCGTGGCACGTGTGCTGTATAAGAAAGGAAAATTATAATGCTTGTACTTTGGATTTTATTGGGTCTGCTTGCCCTCTTTTTGGCGGTGGTGCTGATCCGTACCGCTCTCTTCCGTCCCCATGCGGAGCAGGCGCCGGACACCACACCGGTGGACTTCGACAGAGAAAAGGCGGTGCGGGATCTTCAGGCGATGATCCGTTGCCGGACCGTCTCCGATCGGGATCCCGCCAAGGAGGACGAAGCGGAATTTCAAAAGCTTTACGATCTCTTGCCGGGAATGTTTCCCGGGGTCTTTAAGACCTGTACCCTCCACCGTCCCGATCCTCGGGCGTTGCTCTTTCATTGGAAGGGCAAGGAAGAGGGGGATCCCACTGTTTTAATGGCGCACTACGACGTGGTTTCGGTGGAAGAAGCCAACTGGAAAAAACCGCCCTTCGACGGCATCATCGAGGATGGCGTCCTTTGGGGACGGGGTACGCTGGATACCAAGGCCACCTTCAACGGCGTCCTTCAAGCGGCAGAAAAACTCATCGGGGAGGGCTTCCAACCTAAAAAGGATCTCTACCTCGCCTTTGGTGGGGACGAAGAGGTCAACGGCAACGGCGCCATCGCTATTGTAAATTGGTTCCGTGAGCAGGGGATCACCCCCGGCTTGGTGGTGGATGAAGGCGGTGCCGTGGTGGAAAACGTATTCCCCGGCGTTAAGCGCCCCTGTGCGGTGGTGGGTATTGCCGAAAAGGGCTTGATGAACGTGGCTTTTGAAGTCAAAAGCAACGGCGGTCATGCGTCATCTCCTCCGCCTCATACGGCGGTGGGAATTCTGTCTCAGGCTTGTATCCAGGTGGAAAACCATCCGGATAAAAGGCATCTGACCCGTCCTGCGGCAGAGATGTTCGACCTCTTGGGCCGTCATTCCACCTTCCTCTATCGGATGATCTTCGCCAACCTTTGGTGCTTCCTGCCGGTCCTCGATATGATCTGTATAAAGTCCGGCGGTGAACTCAACGCTTTGATGCGCACTTCTTGCGCCTTTACCACCATGCAGGGCAGTAAGGGCTTGAACGTCATGCCGGCCTATGCTAAAATGACCGCCAACCTGCGGATCATCCCCGGTGAGACGGTGGACTCCACCTTGAAGTATCTTCGCCGGACGGTAAAGGATCCCCAGGTGGAGATCTCCTTGATGGACGGCAATGAACCTTCTCCCATCTCCGATACCCACTGTACGGAATGGGAAGAACTGAAAGAGGCCATCTCCGCCACTTGGCCCGGCTCTTTGGTCTCGCCCTATCTCATGCTGGCCTGCAGCGACTCCCGTCACTACGGCCCCATCTCGGATAAGGTCTATCGGTTCTCCGCCATGGCGCTCTCCAAAGAGGAACGTGGCACCATCCACGGCAACGACGAACGGATCCCTGTTGAGACCATTGAAAAAACTGTTGAGTTCTATTTGAGATTGATTTCTAAACGTTAAATAAAAGAATAAATAATAAAGAATAAAATCGGAAGAAACCCGTCCCCAAAAGGGGACGGGTTTCCACGTTTTTTATTATTTATTATTTCTTATTTATTCTTTTTCGGACATTTCCCTTGCGGCGCGCATGATGATATCTGCCGCCAGATCTAAGCCGATGGAGCTGTCCAGGCTGAGATGATAATTCTCCGCCTTGCCCCAGGTGCGATGGGCAAAATAATCGTAATAGGATTTACGCTTTTTATCCATCTTCTTGACGTAGTCTTTATAGTCCTTGGCTTCGGTCTTATAGACCTCTTCGGTACGTTTGGCTCGCTCTTCCAAGGGTCCGTGGATAAAGATCTTGAGGACCTTGGTCTTATGCTCCAGAATACTGTCTGCACAGCCGCCTACGATGACGCAGGGGCCTTCCGCAGCCAGCTCCCGAATGACTTCGGACTGGGCAAAGAAGACCTGATCCTGGAGAGGGAACTCCATCCCGGAGCCGGAAAGGGTATAGAGCAGGCTCGCCGGTTTACGGTGCTGCATCTGCTCCACCACAGCGGCGTGGAAACCGCTCTTTTCAGCGGTGATCTGAATGAGGTGCCGGTCATAGAAAGGGATGCCCAGCAGAGTGGCTACTTTTTCTCCGATGATCCGTCCGCCGGAACCAAAGGAGCGTTCGATGGTAATTACGGGTAAAGACATATATGTACTCCTTTCAAGATTTGTCAATTATATTGTAACATATGGCGGGGAGTTTGTAAATAAAAAGAATAAAGAATAAAAAATGACGAAAACCGTGCCATTGATGGCACGGTTTTTGTCCAAAATTCTGCATTCTGCATTCTTATTCCTCATCGTAGAGTTCTCTTAATTCTTCCTCGTAGATGATTTTATCGGCGTCAAAGCGAATGACGGTGGAGCCGTCCGTCCCCTGATAAGAGGCGATGGTGCCGAAGAGCTGGATATAGGAGGAATCCTCCGGATAGGTCAGTCCGTCTGCTAGTTTAAATTCAATATCCACGAAACAGCAGGCGGTACTGTCGCTGATGCGGATATAGTAGCCGGTACTGCTGGTGTCCATGCAGTAGGTCTGCCCCTCGGCCTTGAATTCCTTGCCCACGTAGCTTGCCGGTTGCTGGACGATGTTTTCCGCCATGGAGTAGATGGCCACCGGGCTGAGGACGTCGTCGGGGATCAGGTTGACCACGTCGCCGCCGGCGCCGCAGGAAGCGGTGGTGAGGATGATTGCGATGAACGTGATAAGAGCGAGAAACTTTTTCATGCTTTTTTACCTCCTAATTTTCCGATCAGACTAAAGATAAAGAAGACGATGATATTGACGGTAACGATGGCGGAGCCCACCGGCGTGCCGTCCACTAAGATGGAGAGGACGATGCCGATAAAGGCGGCCAAGGTGGAGATGATGGCGGAGCAGAGAATGACCGCCTTAAAGTTTTTAAAGACCCGCATGGCGGAGAGGGCGGGGAAGATGACCAGGGCGGAGATCAGGAGAGAGCCCACCAGATTCATTGCCACCACGATAACGATGGCGGTGATGACGGCGATCAAAAGATTATAGAGATCCGCCTTAACGCCGGTGGCGGTGGCAAAAGTCTCGTCGAAGGTGACGGCAAAGATTTGCCGATAGAACAAGAGGAAAAGGACGATGACCAAAATCGACATACCGCCGGACAGCCAGACGTCCGACTGCTTTAAGGTCAGAATGGAAGTGGAGCCAAAAAGGGTACTGCAGACGTCGCCGGAGATATTGGCGGTCTTGGCAAATTTATTGATGATGAGATATCCCAGTGCCAAGGCTCCCACCGAGATCATGGCGAGGGAAGCGTCCCCTTTGATCTTGGCGTGGTGACCGCTCCGCAGAAGTAGGATGGCGGTAAGGACGGTGATGGGCAGAACCAACACCATGGTATTGGTCAGTTTCAGCACCATGGCGATGGCCAAGGCGCCAAAGGCCACGTGGGAAAGACCGTCCCCTATAAAGGAAAACCGCTTCAGCACCAAGGGAACCCCCAAAAGGGAGGAGCAAAGAGCGATCAGCACGCCGACGATGAGGGCGTATTGTACGAAAGGATAGGAAAAATAGATCATGATCCGTTCCATCATTCGTTGTCACCTCCTAAAGATGCAAAGGCTTGACCGACGGGGGTCGTGAGATAATCCTCTTTGGTGCCGAAGAAGAGCGGTTTTCGGCTGACGTGGAGGATGTGGCTGGCGTATTTGACCGCTGCACCCACGTCGTGGGAGACCATAATGACGGTAATGCCGTCCTCCCGGTTGAGCCGTGCGATCAGTTCATACATTTCTTTGGTGACCTTGGGATCCAAGCCTGCCACCGGTTCGTCCAATAAGAGAATTTCCCGGGTGGCGCAAAGCGCACGGGCTAAAAGTACCCGTTGCTGTTGACCGCCAGAGAGTTCCCGATAGCACCGATGTGCCAGATGGGTGATTCCCATTTTTTCCATGGTCTCGGCGGCGAGACGCTTTTCTGATTTAGTATAGAAAGGTCGAAAACCGCCCCGGTTGAGACATCCGGAGAGGACGATCTCCTGCACGGAGGCGGGGAAATCCCGTTGCACCACCGTCTGCTGGGGCAGATAGCCGATCTGTTTCTGGGTCAGCCCGTCTCCAAATAGAATGGTGCCTCCCTGCGGTTTTCTCAGGTGCAGGAGGGTCTTGACCAGGGTGCTTTTTCCTGATCCGTTTTCCCCCACAATGCAAAGGTAATCTCCTTTACACACCTCGAAGTTGATATTTTCTGCGACGGTCTTGCCGTCATAGCCGAGCGTTAAGTGCTGGCAGGTTAATTGGGCCATATTTATACTCCTAATGCCTTTTTAAACGTCGTTAAATTCTGTTCCATGATGGTGAGATAGCTCTCACCGCCGTCAATGCGCTTTTGGGTTACCGACTGCATGGAATCCATCACCAGAATGGGACGGTCCTTCTTTTGACTGTTTTGCAGAACGGTCTTAGCGATGGACTGATCGGAGGTCTCGATGACCAATACCGCCGGCAGATCCAATTCATCCAGTTTTTGGGTCAGATGGGTGAGGGTGGCAAAGCTGGCCTCCGTCTCTGCGGAGCAACCGGTAAAGGCGGCGTGATGGTTGAGCCCGTAGTCCCGTGCCAGATAGCCAAAGGGGAATCGGTCGGCGAAGAGCAAATCTTTGTACTTTGCACCATCTGCGGCGGCTTGATACTGCCGTTCCAAAAGCCCTAACTTTGCCCGATAGGCGGAAGAATTGGCTTGATAATCTGCGGCGTGCTCCGGGTCGATCTCCGCCAAAAGGGCGGTGATCTTTTCTACCGCTGTTTCAGCATTTTTCAAAGAGAGCCAGACGTGTTCGTCATAGTCGTCGTGGTGATGCTCCTCTTCGGCGTGATCTTCATGCTCATGGGCGGTGCATAGGGGGGTGACCGTCGATAAAAGGGAGAGGGTCTTTCGCTTGGGATTGAGGGGATTTTTTAAAGCATCCTCCGCCCAGGCGTCGGAACCTCCGCCGATATAGATAAAGAGATCGCATTGAGAGATGGCGGTGAGATCTGTCACCGAGGCCTGATAGTTATGGAGATCGGCGCCGTTATCCATCAAAAGGGTGATCTCCACGCCGTCGGTCTCGCCGACGATGTTCCGGACCCAGTCATACTGGGGAAAAACGGTGCAGATAACCTGTAGCTTATCACTTTCGGCGGGCGCACCGCATCCTGCCGTGGAAATCAGCAGGAGTAAAACCAACAATAAAGAAAGAACTTTTTTCATGCTTCACACTCCTTACACCGTCCGAAAATGACGGTTTGATGTTCGTTGACCGAAAAACCGTTTGCACGCAGGATCTCCTGCAAAAGATGGGCAGAGGTGCCCTCGTTCATATGGATCAGCCGTCCGCAATCGGTACATTTCAGATGCAGATGATCGTGGGAGCATCCCATCATTTGATAGTAAGAACGATGGGAGCCTTCCGGCTCGAACCGCTTGACTTGCTCCTCCTGTAAAAGCTTTCCCATCAGCCGATAGACGGTACTTTTGCCGGGGGCTTCGTCGCCGTGACGCTCCGCCAAAGCGTGAGCGATCTCTTCGGCAGTATAACTCTGATCCGGTTGTTCCGCCAGGAAATTCAGGACCTGGCGGCGGGGTTTTGTGAGATATCCAGCCATAGTCTCCTCCAATTTGAGAATAATTCTCATTTTTAACAGTATACCCGAAAAGTTTGGAAATGTCAAGAAGTGGCCGATATTACAAAAAATGTATCCGATTTTACCTTTACATATCTTAATCTATTTATTATAATAAAGTTATGAAATTTATAAAAATTGTTTCGAAATTTGTATTTCTTTTCATTCTTTTTGTGGTATAATGAAAGCGAGGGATTTCTTATGGGAAGCAAATTGAAGATTCTGGACTATAATATCCGCTGTATCGGGGACGGCGAGGGAAAAATGATCGCCGACCGTGCGCCCCGTTTGGAAGCGTTGATCCGGAAATACCAACCGGACGTTATCGGTCTGCAGGAAGCAAGACCGGAATGGATCAACGAACTCGAAGACCGTCTGTATCAGGATTATAAGATGCGGTATACCTACCGGAAACCCGACCGGGAATCCAATCCCGTTCTATGGCGGCGGGATAAATTCAAACTTGTCAAGGAAGACTACTTCTGGCTCTCCGATACCCCCGACGCTCCATCCAGGATGGAGGGCGCTCCGCATAACCGGATCTGTAACTGGGTCCAGCTGGAGATCAAGGAGACCGGCGAGCAGTTTATCTTTGCCAATAGCCACCTGAACGGCGGAGAGTTCGCCGCCCGCAGTGCCGAGATGGTGCTGGAACGGATGGCATATCGGGGCGCTTTCAGTAAATACGGCGCCTTCTTTACCGGGGATTTCAACGTCCCCCCCGAGAGCGAGTGCTGCCGGATCCTCAACGAGAGCGGCCGGTTTAAGGATATTAACGTAGATCTCGGGTTTGATCCGTCCATTACCAATAACGGGTATAATAAATGGGCAGACGACCGTCCTTTCTGCAGTATCAAGGATTATATCTTCTATACCCCGTCGAAGATGATTCCTTTGAAGTATAAAGTACTGAATGAGAATTATTTTGATGGCTGGATCTCCGACCACCGGGGACTCTACGCCGAAGTAGAATTGAAAGATTGAGGTGTAGCATATGAAAAGATGGATCGCAATTCTGATGATGATGGTCTTGGCGGTAGGTCTTATGGCCGGCTGTTCCTCTGTCCCGCAGGAAGAGGGGGATGCCGTCGTGGATACCTACGTGGAAAAGGAAGAGTACGTCCCCTCCGGCAGTAAGCCGGTTCGGGTTGAGACTCCCGATGAGACCCCCGACGAAACGCCGGACGAGACCCCGGATGAAACTCCGAACGAGACTCCGAATGAGACCCCGGATGAAACGCCGGATGAAACTCCGGATGAGACCCCGGACGAGACCCCGAATGAGACCCCGAATGAGGGGAATTCCGAGGGGAAAGGGAATGATGAGAATCCCCTGGAGGGCACCGATCCTGCCAATAAACTGAAGATCGTCGCCTATAACATCCGTTGTGTCGACGACGGTCCCGGCAAGATGATTGCCGACCGTGCCCCCAATTTCAAAGCGTTGATGGACGAAAGACAGCCGGATATTATGGCCCTTTCCGAAGCAACCCCCCAGTGGATCGATTATCTGGAAAAGAACGTGGCAGGACCCAAATACACCATGCTCTATACCTACCGTGCGGAGGATAGTAAGGAAGCCCAGCCCCTGCTCTTCGATCATACCAAGTTTGAGTTGTTGGACGACGGCTATTTCTGGCTCTCCGATACGCCTACCGTACCGTCTAAGGGATGGGGTTCAGGCCATTACCGTGGCGTCACCTGGGCAAAGCTGAAGATCAAAGCTACCGGCAAGGTCTTCCTTTATTACTGCACCCACATGACCGGCTCTGACGCAGCAGTCACCGGCAGTGCCAGACTGATCTATAAGCACGCCACCGACCGGGGCGGATTTAAGGATTTTCCCGTCTTCCTGTCCGGCGACTTTAATACCGAGCCCTGGAGCCCCGGTTATACCGAGTTGATCTCCGATTTCGTAGACGTCAACGATTATCTCGGCTTTGATAAGACCTATACCAACGGCGGATATACTCCGGGAAATGGCGGCGGTAATCACATTATCGACTACGTCATGTGTTCTCCCGATAACGTGGTTCCCACCCACTATGAAGTCATGCCCCATATGATCAACGACGGATTTATCGCCGACCATAAGGGCCTGTATGTGGAAGCAACCTTAAAATAAAAAGTGACAGCACTGCATAGGCGTAGTGTTCTAAAGGACACTACGCCAGTTTTATTCGCCTTACGGCGAGTTATATTGCTTCGCAGTGATATTTGTCTTGCGACAAGTGTTATTGCCTTCGGCAGTTTATAAGCGAATAAAATATCACTAAAACCGCAAGGTTTTAATATCACTTTTGATTTATCAAAAATATCACTGTGAGACCTGTCTCACAATATCACTATTAAAATATTTTCTCTTGAGATAGTAAAACGGATGTGCAGAGATTCTACACATCCGTTTAATATTTGTCTTATACCGTAACAAGCAGGGAAAATGTACGGCACATTTTCCACTTTTTAGAAAAACCTAAAACCCTTTACCTTGCTCATGGCTCATTGTATCCTATGGTGCGATATAAACAGCAATAAGAATATTCTTATCGGCACAATCTTTCTGCCTTGATTTTTAAGATTTTTATGTAAAAAGCTTGACAGTCGGTCGGTGGTATGGTACACTATGAGTAGTCGAACGGCTATATGGTACAAATAAAGTAAGGAGAAACTTAAAATGCCCCGTCAAAATTATATGACTGAATCGGTTCCCGATACTACTCAAGAAATCTTTAATGAATTTATCAGAATCAAAGAGATTCCAAAAACTGCTGCATTAACCGATGTTTTGGAAATGTATATGCTGGCCAGAGATGAAACACTTTATCTTGAGTTGAAAAAGAAATATCTTTATAGCGAGGAGGTTAAAGAAAGTCGGATCGTAGC
>JAZQAE010000041.1:0-2715 GCA_045544995.1 Eubacteriales bacterium
GCCGTTTGTGGTGGAGACCTGTGCTTTGGAGGATGCTCCCAAGGATAAGTCTGCCGCTGCTCCCATCGGCCGTCATCTGGACGGGTGCCGGATCGGTTTTGATGCAGGCGGAAGCGACCGCAAGGTCAGCGCAGTCATCGACGGCGAGAGCGTTTATTCCGAAGAAGTGGTCTGGTTCCCCAAGATCAACAGTGATCCCGAATATCAGTATCAGGGAATTCTGGAGGCAATGAAGACTGCTGCTTCCCATATGCCCCGTGTGGATGCCATCGGTGTTTCCAGCGCCGGTGTTTACGTGGATAACCGCATTATGGTGGCTTCTCTCTTTCTGAAAGTCAGCGATGAGGATTTTGAGAAGCGGGTAAAGAATATGTATCTGGACGTGGCCAAAGAGATCGGCGAAAATATCCCCATCGAAGTGGCCAACGACGGCGATGTGACGGCTTTGGCCGGCGCTATGGATCTGAACGATGATTCCGTTCTCGGCGTGGCAATGGGTACTTCCGAGGCCGGCGGTTACGTGGATCCGGAAGGCAACATCACCGGTTGGCTGAATGAGCTGGCTTTCGTTCCGGTGGATTTCTGTGAGAATGCCATGGTGGACGAGTGGTCCGGCGACTATGGCTGCGGTGTAAAGTATTTTTCTCAGGACGGCGTCATCAAATTGGCTCCCTTCGCCGGGATCGAACTGGACGAAAATCTTTCTCCCGCTGAGAAACTGAAGGTGGTTCAGGGCTTGATGAAGGAAGGCGACGAGCTTGCTGCCGCCATCTACGACACTATTGGTGCATACTTCGGTTATGCCATTGCTTACTATACCGAGTTCTACGACATCAAACACGTACTCATCATGGGCCGTGTGACCTCCGGTGAGGGCGGTGTCATTCTTCTGGAGCGTGCGCAGGAAGTTCTGGATAAGGAATTTCCTGAACTGGCCAAGAAGATCCAGCTGCACATCCCCGACGAGAATTCCCGTCGTGTGGGTCAGTCTGTGGCTGCCGCAAGCCTGCCGAAAATTAAGTAAAAAGAATAAAAATGAATGGGAAGCTTTTTGTTTGCATTTTTATTATATTATGTTAAAATGATATAAAGTGTTTTAGAAGGAGATCTTTATGGAGAAAAATGAGAATAAGGGTTTAAACATTGGGGTACGGTCATTTATTACGGCGATTGCGGTGATTTTTGTCCTGATGGTGCTGACCTATATCCTGACCTTGGCGGTGCCGGGCGGACAATATGTCAGATACGAGGATGCAAACGGCAATCTTCTCATCGATCAAGCAGGCGGATTTTCCTACGTGGAGGGCGGAATTCCTTTTTGGAAATGGATTTTTTCCCCTGTTTTGGTGTTGGGAGCGTCCGGTAACGGCGCATTGATTGCGGTCATTGCTTTTCTTTTAGTGATCGGCGGAGTCTTTAACGGTCTGGAACGTTCCGGCCTGATGAAATATATGCTGGATAAAATGGTGCATCGGTTTGGCGGTGTGCGGTATCGGTTCATGGCGGAGGTGACCTTTTTCTTCATGGCCATGGGTGCCATGATCGGTTCTTTTGAGGAGTGTGTTCCTTTGGTTCCCATTGTGGTGGCATTGGCGGTTCAATTGGGCTGGGATGCTCTGACCGGCGTCGGTATGAGTCTTTTGGCGGTGGGATGCGGTTTTGCATCCGGCGTCTGCAACCCCTTTACGGTGGGTGTGGCGCAGCAATTGGCGGGATTGCCGATGTTCTCCGGTGCGTGGTTCCGTGGATTGGCCTTTATTTTGATCTATGGATTATTGTTGGGCTTTCTTTTGCTCTATGCAAAGAAAATTCAGCGACCCCTGACGGAACGTGCCGAGAGTACCTTTGTGGGAGATCCTCGGATGGATCGGGCTCTTACTTGCTTTGGCGGAATTTTAGGGGTCGGTATTGCCATCATCCTCTCGTCCGGATTTATCCCGGCTTTGCAGGACTATACCATGATCATCGTGGCGGTGATGTTTCTTTTGGCAGGGATCCTTTCTACCTTGCTCTCCGGCATGACACCGGGAACCTTGGGACGGGCTTTTGGCTCCGGGGTGCTGGGGATCCTGCCGGCGGTAGTGATGATCCTGATGGCTTCCTCCATTAAATATACCTTGGAAGAGGCCCATACCTTGGATACCGTTCTTCACGGGGCCGTAGGGTTGGCGGAGCGGTTACCCAACTGGACGGTGATCTTGTTTATTTATCTGATCGTTTTGGTGATGAATTTCTTTATCCCCTCCGGATCTGCCAAGGCGTTTATGCTGATACCGTTGATTATGCCCCTGGCACAGATCTTTGGGATTTCTCCGCAATTGTGCATTGTGGCGTTCGCCTTTGGCGACGGTTTTTCCAATGTGTTTTATCCCACCAATCCGGCATTGTTGATCAGTCTCGGCTTGGCGGAAGTAGGATATACCAAATGGTTTAAATGGAGCTGGAAATTCCAGATTTTAAACCTCATTTTGACTGCTTTATTGCTTCTTCTTGGGTTGGCGATCGGATATTAACAGTGAGATCGACCAGGGTTCGTTATGAAAAAATAAATAAAACGGAGGCGGATGTCTATTTATTTATTTTCGGAATATTAATTGAAATTTCTTTGATACTATGTTATAGTTATTTCGAGGTGAAATAAGATGTATATTAGTGATGCAATTCAATATATCGGGGTCAACGATCATCAGATCGATCTCTTTGAAGGGCAGTATG
>JAZQAE010000042.1:0-1674 GCA_045544995.1 Eubacteriales bacterium
CATTTGGCTCAGTGTCAGATTAAAAATTTCCATTTGGTCTCCTTTTCAAAGAACGCTATATTACCCATTTTAAACATTGTTATTCTACCATAGATTTATCTGTTTTGCAATAAAAAAGAGAGCTTAACGCTCTCTTTTTACGATTCCGCTTTCTTTTTCTACATTTGTGCCGTGAACACCGGAATAATGGACCTCACCATCCATCTTCACATTGAAGACATTTTTGCAATTTCCCAAAAAGGCGTTATGAATTACCACGTTCTCTGCCTTAAAATCTTTTTCATTGATGTCGAAATCAAAGGCGGTGGCAAATTCGTTATCCTTATTTTGATAGAAGACGTTCTCGATCACCACGTTGCGAAGATCTGCGCCGTAGGTACGCTCTGCCCGAGCCTCTTTGGTGGTAAAGATATAGTCCACATCGTTTTCGGCATAGATATTACCGAAGTAACTATTCTCCAGGGAAACGTTGCAAAGAACCACGCATCCCATATGCATATGCAGATTGGTGGCATGGATATTATAAAGTTCACCCAACCGGTTGGGACGCTCCTTGAAATATCCCGGCTGTCCCAAACGGATCAAGGTATAAGGGGCATTGCTTTTACGGATCCGATTAATATCAAACTGAGGAAGTCTGAACTTGGGATAGTCCGGATAGACCTTGCCGTCCTCGGCTGTATAGTTATCGGTACAATGTATATTATCAATGGTAACGTTATAGATCTTCTTCCCATCGGTATTACGGATACCGATGACGGAACACTCTACCGAAGTGGCGATAATATCTTTAATGATAATATCGTGAATATCGATCTCATGACCCTCAACCCGATAAATCCACCCTAAACCACTCGGGTTTTCAGGATGGTCGATGGCGCTCAGTGCCACCACGTCGTCCCCTGCCTGTCCCGTAATCTTTTCAATCAGGATATTACTGCAGCCCAACCGGAGATCGATCCCATCTTGGTTGCGACGATCGCACTCTGCCGCAAAATGAATTTGCGAAATACGACCGCGCTCTGCATGAAGCAGATTGATCGCCCACCAACGCTGGTTGCGCAGCTCCAAATTCTCAATAACAAAGTCGCGGATGTTATAGAAAAGAATTAGGTTGTTGCGAGAAATGTGAGGATTGCCGTCTACCAAGCTTGTTTTCTGCGTCAATCCATTGGGTTCCCCACCATCCAAAATCGCATGGCCCGTACCACGGATCGTGATATGATGCCGTTGCTCTGCCAAAGTGTGTCCCTCATTCTCCGGATCGGCAAAACAGCGGAAAATATTGTCCATACAGCCGTCTGCCTGACGCAGATAGGCATTTTCCAAAATAATTTCCATTTCAGAAGGCAAAATGATTGCCTCACCAATCTCCCAGCAAGGCTGACCGGTGCGGGCATTGAGACGAGGAACCGTCACGGAATTTATGCCATTTTTACTGGCATAATCGACAGCATTTTGGATAGATTTCGAATCGGACCGTCCAATTAATTCCGGTATATTCGGTGTAATAATCGTATCAAACATAATTTCACGCTCCTTGGTAAAAAGTATAAATGCGATCAAACACAAAATCAAGACTTTTGCTTGCGAAACTTTTTCGTATCATGATTTGAATCTTTTTTACAAAAAACTATTGACAAACCACAGGTCGATTGTTATACTAAAAATTAC
>JAZQAE010000043.1:0-8552 GCA_045544995.1 Eubacteriales bacterium
ATTAGCAAAAAGCGTCATATAAAAAGAAAAAATCGCAGTTCTGCGATTTTTTCTTCCTTTTGGGATATGAAAACTTTTATAAATCTATATTTTTCTGTGTTCTTTCTTGCTTTTTGCGTTCCGGACTTTTTTTACATCCCCTTTTATTATTATTATTCTTCTTCCGGAAGGTCTTCTTCCTCGGTGAAATCATTTTCAAAAGCCAGATTCGCAGGAGCAATTTCGGCTCTTTTCTTGGCAAGATGCTTGAGGACCAAAAGGGTGGCCGTTACTGCTGCGGCAACACTCAAAATCACAGATATTAAAATGATAATTTGATTCTTTTTCATAAAGCAACTAAGCCCCTTTCATAGATAATACTATTTTAGCATGGATTTCAGTAAAAATCAATCCTTTTTCGCCTCTTTAAAAATCAAGAACTGAAAGAGGCAAAAATATAGGAGTTCCAAAATGGCCTTGCCGATATAACTGAGCAGAGCACCCCCGCCCAACAGATCGGCAAAGAGGAGGATCAACTGATAAAGAAGCCAGGTGCCAAACATAACTGCCATAATGGAGAGCATCATCTGCCGGGCAGTATAGAAAAATCCGGTTCCCGCTTCCCGATATGCCCAGTACTTCAATGCGTAGAATAATAGGAGAAACCGCAGGGCTTGGGGAAGGAGGATGATGGCTCCTTTCGTGGGAAGAAGACGCTCCAGTACGAATTGAATTAAGGCGGTCACCAGAGCGACTGTAATATAACGGAGAACCTGTTTTTTATGCGCTATGAGGTAGTCGTAGAAACGGTCTGCATATTGATGCGGTGTGCGCTTTTTAATGGGTTTGGGCACAAAAATCACTCCTTTTCTATTATTTTATCATATTTTTATCAGGAAAGAAAGTATGAATTGACTTTTTTCTTTGGAGAGGGTATACTGTTTATAATGTCACAAAAAGGAAGTGTATTTTAAATGGGTTGTACGCATGATTGCGAGAGTTGCTCTTCCGCTTGTTCCGGAAAGGGGCAACCCGAAAGCTTAATGGAAAAGCCCCATGAGCTGAGTAACGTAAAAAAGATTATCGGCGTGGTCTCCGGAAAGGGCGGCGTCGGTAAGAGCATGGTGACCTCTCTTTCTGCCGTTGCAATGCAGAGAAGAGGCTATCAGACTGCCGTTCTGGATGCAGATATTACCGGGCCTTCGATCCCTAAGGCTTTCGGCTTGAAGGAAAAGGCACAGTCTGACGGAAATGCCTTGTATCCGGTTCAGTCTAAAATGGGAACGCAGGTGATGTCTGTAAACTTATTGCTGGAGGACGAGGATTCTCCGGTGGTCTGGAGAGGTCCGGTCATCGCCGGTGCAGTCAAGCAGTTCTGGACAGACGTGATCTGGAACGACGTGGACTATATGTTTGTGGATATGCCGCCGGGCACCGGTGATGTTCCCTTGACGGTCTTCCAGTCTTTGCCGGTGGACGGTATTATCGTGGTAACCTCTCCGCAGGATCTGGTTTCCATGATCGTTACCAAAGCGGTAAAGATGGCGGAGATGATGAATATTCCCATTCTGGGTATTGTGGAAAACTATAGTTTCCTCCGTTGCCCCGATTGCGGAAAGGAGATCAGCGTCTTTGGCGAAAGCCACGTGGACGAGATCGCCGAAAAGCACGGCTTGAAAGTTTTGGCAAAACTGCCCATCGATCCGGAGTTGGCTTCCCTTTGCGATAAGGGGATGATCGAGCTTTACGAGGGCGATTACGCAGAGCCCATCGCCGATCAATTGGACGTTCAATAATAAAAATGCTCACTTCGGTGAGCATTTTTTCTTTTTCTGTGTAAACTAATCGGGAGGTGATACGATGTTAAAAATTCCTTCTGATTTAATGATCGAGCAATTGGAACTGGCACAAATGAAACTGCCCCGGGGAATCCGCAATGAAATTCAGGAGCTGGAACACTGCACACTAAGTGAGGTGACGGTGGAGGACGCTCACGGTGCCGCTTATATTGGCCGGGAGGTGGGAAGTTATATTACGGTGGAAACAGAGAAATCCTATGAGATCGGAGAACCGGCTTTTGAAGAGATTGCGGAGGTATTATCGAAGCGGTTGGCGATGATGCTGAAGGATAAGCAAAAAATCTTGGTTTTGGGGATCGGAAATCCCAACATCACGCCGGACAGTCTGGGCGCTAAGGCGGTGGAACGACTGATGGTGACCCGTCCTCTTGATCCAAAACCCAGCGAATATGCTACGGTTTCTGCCATGGCGGCTCCGGTTTTTGGGGTCGGGGGTGTGGAAAGTGCCGAATTGGCGGAGGGTTTGGTGCGGGTGCTTCAGCCGGATGCGGTGGTGCTGATTGATGCCATGGCCACCGGTCGTTTGGAACGGCTTTGCAAAACTATTCAGCTTTCCGATACGGGGCTGACGCCGGGAGGCGGTGTGGACAATGCCCGGCGAGAGATCTCAAAAAAGACGCTGGGGGTTCCTGTTCTCTCCATTGGGATGCCCACGGTGGTGGATTGCCGGGTTCTTTTGCGTCATGCCTTGGGGGAAGAGTGGGAGGATTTTAGTGAAAAATTACACCCCTACGAAGAAAGTCTTATCGCTACGCCCCGGCAGATGGAACTGGCGACCGACATGGGTGCCAAGATCATTGCCTTTGCGCTGAATAAAGCCTTTCACGGCAATCTTTCTACCGAGGAGATCTTGAAATATTTGTATTGATCCTTTCATATATATAGACGAAAGGAAGTGTTTGCGTTGCAAAAATGGATAAGCATTCTCTTGTGTGTCGCATTGGTTGTGACCGGAGGTTTTACATGGGAATATTGGTTGCCCCGGGCGGCGGATTTTTCGCTCCGTCAGACCCGAGCGGTGACTGCACGGCAGTTGGGGTTGACTCTTTTAAAGCATACCGATCCGGTTATGCGTCACATCAGTCGATATCTGACAACGGAATTTACCGAAGCGTTGGACGAGCATTTTTTGTATTTTGCCAAGGCGGAAGAAGAGGAGGAGTCCTCCGGCAGCGGAAGCGTTAAGGCCGCCAATCTATCGGCTCTTTCCGGTACCTACAGTCAGGTAAACGGGACGGCGGTGGCCAATGCAACGGATTTTGACGTAAAAAAGTATTTAGATGATACCGTCTCCATGCCGAAGTTTACCGCAGGAAAACCGGCAGTTTTGATCTATCATACCCATACCACCGAGTGCTATCGAAACGGAAAGGGGCTTACAAACACCACGGATGAGACCCAAAACGTAGTGGCGGTGGGGGAGGCCATGGCAAAGGTTTTTGAATCGGCCGGCTTTCAGACGATTCATATCAAGGAGATCTTTAATCAGCCGGATTTCAGCGGGGCCTATACCCATTCTCGGGCGGCGGTGGAAAAGGTGCTGAAAGAATATCCTACCATTCAAGTGGTATTGGACGTTCATCGGGATTCTATCAGCAGTAACGGGGTGGATTATTACCCGGTCACCGAGGTGGAGGGACGGCAGGCGGCACAGGTGATGCTGGTCTGCGGAACCGATGCCAAGGGGCTTTCTCACCCCAATTGGAACAAGAATTTTACATACGCCCTTCAGCTTTCGCGCAAGATGGGGGAACTATACGGTCAGCTTTCCCGTCCGGTCAATCTGCGCCGGGATCGGTTCAATACGCATTTCACCCCCCATACGCTCCTCCTTGAGGTGGGAAGCTCTGCCAACACTCTTTCGCAAGCTGTTTACGGCGGGGAACTGACTGCCCGGGCGATGATCGCTCTTTGGAATAATGCTTGATTATGGAAATTTTTCGGTGTATAATAAATGATAGTATTATGACATCAGGAGAAACTCATGATCTATTTTGACAACAGTGCGACGACCCGTCCCTACGAGGCGGTCTCGCAATTGATCGCCGAGGAGGAACAAAAACACTTTGCCAACGCTTCGGCACTTTACCGCCCGGCATTGGAGGCGGAGGCCGGTATTCTGGCCGCAAAACGCGCGGTGGCGACGGTTTTGAAGTGTAGCCCCGACGAAGTGTTGCTGACGTCCGGCGGAACCTACTCGAATAATTTTGCGGTATTTGGTGCGGTGGGCGTCCGTCGGCGGATGGGAAACCGGGTGGTGCTCTCTAAGATCGAGCATCCCAGTGTCTATGCCTGCGGTGCGGTCTTGGAAGAGCAGGGCTTGGAAGTGATCTATGCCGATCCCACCCTTGCTTCCTTTGAAGAGGCTATCAACGAAAAGACTATTTTGGTGGCTGCCATGTTGGTTAATAATGAGACCGGACTGCGTCTGCCTATCGAGCGGATCGCCGGCATCATCAAACGTAAAAAAGCACCCGCTCATTTTCACGTAGATGCGGTTCAGGCTTTTGCTAAGATCCCGGTTTCGGTATCGGCTTTGAAATGCGACAGTCTTTCTATCTCTGCCCATAAGTTTAAAGGGCCTAAGGGAATCGGTGCTTTGTATCTTAAAAAAGGTGTTCGATTGAAAAACATACTCTACGGCGGAGAGCAGGAGGGCGGACGGATCCCCGGAACGTACAACAGCCCTGCGGCGGCCGGCTTGGCCAAAGCGGTTGAACTTTACCGCAAAGAAGATCTTACGCAGTTTGAGCGGCTGCGGAGCCGGTTCTTGGAACGGGCGGCGGAACTGCCCTTTTTGCAGATCAATTCTCCCGAAGATGGGGTGCCGTATATTATGAATATTTCCTGCCGAGGGTATCTCGGCGAGAACGTCTTACACTTTTTGGAGGAGAAGGAGATCTACGTCTCCCAAGGCTCTGCCTGTTCCTCCAAAAAAGCAAGGAGCAGTTCGGTGCTGGCTCGGTTGGGCGGTGATGAGCAGACCGTTATGGGGGCGCTCAGGATCAGCTTTGGAATTGAAAATACCCTCGATGAGGTGGACGCCTTAATGGATGCCCTCGCTGAGGTGCCGAAAAAAATACAAAGGATGTACAGATAATGGAACAATTGATTTTAGCCAAATGCGGTGAGATCGTATTAAAAGGCCTGAACCGCAGTCGGTTCGATACCATTCTGCTGAAGAACTTAAAGCAGAGTCTTGCGGATCTGGGGGAGTTTGATATTACCCTTGCTCAGTCTACCGTCTACATCCGCAGTCTTTCGGATGCGGATATGGAAGAGGTCTACGAGCGCACTAAGCGGGTCTTTGGCTTTGCGGCGGTCTGCCGTGCGTATATGTGTGAAAAGGATATGGATGCCATCAAAGCTTTGGCGAGAGAATGTTTGGCGGAGACCTTAGATGAGGTTCGCACCTTTAAGGTGGAGGCTAAGCGGAGCGATAAACGCTTTCCCCTGAAATCTCCCGAGATCTGCCGAGAGATCGGCGGCGTCCTTTTAGAGGAGTTCTCCCACCTGAAGGTGGACGTGCATCAGCCGGACGTGACGGTGACGGTGGAGATCCGGGACTTTGGTGCTTATATTCATGCGGTGCGTGAGCCGGGTGCCGGCGGAATGCCCTATGGCTCCAACGGACGGGCTTGCTTGTTGCTCTCCGGCGGTATTGATAGCCCGGTGGCCGGTTACATGATGGCGAAGCGTGGCTTGAAACTGACAGGAATTCATTTCTTCAGCCCACCCTATACCGGAGAGCGTGCCAAGCAGAAGGTATTGGCCCTGGCAGAAGAGATGCGTGCTTACTGTCCCGGCATGAAGGTGATGGTCATTCACTTCACCGAGATCCAGGAGGCTATTCGGGATAATTGCAAGGAAGAATACTTTACAGTTATCATGCGGCGCTTTATGATGCGCGTTGCTTATGAACTTTCTAAAATCACCCGTTGCGGTGCCCTCATTACCGGTGAGAGTCTGGGGCAGGTGGCCAGCCAGACGATGGATGCTCTGCAGTTGACCGATGGCGTTACCAATGCTTTGGTTCTGCGTCCCTTGATCGGAATGGATAAAGAGGAGATCGTCCAGATCTCCAGAAAGATCGGCACCTTTGAGACGTCTATCCAGCCCTACGAGGACTGCTGTACCGTCTTTACTCCCAAGCATCCCAAGACCAAGCCGATGCTTTCGGATATTTTGAAGGAAGAAGAAAAACTGGACGTGGAGGGCTTAGTCGATCGAGCCGTCCATGAAAACTATGAGATTTTTGAATGAGGTGTAAAACATGAGTAAGATCAAAAGACATCTGATCAGTGCCGTTGTGACCCTGTTGTTCGGGGCGGTGAATTTCTACGTTACCTTGCCGGAGCTGAATATTCATTCCGCTGCGCTGATTGGCTTTATTATTTCTCTGTGCGTGGCTTATGGGCTGGTATACCTGATTACCGGCGGTTTTCGTCCCAAGGTGGAGCAGGTGCAGGATTTCAAGCAATTGAAGCACGTTCATTTAAAAGGCATACCGATGACCATCAAGGTTCTTTTAGGGATCGTTGCCGTTTGCATTATCTTTATGATCGTCGGCAACGTCTGGGGCGCTAAGGTCTTTAACGCCAAGCGTTATCGGGAAATTCTGACGGTAGAGAACGGTGATTTTTCCGCCGACGTATCGGAGATCACCTTCGACCATATTCCTCGGTTGGATTTGCAGTCTGCTCAAAAATTGGGAGACCGTAAGATGGGTGAACTTTCTGATATGGTCAGCCAGTTCACCGTCATGGATAATTATACCCAGATCAACTATAAGGGGCGCCCGGTACGGGTGACACCTCTGACCTACGTGGACGTCTTTAAGTGGCTTTCCAACGTAAAAGAGGGTGTTCCCGGCTATCTGATGATCGACATGGTCACTCAAGAAGTGGAGTTGATTCGCCTTGATGAAGGGATGAAGTATTCTACTGCGGAGCATTTCGGACGTTTGCTGGATCGCCATCTGCGGTTCCAATATCCTACCAAGATCTTTGCCGATGAGACCTTTGAGGTCAACGAAGAGGGAACTCCCTATTGGATCTGCCCCACCTATAAATTTACTATCGGTCTTTACGGCGGACGGGACATTGAAGGTGCGGTGCTGGTCAACGCCATCACCGGCGAGAGTGTTTATTATCCGGTAAGTGAGATCCCCAGCTGGGTGGATCGGGTTTATAATGCGGAGCTGATCATCGAGCAGTACGATTACTACGGCACCCTGGTCAACGGCTTCTGGAACTCCATCTTTGCCCAGAAGGACTGCCGCATCACCACCGACGGCTATAACTATATGGCGCAGGGGGATGACGTCTATATGTATACCGGCGTCACCAGCGTGGCGGCGGATGAGTCCAATATCGGCTTTATCCTCTCCAATCAGCGCACCAAGGAGACCAAGTTCTATTCCGTTGCCGGTGCAGAGGAGTATTCTGCTATGGCTTCGGCAGAGGGTCAGGTACAGGAGATGCGGTATACCGCTACCTTCCCGTTGCTGCTCAATATCTCGGATGAGCCCACCTATTTCATGGCGCTGAAGGATGCCAGCAATCTGGTTAAAATGTATGCCATGGTCAACGTTCAGCAGTATCAGATCGTGGTTGCCGCCGATACGGTGGAGAAATGCGAGCAGATGTATGTCAAAAAGCTGGCGGAGATCGGTATTGCGGATCAGAGCCAGGTGACGGCAAACTCCTATATCAGCGGAAAGATCGCCACCATCCGCAGTGCGGTAGTAGGAGGGAATACCTGCTATTACTTCCAGCTGGAGGATGACAAAAATCCAGGAGTGATCACGCCGCACATTTATGCCCTCAGTGTGGCTACCGATGAGCGGGCTGCCATTTTGAACGTAGGGGATGTTGTGACTTTCGTATTTAATTACGCAGGTCAAGCGTATGAGGAAATTACGCACGTTGCCCAACTGAAGTTGGAATAAAAAACTGCGCCCGGAAAGAGATTTTCCGGGCGCAGAATTTTTTTAAAAAAATTGAAAAAAGTGCTTGACTTTCTATTTCCTATCGTGTATAATAATGTTCGTCGCCGAGAGAAAGGCGCTAAAAAATGCGGGTGTAGCTCATCTGGTAGAGCGCAACCTTGCCAAGGTTGAGGTAGCGAGTTCGAGCCTCGTCACCCGCTCCAAAAAGCAAGTCATTGACTTGCTTTTTTATTTTATTTTTAAAAAACTGTTGATGTATTCAACTTTTTATGTTATCATAATAATAAAGGCATTGAAGGAGAAAGTAGCATTTGCTTTTTCTCACAGAGAGGGGTACAGTAGCTGGAAGTATCCCAGAAAAACATTTGTGAAAAACCACTCCTGAGCCGCATTGCCGAATCAAGTAAGTGATGCCGTTTCCTGCGTTAAAGGGTTTACAAGTTATAAAACAAGGTGGAACCGCGTTTACACGCCCTTGGCATTTTTTTGATTTGCCAAGGGCTTTTTGTTTTAAATTAATTAAAGGGAGTATAAAAAATGAAAGTAATTTACAATGACGGCACAGCACAAGCTTGTCCTGCTGAGGAAGAACTCAGCGTAATAAGACACTCTGCTGCGCACATACTTGCACAGGCTGTACATCGCCTTTATCCTCAGGCTAAATTTGCTTACGGTCCTGCAACAGAAAAGGGATTCTACTATGACGTTGATCTTGGCGACGTTAAATTATCAGACGGTGATCTTGCTGCAATTGAAGACGAAAT
>JAZQAE010000044.1:0-3198 GCA_045544995.1 Eubacteriales bacterium
GGAAAACTACAACAAAAATCTCAGCGTCGAGAATATCGCCAATATGCTGGGGATTGAGCGTAGTTATCTTTCTCGTCTCTTTAAGACGTATAAAAACAAGAGCACCCAGAATTACATTATTGACTACCGTATCCAGCGGGCAAAAAAGATGTTTGAGGAAGAGGACTTGAACGTATCTCAGGTCTGTACAGCGGTGGGATATACCAATATCTACTGCTTCTCCCGTATCTTTAAAAGCCGGGTTGGAATGAGCCCGAAAGAATATCGGGAAATGTGTAAACGGGATAATATTGTAGAATAATAAGAAACCGCCGTTTGGCGGTTTCTTTATGGGTTAAAGTTATCGAAAAACGATAAAAAGTTGTTGACAAACGAAAAAATGGGTGCTATGATACAGTCAAGGAGGCGATAAATGATGCTTAAAATTTCAAGAAATCATTCGGTGGTTCTTTCTTTGATACTGACGGTTGTTTTTATGGTGGTTCTTTTAGGCGGTGCGGTGATCATGCCCTGGTTGGTAGGATCACTGATCGATCTTCCGGATAACATGGGGATGCGTGATTCCATTACGTTGGCTGGGCGCGGATTCGTTTTGGCGGTAGCTTATGTTATTTTGGCAGTATGCGCTGTGGCAGACGGAATGTTATTTTTCTTGTTGCTTCGGGTACGCCGCGGTCTGGTCTTTACTGCCGAGAGCGTGGCGCTGATCCGCGGCGTTTCCTGGTGCGGAATATTTATGGGCGTATTATTTGCTTTGATCGGCGGATATTTTCAATTGGCGTTTATCGTGGCTTTCGCCGGCATCTTTTTAGGGCTTTGCGTACGGGTGGTCAAAAACGTGATTGAGGAAGCGACCGAGATCAAAGCGGAAAACGACCTGACGGTCTGAGGTGGCAGGATGATCAGAATTAATTTAGACGTGATGATGGCGCGGCGTAAAATGTCGTTGAACGAGCTTTCTGCCCGGGTGGGGATCACCTTGGCCAATCTTTCGATCTTGAAGAATAATAAAGCGAAAGCTATCCGTTTTTCGACGTTGGATGCCATCTGCCGTGCCTTAGACTGTAAAATTGAAGATATTTTGGAGTTTGTCGAGGAGGAAGCGAGATGAATAACTACCGTTATGATCCTCAAACCGGCGAGCCGATCTATCAGCCGCCGGTAAAAGAGATCTATTCGTCTATGGAAGTACTTTTGGCGTGGGTTTCCTTGCTGGTCGGCTATGCCTTTTGCCGTGTTTTTCCGGTGATCAACCATCCTTTCGGCGGTTTACTTTTGATTTTGGCTCTTTACGTTGGTGCGGCGGTGCTATGGAAATGGAAGGGTGTGAAATTCCCTTTGATGCCTGGAATACTGGGAGGTTCCGCGCTGTTGCTGACACCGGCGTTATTCCTTTCTGCCAATTCGACAATTCATTTCTTTGTGTATCTCTATGCGCTGGCCACTTGGTTTTATTTGATCTATGGGATTTGCGGAAATCTACTGGAGACCGGTTTTTCCGATTTATTGCTATTTGATTTCCTAAAAGCGCTTTTGGTCTATCCGCTTACTTCGCTTGGAAAAATGGTACCTGCGTTGTTCTCGGGCAAGGGACGGGGTAGAAGCTTGTTCCTGAAGATTTTGCTGGGCTTGACGATCGCAGTAGTTCCCACGGTCATTGCACTTGCTCTTCTATCTTACGATCAAGCCTTCACATCCCTTTTTCGACGCATTTTTTCATTTGAGTGGGGAAGCTTCTTTTCACATATAGGAAGCGTACTCTTGGGAATTCCGGTTGGAATGTATTTTTACGGCTTGTTTTTCTCAGCGCACCGGCAAAAAGGCGGCGAAAAAATGTCGGCTGAGCGGTGCAGATCTATTTCTGCTTCGGTTAAAAAACTGCCCGGCATGACGGCGATTGCGGCGTCTGTTCCTATTTTGAGCGTCTATGGTCTTTTCTTCGTTTCACAATGGGATTACTATACCTCAGCATTTACCGGCGTTTTACCGGTAGGATTCAGTTTTGCCGAGTATGCACGGAGCGGTTTCTTTCAGCTTTGCGCCGTATCGGTTCTCAACTTCATAATGATCGTGATGATCGGTGCATTTGTGCGCCGAAAAGGGGAGACGGCAACGCTCACAACGCGCGTACTTTCGCTGATTTTTTCGGGTGCTACGCTGGTTTTGATTACAACCGCCTTTTCTAAGTTGTATCTGTATGTAAAGCAATTCGGCTTGACGCCGAAACGGGTCTACGCCGGGTGGTTTATGGTGATTTTAACGGTTGTTTTTCTGCTGGTTATCGTTAAGCAGGTGGTAAAACGCTTTAAATTGTTACCGGTTGCTACCCTGGTATGCGTAGGATTGTTTGTGGTATTGGCTCTTTCCGGGAGCGATATGCTGATTGCAAATTATAACGTGGATCGTTATCTGGATGGTTCCCTGGAAACGGTAGACATTGATGCCATGCGGGATCTGGGGGATGCGGCGGTGCCGGCTATGGTACGTCTTGGAGAAGAGTTGGCTTCCCAAAACGGATATAAGCTTTCAAGGTTTGAATATGAAGGTGCGGAGGAGGTCTACGTGCGCGTAGTGGAATATTTGTATGGCATGGCGGAGCGAGACCGGGATGGGATCTTTGATCTCACCCTTCCTAAAGTGCTGGCTGAAAAATCGCTTTCCAAAGCCGGAATTCGAAACTTGAACGTGGATCGTTAAAGAGGTGTGCTATGTTTGAAATCTGTAACCTACTAAGTTTGTTCTTTGGAATTGCGGCGGTGTTGCTTTTATTTATTGGGTTATTTTCGAAGAGAAAAAAACTCTTTTCCTATCTTGGGAGTTCTTCGGGAATGATCGCTCTTTGCAGTCAGATCGCCGCCTATAATGCGTTGGTAAAGAAGGGGGATTGGAGTGCTTTGATGGACACTTCGGATTTTACCCTCTTTGCCGCGGCGGCTTTGACCGTCATTACGCTCGTTCTAAATTTCATGATCTTAGTTAAGCGCAAATAAAAAAGACCCCATGGGGTCTTTTTTATTTGCAATATTTTTCTCTTAGTTCTGTTAGGATTTTTTTTTCCAATCGGGAGACGGCTACTTGGGTCATGCCCAATTCTTTAGCCGCTGCTGATTGAGTCTGCTCCATAAAAAAGCGCAGGACGATCAACCGCCGTTCCCGTGGTGGAAGCCGGGAGAGGATCTGCTGGGTCAAGATGCGGTT
>JAZQAE010000045.1:0-29036 GCA_045544995.1 Eubacteriales bacterium
TTTTTCTTAACTTCAATTCTAATTGCTGTTGGATATTTTTTCATTCCTTTTATTCCTGGCATAACAAAACCTCCTATGGTATTTTAATTCTACCATAGGAGGTGGCTTTTTTCTATTGTCCGTTTTTAACGGACTTGTTCAGTTTGTGGTTGGCTTTTTAAATATGACATCCCGGTAACGTGCATAGAGAAGAGGGGGGGCCGGGTTCGTGGGAAATGGTGTAATTTTTTAATTGTTGATGCAAACATCCTGCTCGAACAATACAATTAAAACCATAACGTCCCCGTAAATGATCTACTGCGTGATCTAATTTTTGTTCGTCCAACCGCTTATTATTGGGATCCCATAAGGTTAATTGAAGATTTTCGTCTTCCTGCTGTAATTTTGCAACCCCCAATCCAATGCACCGGATCGGCCGAGAAAAGTCGTAATTTTCACGAAAGAGCTCGATGGCTGCATGAGCAATTTCCATCGCATTGTTTGTAGGAAGAATTAAAGGGCGTTGTCTGCTTATGGAGTTGAAACGATTGTCTCGCACGTAAAGCGTAATCAAGGTACCGGCGAGTTTTTTCATCCTCATTCTGGCTGCGACGTGTTCTGCCAGCATCAGCAACTGAATACGTGCCTCTTCAAAGGTCTGGAGATCTTGCGGCGTCGTAACGGAATTGCTGACCGATTTGAGGGGTTGAATCTCCTTCAATGCCGAGTCTTCCATCGTTCCGGTCGCATAGCAGTAAAGCATCCAACCCATTTTACCTAAGATTTTTTTTAAAAAGAATGGATCGGCCGTCGCCAATTGGCCGATGGTATAGATTCCGTATTGATGAAGTTTTTCTTGGGTGGACCGTCCAACAAACAGCAGATCCGAAACGGGGAGAGGATAAACGATCGTTTTGAAATTTTCTTTGGAAATGATCGTAGTAGCATCAGGCTTTTTTAAATCACTGCCCAATTTGGCAAAAACCTTGTTAAAAGAAACACCGATCGAAACGGTCATCCCTAATTCTTCTCGAATTTGATTGCGTATCTGATAAGCGATTTTAGGGCCGCATCCAAAAAGACGTGTGCTTCCGCTCACGTCTAACCACGATTCATCAATACCAAAAGGCTCGATTTCGTCGGTGTAACGTCGATAGATGTTTTGTACCAATTCGGAGTAGTGGTGATATGCTTTCATATCCGGTTTAACTACAATGAGAGAGGGGCATTTTTGCTTGGCTTGCCAAATGGTCTCGCCAGTGGAAATGCCATATTTTTTTGCCTGCTGACTTTTAGCAAGAATAATACCGTGACGTTTATCCGGATCTCCCGCCACCGCAAAGGCCTTTCCCCGTAAAGTTGGATTCTTGACAGCCTCCACCGATGCAAAAAAATTATTTAGATCTGAATGTAAAATAACTCGCTCCATAAACACCTCATAACAGAACAAATGTTCTATAATAATTATACATCAATTCCGTCAAAAGTCAATGAGGATTTTAAAATAAAAGGCGCATACTAACTCGGGTGATGATTTTAAATGATACGTCGAACAGGATGGTTTTATCTTGGTATAGCCATGGCAATGATCGGTGTGATTTTTCGGACATTTTGGCTGGCCGTCGGAGATAATGCAATACGAACAGAAACAGCGGTAAGCAATCGGCAAGGAAAGATCCTTCTTTATCACACGAAAGGAATAATCTACGATGAAGATCTGGATCCCATTGCCGGAGATCAGCCCTGTTGGTATCTGGTTGTAAATCCAAGGGGATTTCAAAGAGAATATTTAGACGTTTTGCTGGAATTGACAAATGAGGATGAAGATAAAATAACAAAGAAACTAAAAAAAGAAACCCCATTTGTTTTAGAAACCAAAAAAGAACCGGTCAATATACCGGGAGTCAGTGTATTCGAAGGGGTAACAAGGTATAGCGGTGTTTCGCCCCATTTGTTGGGGTATCTTGATAGCGCCGGAGAGGTGGGTTTGTCCGGGATTGAAAAAGAATACGGAGAATATCTGGATCTGTTTTCATCCTCCGTTACGGTATCTTACACCAAAGATGCTATTCGAGGAGCAATTGCCGGGCTTGGAATTCATCGAAATGAGGCGGAAATCTCAAAAAATGGGCTTGTTCTTACGCTGGACGATCAACTTTGTTTGGCGTTGGAAGAGTCAATGGAGAAGCATATTCAAAAGGGCGCCGGAATCATCCTGGAATGTAAAACCGGGGAAATCAAGGCAATCACGTCACGCCCCAGCTATGAAGAGGAAAATATTTCATCCTATTTGCAATCAACGGAAGGGGAATTAGTAAATCGGGCATTTGCGTCCCAAACTGTAGGTTCAGTGTTTAAGATTGTTATAGCAGCATGTGCATTAGAAGCGGAGCTGGAACAGTTTCAATATAATTGCGATGGTGGGATTTTGATTAATGACCGTACCTTTTCATGTCACGATCATAACGGACATGGAATGATCGGAATGCAAGAAGCGTTTGCGCAATCTTGTAATTCCTATTTTATCGCCTTGGGACAATTATTAGGTTATGATCGCATTGCCGAAATGGCAGAGCGTTTTGGATATGGAGAATCCATTGAGATCATAGGATCAATTTGCACGCCTCCGGGGACTTTTCCTGTTAAAAGCAGTAGTCTTTCCTTGGCAAATCTGTGTATCGGCCAAGGTGAATTAACTGCCACTCCCATGCAAATCGCTCGTATGACGGCGGTAATTGCCAATCATGGTGTTATGCCGGATGTTCATTTATATCAGGGTCTCTGGCTGAACGGGAAAATTAAAAGCGACGAAGAAAAAAGCAGCGGATTATCGGTGATCTCTGAAGAAAATGCTGAAAAATTACGCCAATATTGTATCTATACAGTAGAACATGGTACGGCCCAAAATGCCAAGCCGGAAAACGGTACGGCCGGCGGAAAAACTTCCAGCGCTCAAACGGGCGTAATGGAAGAGGGAATTGAAAAGTTAAACGTTTATTTCACCGGTTTTTACCCGGCAGAAGATCCGCAATATGTGGTGACTATATTTGCAGAAAACGGTGTATCAGGCGGTAAAACGTGCGCGCCGGTATTTCGTGAGATCTGTGACGTTATCGCTGAAAAAATTTCTTAAGAAAAATAAAACTTGTTTTTCATATTAGACTGTAGTATACTTTAAATGTAATAATTTATATTATTATGTATAACTTTGAAAGGAGCCTCATCATGCACTATGATTATTTGATTGTAGGAAGCGGACTTTTTGGTGCAGTATTTGCCCATGAGGCGATGAAAAGAGGAAAAACCTGCCTGGTTCTTGAAAAAAGAGATCATGTGGGCGGTAATATTTATTGCAAAGAAATTGAGGGTATCATGGTTCACTATTATGGTGCCCATATTTTCCACACTCAAAGTAAAGAAGTGTGGGATTATGTGAATGAATTGGCTCCTTTTAATCGCTACACAAATTCTCCCATCGCAAATTATCATGGCGAGATTTATAATATGCCCTTTAATATGAACACCTTTAATAAAATGTGGGGTGTTCGCACGCCGGAAGAAGCGAAGGCAAAAATCGAAGAACAACGCTCGGCCATCCGGGGAGAGCCCCAAAATTTAGAAGAGCAGGCAATCAGTTTGGTGGGAACCGATCTTTATCAAAAACTGGTTCGCGGCTATACGGAAAAGCAGTGGGGACGGTCTTGTAAAGATTTACCGGCCTTCATCATCAAACGTTTGCCGGTACGTTTCACCTATGACAATAACTATTTTAATGATCGTTATCAGGGAATTCCGGAAGGCGGATATAACCAAATTATCGAAAAGTTGTTGAATGGAGCAGAAGTTCGGTTGAATACGGACTTTTTGCAAGATCGTGAAGCGTGGATTGCAAAAGCAGACCGGATCGTATATACCGGTATGCTTGACGCTTATTTTTCCTATTGCTACGGGAAACTGGAATATCGTAGCCTTCGATTTGAAAATGAGGTTTTGGATCAAGAAAATTACCAGGGTGTTGCAGTGGTGAATTATACCGACTCCGAAACCCCATTTACACGTATTATCGAGCATAAACACTTTGAATATGGCACCCAGCCCAAGACGGTGATTACCAAAGAATATCCCGCTGCGTGGCAAGAGGGGATGGAACCTTATTATCCGGTGAATGATGAACGCAACAGTGCGCTTTATCAAAAATATGCTGCTTTAGCCGAGAAGGAGGAAAAAGTCTTGTTTGGCGGCCGTCTCGGCCAGTATTGTTATTACGATATGGATAAGGTTATTCTCTCGGCGCTAAAAATGGTGAAAGAGGCTTTCGGCGAATGATGAAAGAAATAGCAATTAGTGTAATTATGCCGGTCTATGGTGTCGAAGAGTATGTGGGAAAAGCAATTGAAAGCCTTCAGGCACAGACTTTTCAAAATTGGGAACTTTGGGCTATAGATGACGGTACTCCAGACCAAAGCGGCAAAATCTGTGATGAATATGCAGAAAACGACCCGAGAATTCATGTGATTCACAAAGAAAACGAGGGAGCTCCCAGTGCCAGAAATCTTGCTATCCGCCAAGCGACTGGCAAGTATTTTTACTTTATGGATTCCGATGACTGGACGGAGCCTACAATGCTGGAGGATATGTATCGTCTGGCCGAAGAAAAACAGGCTGAATTGGTAATTTCAGGCTATTATATTGATTCTTATTATTCTGAAGATGAAAAATATGTTCAGATTCAGAAGGTGGAAGACAAAATCTATAATGACCAAGAGGAATTCCGCCAAGACGCCTATCGTCTATTTGACCAAAATCTGCTGTATACGCCATGGAACAAATTGATACTGGGAGACTATATACGGCGAAACAAATTACATTTTCCGCAGACATTCTGGGATGATTTTCCGTTTTGTCTGAGCGTGATTCGCGATATAAAACGTGTAGTGGTTACCTCTAAAGCGTATTATCATTTCATGCGAAAACGCTCCGAAAGCGAAACGACCCGCTATCGCAAGGAAATGTTTGAAAAACGGGAAGAAGAGCATGGATGGTTAGTGGAACTGTTTAATTACTGGAATGTAAAGCGCCCGGAAGTGGAAGAGTTCCTGTCTCGTCGCTATGTCGAACGATTGATCGGCTGTATTGAAAACGTAACTAATCCCTCATGCGGGTTGACCAATAAGGAGAAACGTGTTCACATTGCAGAAATTGTTAATAGTAAGACAACCCGTGAATGCTTGAAGAATGCACAACCGAGATCGTTTTACATGAAAATAATGCTTTTGCCGTTAAAATGGCGTTGGGTAGGTCTGTGCCTTTTGGAGGGGCGTTATATTACATATGTCAAACAGAAAAATGTAAAACGATTTGTGAAATTAAAAGCAAATCGTTAAAAAATCTGCGAAAAGGAAAAATATTTGTTGACAAGCAGGGGTTTTATCATTATAATATTATCTGCTATTGATTTTTTCCTTTCTAAAAATTGGAGCGAACAATGAAAATCAATTTAAAAGACGCCTTTATTTTAGATCGTTATGAAAAGAAAATAGAATTCTCGCTGAATGTAGAAGGGGACGAAGAATTAAATGCTTTGGCCGCTTTCGAAAAGGAACCGGAAGTCTCATTTTCAATTCAAGGCAAATACGGTCTGGTAATGTGTGATACGTGCATTGATCTTTCTTATCAAACGTTTTGCGGTCGTTGTCTTGAGACAGTGAACGGAACGTTGCATATCGAAAATCATCGCCGTATGATCACCGATCCTTTGAAAGAGGATGAAGATACGCTTTTAATTGATCCGAGATTTGTTTTTTATCCCGAAGAGGAAGCAAAGAATCAAATCATCCTGGAGTTTCCTGAACGTACATTTTGCTCCGAAGATTGTAAGGGGCTCTGTCCCGTATGTGGATGCAATCTTAATTTGAGCAAATGTAACTGCGAGGCATCAGGAGAAGAATTTTAATTTATTTGTATCATAATTGGAGGTAAGATAAATGGCAGTTCCTAAGAGAAAAGTATCGAAAGCAAGAAGAGACAAAAGAAGAAGCAGTGTATGGAAACTCGGCGCTCCTACTCTGGTAGAGTGTCCCCAGTGCCATGCAATGAAAGCACCCCACAAAGCTTGCGCAGAGTGTGGCTATGTGAACGCTGATCTGTCTGTTAAAGACGGTAAGATCGCTGTTAAGGCTGCTGCGAAGAAAGAAGAAGCTACGGTTGCTGAAGAAACTTCCGCAGAATAATCGGTTAATGTGTTGAAAGAGAAGGCGGGTTCTGCCTTCTCTTTTCTTCGTTATGAAGTAATTGGAAAGGAGGTGTCGGTATGTCAACTTTAATCACGAGCGTGATGCCGGAATCATTGGGTGAAGAACTCGGTTTAAAACCCGGAGATAAATTAATAGCCATGAATGGTCATCCTGTACGTGACGTTATTGACTATATGTATTATGAAGCTTCTGCAGAATTATCATTGCTGGTTGAGATTGACGGCGAAGAAACTCTCTTTGAAATCGAAAAAGACTGTGAAGAACCCTTGGGTTTAGATTTTGAAGATTATCTGATGGACCATCAACGCAGTTGTAAGAATAAATGTATATTCTGTTTTATTGACCAATTGCCCAAAGGATTGAGAGAAACGCTTTATTTTAAAGACGACGACGCACGCCTCTCTTTTCTAATGGGAAATTATATTACTCTTACAAACCTGTCAGAAGAGGATATTCAGAGAATTATTGATATGCGGATTTCACCCATCAATATTTCTGTTCACACAACAGATCCGGAACTGCGGGTAAAAATGATGGCAAATCCCAATGCATCAAGAATCAATGAGATCTTAAAGCGTTTCTATAATGCCGGAATTCAAATGAATTGCCAGATCGTACTTTGTAAAGGGGTAAATGACGGAGAACATTTGAGAAGATCCCTGGAAGACTTGGCCGCATTGGCGCCTTACATTCAAAGTACCAGCGTAGTTCCGGTGGGCCTTTCTTGCCATCGAGAAGGGTTGTATCCGCTGGAACCGTTTAACAAAGAGGATGCCATTCAGGTGATTGACTTAATAGACGAAATCGGTCACCGCCAAAAAGAGTTAACCGGAGTTCGAGGATGTTATCCTTCGGATGAATTTTTTGTATTGGCAGAACGTCCTATTCCGGACGAAGAATATTATGACGGCTATCCTCAAATCGAAAACGGCGTAGGGTTAATGCGTTCCTTGGAGAATGAACTCGATGACGCTCTTTTGGCCGAGGATTCCGACGACCGTCCTTATGATGTGGGTATTGTAACCGGTGTTTTAGCCAAAGAATATATGGAATCTCTACTTAAAAAGGTGCAAAAGAAGTTTTGCGGTTTGAATTTTAAGGTTTATCCGATTATCAATCGCTTTTTTGGCGAGATGATCACGGTTTCCGGTTTGGTTACCGGCATTGATATAGTGACTCAGTTAAAAACCGAAAAACTGCCGGAACGCCTCTTGATTCCATCCAGTATGCTCCGTTCTGAGCAGGATCTTTTTTTGGATAGTATGTCATTAGATGAAGTCGCCTGCGAACTTAACCGTCCCATTGATATTTCGATGAATGACGGTTGTGACTTGTTGGATAAGATATTAGGGAGGTGAATGATATGAGAATGCCTGTTGTTGCAATTGTGGGCCGTCCCAATGTGGGAAAAAGTGCGCTCTTTAATAAATTGGCCGGCGCCCGTCTTTCTATCGTGGAAGACACCCCCGGTGTCACCCGTGACCGCATCTATGCGAATGTAGAGTGGCGTGCCAAGACATTTATGTTGATCGATACCGGCGGTATTGAACCGATGCGGGAAGATATTATTTTGACTCAAATGCGCCGTCAAGCTGAAATGGCCATTGACACGGCAGACTGTATTGTTTTTCTGACAGATATTCAAACCGGCCTTACCGCTGACGATCGTGAGATTGCCAATATGCTTTACCGCTCCGGCAAACCGATCGTTCTTTGTGTGAATAAAGTGGATCAGTTAGGTGCTCCGCCCATGGAATTCTATGAATTCTATAATTTGGGATTGGGGGATCCCATTGCCGTTTCGTCCGTACATGGCAGTGGCACCGGTGACCTTTTGGATGCAGTCTATGAATATCTTACCTTTGAAGAGGGAGAAGAAGAGGAAGACGCTCCAATTAAAGTGGCGTTATTGGGAAAACCCAATGTAGGTAAATCCTCCTTAATTAATCGTCTTTTAGGTGAAGAACGTTGCATTGTTTCCAATATTCCGGGTACGACTCGAGATGCGGTCGATGCTCTTTATAGTACTGATATCGGCAATTTTTCTCTGATTGATACAGCTGGCATCCGTAAGAAGAAAAAAGTAGAGGATGCAGTCGAAAAATATAGCGTGATCCGCTCTTATATGGCCGTAGAACGTGCCGATGTCTGCGTGATCATGCTGGATGCTGCCGAGGGTGTTACCGAGCAGGATACGAAAATTGCCGGCTATGCCAACGACCAGGGTAAAGCTTTGGTTGTTGCCGTTAATAAATGGGATTCCATTGAAAAGGAAACCAATACCATGGAGCGTCTGCGTGCGGATATTCAGCATGAATTGGCGTTTATGTCTTTTGCTCCCATTGTGTTTATCTCTGCCTTGGAAGGCCAGCGCTTACCACAGCTGATGAAAGCGGTCAAGGACGCATACGAAGAGAATAAACGCAGAATTTCCACCGGTATGCTTAATGATGTTCTGAATGATGCGACCGCCAGGGTTCAACCGCCCTCCGATAAGGGAAAACGCTTAAAGATCTATTATATGACCCAGGCTTCCACACAGCCCCCGACCTTTGTTTTCTTTGTAAATCGCAAAGATCTTTTCCATTTTTCCTATCAACGTTATCTTGAAAATCGAATTCGGGATACCTTTGGATTTAAAGGAACTCCCATTCGTTTTATCATTCGTGAGAGAGGGGAGAACTAATGAAGACTGGTATGTTTATTTTGGTGTTGATCGGTATCGCTTTAGGATCTTATTTGATTGGCAGTATCAATTGCTCCATTCTGATCTCTAAAATAATGAAAAAAGATGTCCGTGAATCCGGTTCCGGCAATGCGGGGGCTACCAATATGGTGCGCGCTTTCGGCCCGGCTATTGGTGTCTTAACGATGCTGGGCGATTTTGCTAAAACCCTTATTCCGTTGGTGATTGTTCGTTTGATCTTTAAGGATGAGTCTTATTGGCAGGCGATAGTTGCCTTTAGCGGTTTCTTTTGCTCTATGGGTCACGCATATCCGTTATATTTCGGATTTCGTGGCGGAAAAGCGGTTACGGTTGTCGGAATGGTATTCTTGGTTGTGGATTGGCGATGCTTTGCAATCGGAATCTCTGTTTTTATCTTCACGGTGTTGATTTCCAAATACGTTTCCTTGGGATCGATCCTGGCAGGTTTCTCCGGACCGATCACCATGTTTATCGTAGCGAGAAACGAGGAAAATCGTTGGTTTGTCAGCGTTTGTCTGCTGGCACTTGCTGTTATGGTTTTGGTGCTTCATCGTGAAAATGTTAAGCGTTTGATACATGGTACCGAACGGCATTTCAAATTCAAAAAAGACTAAAAAACAACCGTACACCTCAAAGTGTACGGTTGTTTTAATATTTATTTTAAAAAACACTTGATTTTTTAAATAATATCGAATATAATAGTTAACGTTCCAATGAAAAGCCGGTGTGTTGGAATTGGCAGACGAGACGGACTCAAAATCCGTTGTCAGTGATGGCGTGTGGGTTCAAGTCCCACCACCGGCACCAAAGCATTCAAACCCGAACCGTTTACCAATCGGTGAAACGTTCGGGTTTGTTGTTTATTTAGGTTCAATTTAATGTAAAAAAAGCTGTCACTATTATTTATTTGGTGACAGCTTTTTGCGTTCTATTGAGTTTTGGTAATAATTATGTTATCCTAATTATAAGGTAATCTTTGTATTTTGCTATATTCGGAGGAACACCTATGAAAAAGGATACCAAAATTATTGAAAGCACTATTAAATTGGGAATTGCAGTTGCATCAATATTTTATCCGGTGGCTTCACTCATTGAACCTGCAATTGAGGTGATTTCAGACATCTTGAAAGATAGGCAATCTTTGTCAAAATTTGAGAGGAAAATGAGAAAGCGACTCGATGCTGATTTAAATATATGCATAAATAATACTCTTAAAGCTATGATGAGCGAAGCATCAACAGATACAGCAAGAAAAGCCGCACATTTCCTGGAACCGTATATTGAAACAAAAGTTTCCGAATTAGGAGCAAAACGAATAACAAGCAAAGTTTTTGAACAAGCTATCTCGAATGGTTTGAAAAGAAAAGATGTATATGCAGAAATGTATTTAGTAGGTAATGATTTCAAATATTTACACGATTTATTCTATGAGAAGTTCAGCGTTCATGTTTTAAAATTTCCGGAATTATCTGCGTATTATAATCAACAAAACATAAAGGCCAATAGTGACAATATCAATAGATTGTGGAAAGAAATTGAAGCATTGAAAAAACAACACGGTGACAGTACAACTCGAGAAAAGTTAAAGGATATGTTAAACTTGTCGTTTGAAAACGAACGAAAACACAATCCCAGTGTAGATAATATCTGTTTCTTCGAAAAACTATTGCCGCGTGGAAGAGTAAAAAGATATTTAACTACGGCAATAATAAACAAAGACAAAGAAGGGGTCTCGGTCTGCGATTTTTTCAAGGAAACATGGAAAGATCCAAATCAAAATCATATTTCGATTACTGGTATAGGAGGTATTGGCAAAACAGTTACACTGTTTAGTCAATGTTACCCTGTTCCAACGATTTATATTCCATTACGAGAACTTTCTGTATCGCCGAATGATGCCAATCAAGAATATATTTCAAAGTACATAAAGGAACATACATTAAATTCGTTTGATAATGCTTTCAAGGTATTATTACAACTTTGTAATGAGCCATGGAAAAATGGTCCTCAAGTAATACTCCTATTAGATGGACTCAACGAACTAACCTCTGCAAAACTTGATAGTGTTATACGTGAAATAAAGACCATATGGGCAAAAAAAGCGGGAGTACAGATTGTATTGACTTCTAGATATGATATTAATGTCAAACTTCAATTAAAAAATGTGCATCAAGTATCAATTGAACCATTATCAACAAATATAATACGAGAACACTTAAAGAAAGAAAATGTAAAAATCCCTATTCAATCCGATAAATTATGGAAAATAATTGATACGCCGCTTATGTTATTGCTGTATAGCAGAAGTGAATCAATTAAAGCATCTTATAATAGTGAGTTTGCTAACTGGAGATCAGCCAATAATGGCGGTAGTATTATTTGGAATTTTTTGCAAAGCGAGTTGTGTAAAGCTGATTTTCATAGTAAACTTGAAAGTATCATAGCTATTCATTTCGTTGCACCTTTTATTTGTTATAAGATGATGCAGAACAATCTGTTCAGTTTAAGTATAGATGCTTTTAAAGCGTACATATCCGAAGCTTTATCATTTTATAATAATCTCAGAATCAATGACGCTTTGCCTAATATTATAGTTAGAGCAATTGATGAAAATGAGACAGCAACTATTGATACACTTCATTTCTTTAATCTTCTTACTAAAAATTTCGGCGTATTCAAATCTAGAGGGGATATAATACAACTTGTTCACCAACACTTCCGGGATTGCCTAGCAGCAATTCACATACTACAAGTGGGAGAAAACGCTGTTAGTATTCCTGATGTATGGAAAAATGATTTTGATTTGTATGTGACACAATTTATATGTGACTTGCTCATTACAGAGAAGGTAGAAGATAACCATGTTGGCACATGGAACAAAATATGGGGGTTTGGTTATCAAAAAGGCGTTGGTGTAGAAGAATACATCAAGAAGATGCTATCCATTTATAAGAATGTATATGGAAATGACATATCAAAAATCGATTTTTCTAATGTTGATTTAAGACAAGTTTCGTTAAGTACATTCAGACTTACAGAAAAGAGCAATAAGCGTTTCGTAAATTCAAAATTAGGTCATGATACGTTTTGGGGTAATGGGCATTCTGATACTGTTTGTTCAACGTCTTGGAGCATTAATGGGGAGTACTACATTAGCGCATCGCATGATTGTACTATACGCATATACAGTAATAAAAATTCCGTTACAGAAATACTGGACGGACCACACAAGCATTATATTAGGTGTGCAAAGTGTTCCCCTACAGATAAAAATGTAATTGCAAGTGCTGGTGATGATCAACAGCTAATATGTTGGACTCGAACCAAAACCAGCTCGGATTCTTGTCAAACACGTCTAACATGGGTTCCTAGGATTATAGGTGAATGCTCAAATTGGATTAGAAGTTTGCAATGGGATAGAACTGGTCAAAGAATCCTATGCGGCGATGGTAATGGTAACCTTAGAATGTTTTCTGAAAACAATACTATCGACTTTGAACACAGACATAGCAAAAATGTTCGTTATTTATCATGGCTGGAAACCGAGAGCAAAACAGCAATAGCTAGCGGTTCAGATGATGGAATGTTTTGTGTTTGGAGAGAAAATGGTACTTGCGTTTATAACAAGCAGTTAGATGGTCCAATAACATCTATAAATTGGATACAAAGTGGTATGTATCTTGTAACATCAACTTCAAGAAGAGTTTACTTTTATAAAGTTGATCAACTAGCGAAAGAAGACAACACTGATATTAGATTAGAGTTAGTGAAACAGTTTATTGGAGAGGATATTTCGTGTATAACAGCTTCAAATACAGATCAATTAGATCATTTGGCTATATTTGACAATAATAATTTAAAGGTTTTAAGTCTATTAACTATTGAAGAGCAATTACAAATCGATGAAATCGGCAATTATCGGTATGATGGTGAGACCAATAAAATAATAACTGCAGAATGGAATCGGAGTTGTAGCAAACTCATATGCGGCTCGAGAGATGGCAGTGTTAGTTGTATTGATGTATTAAAAGACGAGGAAAATAATCAAAGGATTATTTTTAATGTTGTAGGCAGACGGTGTTGCAAAGCAGCACGGTGTTCTAGTTGGTCACCCAATGGGCATTGGCTTGCTATTGGCTACGATGACTGTTCTGTTAGAATATGGGATCCTTTAAGAGAGTGTTGTTTAGCTGTATTAAAAGGGCATACTGACAGTGTAAAAAGCTTGAGCTGGGCACCTGATAGTTCTTCACTTGTATCTGGATCAGATGACAATGAAGTCAAAATATGGGAAGGACCTAGCATAACCTTGTTAAGACCACGCAAGATATTCAAACACGAAGAATCTGTCAATGCAGTCATCTGGTTAAAAAACAATATCATTGTTAGCGCAAGCGATGATGGATCGCTATGTTTTATACATCCTTATGACTTAGAAAAAAACAACAAAATTACACAACATACCCAAAGAGTATACGCTTTGGCAACATCTCCAAATGAAGACTATCTGATAAGCGGAGGGAACGATAACTATATTTTATTGTGGGATTTAAAAACATTTAAGTGTCATAAGTTTGATTGCGGACATCAGTTGCCTATAAGAGCAGTTGCCTGGTCTAATAATGGAAGACTCATTATATCTTCCTCCAATGATTGCACTATCAAACTAAGATATTTTGATCTTGAAAAAGGTACAGTTTGTGATCAAATTACTTCTTTGCCGCAAATGCATAATGATTTTATGTACGGCGCAACTATTTCCGGAAATGATTTATATGTGATCGGTGGTTCAACGGATTCTACGGTCGGTTTTTGGAAGACCTCTACTACGGAGTTCATTCATAACTCAACTGTACACAAAGGTTTTGTTTGGAATGTGAGCCCAAGTCCAGAAATAGATAAAAAATTTTATATAGCCACTTCCTCTAGTGATGGAACAGTGAAAATATGGGATGTATCGATTTCTGATTTTGGCATAGCTGAACCATGTTGTAGCCTCCCTGTTATTCCAGAAATTGATATTGTGGGATGTGATTTTACAGGATCTATTATAGAAAATGAGGGGTTAAAGGATCTAATTACAGCAAATGGTGGTATTTTAAATTAATAAACACATAACGAAATGCGGTACGATGATAAACATCGAACCGCATTCCGTTATGTGTTCTTGCCATCACACACTCTCTTCCACTGTTCAAACTCTTTTCTGCCTTCTTCGGATTCAAAGAAGTCTAAAATGTCCGGCAGGAAGCATTTTGCTAATACTTCAATTTCATCTTCAGATATGTGGGATTTAAGAATGATCTTAACCTCTTTGCCCACTTATCTCCTCCTCATTCTCCATAAATATCATTCACCTCCAAGCGGCGGTGTCCCAGACCTTGACTAAGCTTCTGGAGTTTTCTTGGATCACCCTCCAGAAACTTCTCACGATTCTGATTGTAGGAATAGCGAAGTCAGCTTTATTAATGGCATCCTTGATATCTGAAAGCTCAATAGTTTTCATGAACTTGAAAGCATCGCGTCCCCAACAAGGAATATTACATGAAAATATATTAACAAAAAAGTTCAGCGCAGTTGCCTTTCATATCAACTGCGCTGAACTACTTTTTATTTTGATAGTAGCGTAATTGTTTATTATTTGCTCTTAACTTCGTGTAAGGTGCATTTTCTGCACATTTTCTAACATCAATTATGCATTAACTATTGAATTTCTGCATATACTATGGTATAATTATGTGCAGCAACGGAGGGCTAAATATGAGAAAGTTTGATTATTCCTTTTTAAATAACGGATTGTTGCCAGCAAATCTTATTAATCTTACATCCAGTATTGCATCGTTAAAGACGATGGCCGGTGTAAGAAAAGAAGAATATGCCAAGGTGTTTACCGAGTTAGAAGCAGTAGCTAAGGTTCAATCGGTAAAGAGTTCTAATGCTATTGAAGGTATCGTTACCAGTGACGAGCGTATTGCTGCTATTGTAAACCAAGACAGTGCTCCCCTGAACCATACAGAGGGCGAAATCGCAGGTTATAGGGATGCTTTGAACGCAATTCATTTGCACCACGACATTTTAGATCTACGGCAAAGCGATATCTTAAGATTACACGAAACTATGATGCAAATTGCCGGTTACGAGTACGGCGGTCAATACAAGACGGGCGATAACTATATTATTGAAGAAGATAAGCAAGGCAACAGAAAAGTCCGATTTAAGCCCACACCGGCCTCTGAGGTAAACGAGGCAATGGAGCAGTTGGAGCTTGCTTATATGGATGCTCGCAATGACGCTAACATCAATCCGCTTCTGTTGATTCCCTGCGTTGTGCTTGACTTCTTGTGTATTCACCCTTTCCGCGATGGCAACGGCAGAATGTCACGCCTACTATCCTTGTTATTACTTTATAAAAACGGCTATGATGCAGGAAAGTATGTTTCCTTCGAAGAACAGATCAACAACTACAAAGCATATTATTACGAAGCGTTGCGTGAGTCCTCTATTGGTTGGCACGAAAACCAAAACTCTTATATTCCCTTTATTGAGAATTTCCTCTCCACGCTCTATATGTGCTACAAGGAATTGGACAAGCGCTTTGCAGTTGTTCACGGCAAAAAGATCACAAAGACAGCGAGAATTGAGGCGACCGTTCTTAACAGTTTGGTCCCGATTTCCAAGTCTGATATTTGCAGTATCTTGCCGGATGTCAGTCCCACAACCGTGGAGGCAGTATTGAGCAAAATGGTGAGAGACGGACAAATTAAAAAAATCGGTCAATCCAGAATGACACGATATGTTAAAGCATAGAAAGAGGCGGATATATGAAAGCGATTCAATTACGGCCATATCAAATTGAAGCGGTAAATGCCATTAAGGGTGCTTTGGATAATGGTCAAAAACATATAGTTGTTGAAATGGCTACAGGGACAGGCAAGGGGTTAGTTCTTGCAAAGACGGTAGAACTATTGCACAAACAGGCAACATCGAATCTTCTTGTTGTCACGAATAGGTTGGAGTTGAAAGAGAATATAGAGCGCAACCTGTTGAACGAATATAGGGATTTTGTGAAAATTGATGAAAATAGAGTTCTTGTAACCACCGAGCAAAAAATCTTGCATCACACGGACAAAAACTTCGATGAATATCAGTTTATTATTTTTGATGAATTCGATGTTTTTGAATTGGTTTATGAAACCCTCAATTGTAGAGACAAAATTGTCATTATCTTTTCTGCAAAATGTACGAATATATCTCACAGACTCTTTACACCTAAAGAGGTGGTGTTTTCGTATACTTTTGAAGAAGCCATAAATGATGGTTATATAACTCCGGCGATGGATGCACGAGTTCGAGGACCTGCGCTTGAGGTTTTTAGCAAACATCTATTGGAAAGTTTTGGGTATTCTCAAATTGATTATGAAAAGAGAGAACACGATAGTTGGGATTTAGTTTTGCAAAAGAGCAACCAAAAACTCTGGGTTGAATGCAAGGCGTATAAGAGCCAAGATGTTTCCCCATATGTCGCAAACGAATTGCTGAAAACGCTTATTATGAGGAAAATGAAGTACAAGCTATCTCAAGAGGATGTAATACTTTTGATAGTTTCAAGCAACATACCAAGTTATCAAAAAGATGAAATTTTCAAGAGATATCGGATTGTTGTTTGGGATATTGAAAACCTTGTTTTTTACAGCAAGAACGATCCTGCATTGCTTAAGCGGCTGTCTCAAATTACATATTTCCCAATTGATCATATTGAAGGACAACCTTGTGCGGAAGTAGAACCGGCTAAATTGCTTTTAACTTCTATTGCGGATAAACACTTAGAAGATGCAGAAATAGAATCCAATAAAGCAGCGCTGCTTCTTCAAAGATTAACAGATTGTCCTGCAGGAAAAGGAACTTCAAGAGAATACGAAAAGATTTGTGAAGATATACTGCGTCATCTTTTCGAGGCTAACTATTTTAATAGGTTGACGAGTCAGCACAAAACAGATGATGAACATTTTCGGATGGATCTGATTGGATCTTTGAAGATCACCCAAAATAATGATGAAAGTATGCATCCGTTATGGCAAATGTTAGTACAGCATTACAACTCGCATTTTGTGGTTTTTGAGTTTAAGAACTATACTGAAAAAATTGACCAAAATCTTATCTACATTACAGAAAAATATCTGTTTGCTGCTGCTTTAAGAAACGTTGCTTTTATCATATCTCGGGAGGGCTTTTCTGATTCTGCTAAATTTGCAGCAGAGGGATGTTTAAAAGAGCATGGAAAATTAATACTCGATATAACTAACGAAGATTTAATTAAAATGCTCAAATCTCCAGATGACAATCCCGCAGACTACCTTTTAACTAAGTTAGAAGAATTCTTAATGAGAATAAGTAAATGATAGGGGTGAATAAACAATGACGACTTCAGATTGGATAGCTGGAATTTCGTTAGTAATTGCATTTGCAGCGCTCATATATACAATCATTAGCAACACAAAGAAATACGAGCTTACTTATCAGTATTACCAGGATGTGGTTGCGTGGCACAGTGATGTTATCAAGGTAATTGCGCAGTTAAAGGCCACAAATGAGGAAAACTCAAAAAGGGCATATCTTGCCGAACTTTCTGCTTTGATTGAAACTGGTAGATTTTATTTCCCCAACATTGATCAGCATGATAACTTTGGCGCCAACAAGCCACTGGCATACAGAGGTTATAGGAATGTTGTTTTGGATTTCTTGGTATACGAATATCAATTGTTTGAACGCGAAGACAGCACAAAGTATGTTGAACATGCAGAAAGCCTGCAGCGCTTATTTACCTCATATGTGTTCCAACACCTTGATCCCAAGAAACTCCAAAAGAGAGTCAAACATAATACCAGCATTCAAATGAAAAACGAAATTACAATTAATGAATTTCTTAAACAGTCTCCCGAATCAATTTACGCATTATACCCCATTGACTCAAATAAGGAACACTGGGAGACCGTCCCCTCCAAGCGCTAATAAATTCAAAAAGATATAGTTTCTCATTTGTGCAAAGCAGTAAAAATACACTACAGCAAGGAGTAACATAATGGAACACGAATACAGCCTTTCTAGAAGCCAATTAAGGGGTTATCTCTTTGAAATTATTGTTATGGAACTTCTTCTCAAGAATCAGTTTTCCGAAATCAATGTTGCAACTGAACCAAATGATAGAGTACGTGAGATTCGCCCGGGATTCATTGAGTTTAAAGGGCGCGGATGTTGGCACCAGATTGATTGTCCGTGTGATTACAATAAGCTTGTTCCATTTTCATACCCTTTGCGTCTTTTGGGAGAAGTGAAGTTTTATAAATCGCACTTATCAAAAGAGCACATTCGTGAATATATCGGTGTTATCAAAGATATTCAGGAGAACTACTTTGTAGCCGATGGAGTAAATCCGCGGGACTTTTATCCAAGGAAAATGGAGATAGGTGTCTATTTTTCAGCTAACGGTTTTCAAGAAGAAGCAGAGAAATTAGCATACGCTCACGGAATCAAAACTGTTTCCTACGAGAATAACTTTCTGATCAATCGCTTAAAGTACCTTGTAGAAGAGCTTGAGAAGAACTATCTTTCGGTTAGATGCTTAAAAGATAACATATGGAACGCCTTTCGTAGAGAGTTTATTGATGCTATTCGTTATGGCTATCCTGACAATCACGCTGGGCACCATCCCTATACTGCGGATGGATATGGTGAAATTGTTGAGGAAATAAGACAAACACTCGTTAGCATAAGATCTAGCTTTATTGCCACGACAGCAACAGGTGTATTCCTCCACTTTGTTGGAGGAACGGATTTTCCGGATGAATTTTTTCGATACTCTGATGAAGGTAGATGTCGTATATATTATGATATTGACAATTTCAGAAACAGATACTTCTGGATGGAAATTACCGGTGACGATCTCCGAAGACGTTTTTATTTCACACCACCGGAATCATTAGATTTTGCATCAGTATTTGGTAATGAAATTGTTCTCAACGAAAAAGAACGAATCTTTCGCACATTAAATGTTAATATAAACTTGAATGGTATTTCGCGTAGTTTAACATTTCATCTTGATCAAGACTGGTTAGAAGCTATCCGACATAATCTGTAAAGGGAACAATCTGCCGACAAGGACTATTTTATAACAAAGAGCTATTGATGCATTAGATAAGCCCTCGCTCCATAGTGGAACGAGGGCTATTTTGCGTTCTTGCTTCTATGCTCTCCACACTGCTTTGATAATATTGCCAATCTTGGGTGAGGTTCCGTACATCAGGACGCCCACACGATAGATTTTTGCTGAAAGCACACCGATTCCTACGGTAGAACCGACGAGAATTGCAATAGAGATTACAATTTCATACCAAGGCACAGTGCTCATAGCGATTCTCGTAAACATAGCCATGGGTGAAGTAAACGGAATGTATGAGCAAACCTTCATCAGTATATTATCTACACTCGCACTGGTCATAGAGAAGATAACCACCATAAAGCCAAACAGGAATAGGAATGTTACCGGCTGAACGGCTGTGTTGATATCCTCTAGCTTGGAAACTGTGGAAGAAATTGCACCGTAGAGGAACGCATAAATCAAGAAGCCAAGCAGGAAGAACACAAGCATATACACAAACAGTTCAGGCGGGATATTGAAGATGGAGTCAATAATTCCATTATCTCCCCAATAGGACATATTCACATTGTAGAATACAAGCGCCGATCCGAAGATGGCAACAAGCTGAATAAGGCCTGCAATACAAGCCGCTAAAACCTTGCCGAACATCATATTGATGGGCTTGGCGCTGGTAATAAGCAGCTCCATAGCACGGGAACTTTTTTCGGTTGCAACACTCATTGCCACCATCTGACCGTAAAGCAGAATGACCATATACAGAGCAAAGATCATAATGTAGGTATAGAAGAAGTTTTGCATCTGGTCTTTGCCGAGGCTTTCCACTTCGCCATCAATCTGAATGCTCATAACACCGGCAGCGTCTTCAGCGGACATACCGCCATTAATCATAGCATTCATTTGATAGATCTGCTGTAGGACACCAGTGGCAATATCGGGGTTCATATCATACATCGAAAGATTATCAACGTAATAGGTAAATGAGGTTGCTCCGGTCATTACAAAGGCGCACTCTACATCACCGGAGGTGATCTTATCCTTGATCACGCTGATTTCTGCGTCAGTAATCTGTACGTCGTAGTCGGTAAAGGATGCGGCAAACGTTTCTTTTACCATATCCGCCTGCGTAGGATCATCTGCCTTTACCAGCATAACGGAAAGGTCTGCGGTGGTATCAGAAGGATCGTCTGATTCGAACAAAGCTGTAATACGGGGGAAGAACATAACGATAGCGATTACCACCATCAAAAAGATCGTTACGCCGACAAACGCTTTGTTTTTAGCATAATTTTTCAGCTCAAATTTCAGTATTTTACCAAACTGTTTCATCGCTTAGTCCTCCTTTGCGGCATCGCCTGCGTATTCTACGAAAATATCGTTAAGAGAAGGTTCAAAGACCTTTACTTCATCAATATCGTAGTTTTCTACAAGGCGAGTCATAGTAGCTTTCTTTTCGCAAGGGTCAGCCAAGCAAATCATAAAGTCGCCGTTTTCCATAACGGTGCAGGAAGAACCAAAATCAGCAATGATTGCGTCGGGTGTTTCTGTTTTTACAACTAAGCGGTTGCGGGGATAGTCGCGCTTGATATCGTGCAAATCACCGTGCAACGCAACAACGCCGTTGTTGAGGATCGCAATGCTGTCACAGAATTCTTCTATGTAGCTCATCTGATGGCTGGAGAACAGCACAATTTTGCCTTTTGTAATCTGTTCCTTAACCACATCCTTTAAGAGCATCGCATTTACAGGGTCCAGGCCTGAGAACGGTTCGTCCAGAATAACGATGTCGGCATCGTGAGCAAGAGCCGTAATAAGCTGAATCTTCTGCTGATTACCCTTTGAAAGAGTTTCGAGCTTCTTATTACGATATTCAGTCATCCCAAGTCTTTCGAGCCAATAGTCAATAGACTTTACCGCTTCTTTGCGGCTCATACCTTTCAACTCCGCAAAATAGGTAAGCTGGTCGATGATGATTTTCTTCGGATACAGACCTCTTTCTTCGGGCAGATATCCGATGCCGATTTTATTGTAATCAATGGGCTGACCGTCAATCAGTACTTCACCACTGTTTGCGGGAAACACATCCATCAGAATACGGATAGATGTGGTCTTGCCGGCACCGTTTCTGCCGAGCAGACCGAAGGCTTTTCCGCCCTCAGCCTTGAACGAAACTCCGGTGAGAACCTTCTTCTCTCCGAAGGATTTTTCTATGTTTTTCAGTTCTAAAATCATTTTGCGTCAGACTCCTTAAATTTCAAGTTAATGGCACCAATACCGCCACTAACCTCAATGCTGTTATTGCTGCTACCTTGTTCCTTGATATTAGAAACGCTTGCACCATCTACAGTGATATTTCCAATACCTTTTTCTATATCAAGTTTATAATCATCCCTATTACCAATTATGGTTATGTTGGACTCTCCAACACCCAAATCGAAATCGTTGTCACCTGTAAGAGCAGACGTCAGATTCAACTGACCGACACCCATATCTAAATCAAGGTTATGAAGTGCACCGCCTGATACGGTGATCTTTCCTGCACCACCGTCAATGTCAACCGCAGTAGTGGCAATAAGCGTATCAATTTTTACTTCGCCTGCGCCGAGCTCAAAGTTCATTGTAGAAGCAGATAAGCTATCTACCGTCAATCTTCCTGCGCCGGTTATAATATTTGCTTTTTCGAATACTGTGTCTGCAGGAATGTAAAGAGTCAATACAGCGCCGGTATAAGTGTTAGCAAACTTCTTTGTTTCCTTAATCGTCAGAACGCCGTTCTTATCTTCAACTGTAAGATGTTTTAGATTGCTTTCAACAGAAAAACTTACGCCTTGCTTAATGGTAAAATCAGCGGCATTGATCTTTACTTCAAGGCTTTGTATCTCTGATGATACTGAATAAGTTTTTATATCTTCGGTCACAGCATCGCCGCCGAAAAATCCACCGAACAAACCAAACATACTTAAAATTCCTCCGATAATGCTGACTGTGAGAAAGATGGCAAACGCCATCGCTATGTATTTTACTGTTTTTTGAAAATTGGTCATTTAATTTCAACACCTCCAAACATACAAGTGCCGCTTATGTAGATAGTGGGAGCATCCTTGTGTACGGAAGTCTTGTTAGAGATGCCACCAAAGATACAGTTGGAGCTTACCTTTACATTGATGTTGTCGGGAACAAAAATATCAATACCGCCAAAGATAGCCGATACTTGAATGGCGCAGTCTTTTTCGATAATAGCATTTTTAAGGTCACAATCCACACCACCAAAGACGGCAGTTAATTCAGAACCTTCAAATATTTCGTTATCATATTTAATGTCACAACCTGAGAAAACGGCACAGCCCGATTTTAAGGTTTTACCTTCCAACTTTAGCTTTTTCATAATTTCATTGGCCTTGTTACCGAACAATCCAACCATTACCATTTTCAAACCGATGATTACAATAATTGCCGGAACAAGCAATTTCCACAGCATTGAAAAACTAAGGATATCCTGGCAACACAGAAGTAAGAATACACCGATCACAATGCCGATGATATTGCCGGTCTTTTCTCGTTCTGTGAACAAACCGATGGCGCAGGGGACAATAATAAATAAGGTCCACCAGCCGTCAAAGAAAAGATTAATATCCATTATGTTAAATACATTCAGTGCCAAAACCACACCTACGGCAATCAATACGATACCCCATAAAATACTACTTGCTTTTTTCATTGCTTTTCCTCTTTTCTATAAATAAAAAGTGCGTGACCGAAGCCACGCACCGAAAAACGCAACTCCGATTGTCGCCAAACAAAGCCCAAACAGAAAAGGAAAACCCTTGTTACCATCTGAGTGGAGTTACGCTTTTACCGAACTCTTATCAGATGATAACCAAAAAAGGGTATAATATCCCCTTGGTAAAAAGTGATCCTTTTCCGTATTCAGCTTTGTTTGGCATTATGTATTATAACATATTTTTTCAGAAAAATAAAGTGGTTTTGAAAAAGTTACAAATTTTGTTGAATTATGTTTTGGGACAATTAAGCACGTCACAGTATTTCTTGACAAAATTCTCTTGAATTTTTTGTAACACGATATAACACCGCACGTCTGGCAGTAATATCAGATGTGTTTTTTCGTCGTACAAGAGGATAATGTTCATGCCTTGACTTTTTCAAAAAAGCGATTAAATTCTTAAAAAATCGTCCGGCACGACTATTTTTCGTATTCCCGTATTGTTTTCTTGAAACGCAACCGTAACCTCTCATACATTATAACAAATCAGTCGAAAAAAGGCTTTTTGCCTGGATTTTTGCTGAAAATTTAATGTATGAGAGATTATTATTATGAAAAACGAGAGTAATTATGAAAAAACAAGAAAAATTTTGGAAGACAATATTACCAGCTATTTGAGGGAGAAGGATAAGTCAGCACGATGGTTGAGTATCAAAATCGGGAAAAATGATTGGTACATAACCCGTATGCTGAACGGAAAGATAGATCCGTCCCTGGATACGCTCTTTAATATTGCCGAGGCGTTAAGGGTAGAGTTGGCAGAATTATTCACGAAAAAAGAGGTGTGAAAAGTTATGGGACCTGTCAGGTCCCACTATGTAAAATCCTATTGCAATGGGTGAATCCGTTGTGCTATACTGCCTGTACCAAACTTATAGTTATGAAGGAGTGTTTTAAATGATAAACGAAAGCTGCCGTTCCAAAAGAAGGTGTTTGCTTTCCTCGTTGCAAGGGCCAAGCCCCCTTGTAATGATTGCAGAGTATAGAAAACGAACGAAGAAATTTACCGCATCATATTCTGCTGTCATAAAGCTTTCCTTCGGTGAAAGCAACGAGGAAGAGTATTGTTAGCACCCATCCATGGACGGATGGGTGCTTTTTTGTTTATCTGCTAATTTTGTTTTTGTTCTCCCAGTGGGAGTCAAAATATATTTTTTATATTTATGAAGGAGGAATTCAAATGAAGAACTATGAGAAATGGGAAATGCGAAACAATGTAACCTAAAGGAACTGGTTACAGTAACGCAATTCGCACGGGAGGCAGAAAATGTCGGTGATCGCGCGATATACAGCAGAGTCCCTGGCTGCTGTGAACGAAAAGAGGGCGGTTGACAGAACCGTAACAGATCACGGTGATCTGACTGTCAAACTGACAGCTGATACTCTAAGGCTGCAGAGGCATTGCGTGCGTACCAAAGAGAATTTTGGTACAGAAAAAGAGTTCCGTAATCGGTGGACGGAGAATTTTCCTGACGAAAAAGCATTCCACTGACGGCAAGGGTATCTGCCGAAGCTCGTGACGAAAAGTGTGAGATGCTCACGACGTTTGAGAGTTCCGTCGTTAAATAAAATTGCTCAGATGGCAGTGCGACCGTCTCCTTTATGGGAATTTCGCACAGCGAATTGTTTCCGGGATTTAATCGTTGTTTTACAGAATGAAAATCCCCGCCGTACGGCTGTCGTTTAGGGCCGGATTGGTTGAAATACCAACACACGGCGTAGCGTCGCAAAGGTATGGTTGACCACCGTATTGCTGCACTCTTGAATGCAAGAGGATACGCTCGGTAAATTTGAGATGACGATCCTTTCGAAATCTCAGATGAAACCAACTACTAACCTCTGTTCACAATCAAATATCGCAGCACTACTTTCTCTTCGATATGACAAATGATAATCCCTTTGAAATGATATATGACTGTCTCTTCGAAATAAGCGACAGCGCCCTCAATCCTTTTGAAATGATATAGGAGCTATCGCTTTGAAATGACAAATGACTATCCTTTCAAAATGAGCAATGCAGTTCTGTGTTCATTTCGATATGATATATGACTGTCGTTTCGAAATGACCGCGCAAAATTTTCGCACACAAAACCATTTTCGTCAACAGGTGAAAGCCAAATACTCGTGACGAAAATCCCCTTAAAATCTCAATTTTCGTACAGAGATTTTTTCGCAGCAGTTGTCCCTGTGCTGCGTGAAAAAAAAATATTACAGAAAGGAGGGAATGCTCATGTCTGATGTTCCCAACGAAAAAAGTATCCCGCCCCCTCAAGAGGCCACCGAGTTTGCGGATTCCCAGACCGAAGGTAAAATTCCTGCCTCTGTCAGTGATGGTGCATACAAGAATTTGGTGGCGCAGATCGATTCAATTCTTGCACACAGCAATGAGCGCAGTATCAAATCAAGGTATCGGTACTACGAGGCCACCAAAAGATTCTGCAGGTTTTTGGCTGACAATTATCGTCTGAAAAGTTCAAGAATGTGGAAGAACGACATTTCAGAGCCTACGCCGAGTATTTGAAAGAAAACAATGCTGCAACGACCATTCAGACCGATCTGTCCGGCATACGCTATTTTCACGAAAAATCCGGCAGCAAAAACAAGCTATCCAAAAATGACCATTTGGATTTGCCCAAAAGAGCAGTCGGCAAAGAGAATCGCGCCTGGACTCCCGAAGAAATCAGCAAAGCCCGTGCGGTTGCACGTGAGATGGGCAGAGTGGATGTGGAGATCTCTTTAGATTTGGTTCCCACGTTTGGCTTTAGAATTGAAGAATTGTGTAGGCTAAAGGTTGAGCATTTGATGCACGCTGAAAAGTACGGTCAACTGATCGTGCAAGGCAAGGGTAAGAAAGTTAGACCGATCCCTGTTGATGAAGATCAAATGAAGATCATCAAGAAGTATTTGGATTACGCAAAAGTTTCCGGTCGTGCCCCCGGTGATTATTTGATTTCCAGCAGTGAGAAGAATGGCGTTCTTCACGAAAAGCGTTCTTTGCAAAATTGGATGACCTTTCATAGAAAGAAGTTTATGGACGAAAATCGCGCAGATATGAAAGAAGAAGGCAAGAAGCCTCGGCATGAAACAATATCCTGGCACGGTCTTCGTCACAGCTACGCACAGAGAAGATTTGAGGAAGTGTCTAAGGTATCTCCTGAGAAGGCAAAATCGGTTGTTAGTCACGATCTGGGGCATGGGAGAGATACAGTAACCCCTATCTACTTGCCCTTTCTCAAGACAAAAACCAAGTAACCCCACCACTATTTTTATATTTAAGAAGGAATTATTCAAATTGAAAACAACGTCCCCTGATATGCGGGACTGATATATAGGAAGTAACCAGGGACAGTTAAGAAACAGGGCGGTGACACCCGTCACCGCCCGTAAGGAGAATTTTATGATGAATTTTAGATTGCCCGCCTCCGGCAGAAGTGGAGGCAAGAAAAAATAGGAGGTGTCGCTTATCAACAATCCGAAAATTGTTTTTAAGTCGGATATTCCCGAGGAAGCCTTAAACTCAATGGCTATGTTGTTCATTGAAGAAATCGAAAAGCTGTTGGAAACCGAAGAAGGCAAAGCCGAGTTTGAGAAGTTTATGAAGGAACATTCCGATGAAAATAAAGCCTAAAGGTATAGGCAGTGCCGATGTCGCTGTCGGCACTGCCTGATAAATTTTCGTCACGAAAACAGTTTGTAAATTGTTTTAGAAATAAACAGTATCAGTATTGACTATAAACCGTAAACGTGATATAATAAACATAGCTCGTATGGAGGTGAGTTAAAAGATGAATATTGTAGGAGAACGGCTAAAAGAACTTAGAGTGAATGCACGATATTCCCAAAAGCAGATAGCAGAAAAGTGTGAGACCACCCAAGTGACGATTGGCCGCTACGAAACCGGTGTTGCCGAGCCACCGCTGCAGAAGCTCTTGTGGTATGCAGATTTCTTCGATGTGTCCCTTGACTACATCTTCGGAAGAACGGATAATCCACAAGGTATGCAAAAATACCCGGCAATCAAATCAGCACTTGCGAAAGAAGGCGGCCTGGAAGCACTGATGGCAATGTGCTTCACCCCGGGAACCTTGTTCAATGATCGGTTAAAAGAGACCATCGTTCAGGTTCTTCAGGAGGTGAAGAACGAATGATTGGTGTTATCTACGCACGGTATTCCTCGGATAGTCAAAGAGAGGAAAGCATTGAAGGTCAGCTCCGAGAATGCTACGCTTTTGCCGAGCGCGAAGGTATTTCGATCTTTGACACGTATATAGACCGAGCATTGTCAGCCAAGACGGATAACCGACCGCAATTTCAAAAGATGATCAAGGACAGCGCCAAGCAAAAATTTGATGTGGTCATCGTCTGGAAGTTAGACCGATTCGCACGAAACCGATTCGATTCAGCCCATTACAAAAATGTGCTCAAAAAGAATAAGGTCAGAGTGATCTCGGCAACTGAAAATATATCCGAGGGTTCGGAAGGTATCCTACTCGAATCGGTACTTGAAGGTATGGCAGAATATTACTCCGCTGAGCTTGCCGAAAAGGTTGGCAGAGGCATGACCGAGAATGCGCTGAAATGCAAGTTCAACGGCGGTACAGTTCCCATAGGATATACCATCAACAAGGATCAGCTATTTGAGGTGGATCCTGTCAAAGCTCCCTATGTGGTACAAGCCTTTGAAGCATACTCCAACGGCAAGACGATCAAGGAAATCAGGGATATGCTCAATGCCAAAGGGTTGACTACCTCTCTCGGTTCAAAAATCACCATCAACATCGTCACAGATATGTTGAAGAATCGACGGTATATTGGTGAATACAAATTCCGAAACATCGTCCAAAAGGATGGCATACCAAGGATCGTGCCACAAGCATTATTTGACAAGGTGCAAATTGAGCGTGAAAAGAACAAGAGAGCCACAGCAAGGCATAAAGCCGAGGATGACTACTTACTGACCACCAAACTGTTCTGCGGTAAATGCGGGCGTTATATGACCGGTGAGAGCGGCACAGGCCGAAGCGGAACGGTGCATCGATACTACAAATGCAACGGTGCCAAGTACAAGCACACCTGCGACAAAAAGACGGTCAAGAAAGACTGGATCGAAAACATCGTTATCAAGTACACCCGTGAAATGATGATGAACGATAACGTGCTTGAGGATATCGCCGGCATCGTATTTCGAAACTTTCAAAAAGAGAACCCTGTCATTCAGTTATTAAAGCAAAGGCTCAGCGAAACGGAAACCGCACTGAACAATCTACTCAAGGCAATCGAAGAAGGCATTATTACTTCAACAACGAAACAGAGAATGCTCGAATTGGAGCAGACAAGAGATGAGACAAATTTGAAGCTCATCAAAGAAGAAATGAAGAAGCCCACGATCACAAAAGAGGGCTTAGTCTTATGGTTGAAGCAAATTCAGACCATGAGCTTAGAAACGAAGGAACACAAACAAAGACTGATTGACTGCTTTGTAAACGCCGTATATCTCTACGACGACAAGCTGGTCATAACATTCAATTATAGGGAAGCAAGCAAAACCGTAACTCTAAAAGAGGTAAACGGTTCGATTATAGAATGCTCAGCTGCACCAGAAAAACAACAAGTTTCTGTAGAAACTTGTTGTTTTTCAATGAAGCATTCCCTTCGGGAATATGAAGGAACGCTTTGCATCATAAATGAGCGAAGCGAATTTACATCATATTGCGCACAGCGCAATGCATCATTTGCGCCTTGGCTCAACATCATTCCTTCATTTACTAAAAAAGAGGATTGCAGATGCAATCGTCTTTTTTAATGATCAACCGTAAATACGGTTTTTCAATGCTTCAAATTCCTCTTTGGTGGCGCCCATACGCACATCTCTGGTATGCGGGGTCTGGCTACCGGCGGGGTTGAACTCGGGAGGAAGGCCGCGCTCCAACACGTGGTTTGCCAAAAGACCGGTATGGTCGGTACCGCCGGAGAGGTACATTTTATGAGCCTTGGCAAACTTAAAGGCTTCATAAGCATCATAGCCGTCAATACCAGGATGATCATATTCCACGCAATTCAAGCCGTATTCATAAAGACGGGGCAAATGATGGGTGGTGCGGCTGGGATGCGCAAGGCTTGCCACACCGCCTGCATCGCGGATCGCGCGGATGATGGCTTCTG
>JAZQAE010000046.1:0-4908 GCA_045544995.1 Eubacteriales bacterium
TAATTCTTCTATTTCATATTCATAATCTTTTATGTGACGATAATTTCTTGGCATAACAAAAGCCTCCTATGGTAGTTTCTTTTATTCTACCATAGGAGGCCTCTTTTTTCTATTGTCCGTTTTTACTGGACTTGTTCAAAAATCCGCACCTTTTTTGCTTGTTTTCTTCATATATTAATATGTAAGGAGGAAACGAGTATGCCTGAGGTTTATTTATCACCGTCGCCCCGCCATTTCAATCGGGGGTACGGTACTTATGGAACAGAAGAGGAACGGATGAATCTTATCGCTGACGTGGTAGAGTTGGAATTGGTCCGCAACGGTCTGACCACCGAACGGAATAATCCCGCCTATGATCTTCAAACGGTGGTGGCGGATGCCAATGCCAGAAATTCAGACGTTTACGTGGCGATCCGATCCGTTTACTGCGATGCGGGGGTTCGTGGCGCAAAAATCTTTTATTTTCGCCCGGGAACTAACAGCCAGCGTCTGGCGGAGGAGATTTATAATCAGCTTTCCGTGGTGACCCCTACTGAGGATCGGGGGGTGGAGACCGGTCAGAACGTTTACGGCGGCTTAGGTTTTTATGAATTGCGGCGAACCCGGATGCCGGCGGTGATCGTGGAGGTGGGATGTCACGGCGATCCTCAGGAGGCGGATTTTATCGTTCGAAACGTCTATGAGATCGGCGTGGCCATTGCAAAAGGGATTCTGAATTATTTCGGTCTGCCCTATACGCCGGACTCTCTCGAGGAACAGCAACGGCTCCAAGGAGAGTATAACAACGTCTTTCTTTGAATAATATACGCCGTTCATGAATATTATACTGTATAAAATTGGTGAATAAACAGGCTGAATATTCATTTTTGTGCAGGATAAATAGAAAACAGCCGGAACATTTGGGGATTATTTTATAAAAATATTTGAATTTTATGCTTGACATCGTGAATATTATACGGTATAATACAAACATCACAAATTTCTTAAAGAAAAGAGGATAAAACAATGAACATGAAAAAAATCTTATGTCTGGTACTTGCCATGATGATGGTCGTTACCTGCCTGGCAGGTTGCGGCGCTAAGAAAGATGCTGACACAAAGCTTGCTGTCCAGAAGGGCACTACCAGCTTTATGTATGCGGACATGATTAAGAATGTTACCGTCGTACCTTACGACACCTTCGCACTGGCTGCCAACGATATGAAGAACGGTAATGCCGACTATGTGGTTGTGGATAAGACCACCGGCAATGCTATCTGCAAGGAGATTGACGGCTTGAAGATTATTGATATCCCTTTGTCCAGTGAGAACTACGGGATTGCCATCGATCCCAACCAGGCTGACCTGAAGACCAAGATCGATCAGCTTCTGACCGATAAGGCCGCTGAAATCGATGCGATCAAGGCAAAGTATATGAACGGTGAAACCGACAAGTATGTTGGCGTTACCTCCGGCAGCAAGGATGTTGCCAAGGCTGCTGAGCAGTTGGTTGTTGCCACCAATGCTGAGTTCGCTCCCTGGGAGTACAAGGAAGGCAACAAGTTCTATGGTATCGATATGGAGATTGCACAGCTGATTGCCACCGAGTTGGGTCTGGAACTGGTCATCGACGATATGGAATTTGATATGGTCGTTGGCGCTGTGGGTAAGCAGGGGGTGGATATCGCTATGTCCGGTATTACCATCACCGTAGAGCGTATGGAGGTTGTTAATTTCTCTACCCCCTACTACACTGAGTCCATCGTGGTGGTTTGCGAGGCCGATGATACCTCACTGGCATCTGCCGGTACCGTTGTTGACGTGCTGACTGCTATCTGCAAAGCAACCGAAGAATAAGGAAAATCAGAAAAGGTAGGCAAAGGCTTAGTGAAAGCACTAAGCCTTTGCTTGGTTAAAAGATATGAATTTTACACAAATGTGGAATGAATTCGTCAAGCAATTCATTACCTTAAAGGGCTATGAAAATGTCCTGAAGGGCTTATGGGCCACAGCCCAGATCGCAGTGCTTGGTTTGCTCATCGGTATTGTGATTGGTACACTCATTGCAATCGTCAGAGTGATGCCCAAATATAAGCTGTTTCCGAGAATTTTAGATAAGATCTGTATTTGTTATATTGAGCTATTCCGCGGCACACCTATGGTAGTGCAGCTGCTGATCGGTTATTGGGTGTTGCTTCCCGCTTTGGGCATTGCCGTTAACTCTGGCGTGTCCGTGGCTATCATTATGTTCGGCTTGAATTCCGGCGCCTATGTCAGCGAAATTATGCGTGGCGGTCTGAATTCCGTGGATCCCGGACAGATGGAAGCCGGCAGAGCCGTTGGCTTGACCTATGCCACCACTATGGTGAAGATCGTGGTACCCCAGGCGGTGAAGAATATTTTGCCGACCTTGGGTAACGAATTTATCGTGTTGATCAAGGAAACCTCCATCGTCAGTTTTATTGCGGTGACGGACCTCTACAAATCCTTCAAGCAGCTGGGCGATCCTACTTATAACTATACGATGCCTTATTTGATGCTGGCTCTGGTGTATTTGGTGCTGGTGTTGCTGATCTCCTGGGGCGTCAGAGCGCTGGAAGCAAAAATGAAGAAGAGTGAAAGATAATATGGAAAAGCAGTTAGTATTGTCGGTCAGGAATTTGACCAAGAATTTTGGAGACAACCAGGTTCTCAAGGGCATCGACTTGGATGTTTACGAGCAGGATGTGGTGGCCATCATCGGCCCGTCCGGTTGCGGTAAATCCACCTTTTTAAGATGCATCAATTGTTTGGAAGACCCCTCCGGTGGTTCCATTATGTTTGAAGGTGAAAACCTGGTGGATATGAAGGTGGATATCAATATCCACCGGCAGCGAATTGGTATGGTGTTCCAGCAGTTTAACCTGTTTAATAATCTCAGCGTGCTGGATAATATTACCCTTGCCCCCGTGACTGTTGCCAAGAAGAACAAAAAGGAATTGAAGGCATCCGGAAAGACCATCGCCCAGGTGAAGGCGGAAGCGGAAGCCAAGGCTATGGAATTGCTGCGTACCATTGGTCTGGAGGATAAGGCGGAAGCCTATCCTTCCCAACTTTCCGGTGGTCAGAAGCAACGTGTGGCCATCGTCCGGGCGCTGGCAATGAATCCGAAGGTGATCCTTTTTGACGAACCGACCTCCGCATTGGATCCTGAAATGGTCGGCGAGGTTCTGGACGTTATGAAGCAGCTGGCCGATGAAGGAATGACCATGGTGGTGGTCACCCACGAGATGGGCTTTGCTCGGGAAGTGAGCAACCGGATTTTCTTTATGGCGGAGGGCAAGGTTATGGAAGAAGGCACTCCCGATGAGATCTTTAATCACCCCAAAGCACCAAGGCTGCAAGAGTTTTTAGCAAAAGTTCTTTAAAAAATCGAAAACGGGGGTTGACAAGTCAACCCCCGTGTAGTAGAATAGAATGGCTGTGGAGGCATAGCTCAGCTGGTTAGAGTACTTGCTTGACATGCAAGGGGTCACTGGTTCGATTCCAGTTGTCTCCACCAAGAAAAAAGTCTCTTTTGTCTACTGGCAAAAGAGACTTTTTTCAATGATATCCGTTCCCTACGATCACGGATGATAAAGCTAACCCTATGATATCTGCTTCGCAGATGATATACGCTTCGCGTATGGTGGGAACGGATATTATATCATATTTGCAAAGCAAATATATCATGCGGCGCAAGCCGTATATCATATCGCGTCAGCGATATTTCATTGAAAAATTCATAGTTTTCCGGTATAATCAATTCAATAAATAAGAATTTAACGAGGCGATTAGGGATGGATATTTCTTTCAAAAATGGCAATGAGAAATTTAATTACAGAGTGTGTGCTATGATGATTTCTGACGGTAAAATCTTGGCAATGCACGATGAGCGGTCACCGTATTACTATTTGCCTGGTGGGAGAGTTGCGATAGGTGAAACGGCAGAAAGTGCGGTTATCAGAGAGGTTCAAGAAGAATTGGGTGTTACACCCAAGATTGCTCGTCCTCTTTGGCTCAATCAGGCTTTTTTCAAAGAAGATGTCGATAATTTGCACTATCACGAACTCTGTATTTACTTCTTAATGGACATAACCGATACTGATTTGCTTTCGAGGGGAAAAAGCTTTACTGCAAACGAAGGCCACCGCATACATACTTTTGAATGGCTGGAGTTTGAAAGACTAAAGGACGAGTATTTCTACCCGTTGTTCTTGAAGAAGGATATTTTCAATCTTCCTGATGTGTTTACCATCCGCACAGAGATTGAGTAAGCCAATTTCAATTGATCGAATAGATAGCGCATCATACTTTTAGTCTTTTTTACCTCAATTTTGCTCCGTTTAGGTAGTCTTTCGCAGAAAAGAAACAACCTTTGTCTACCAGACAAAGGTTGTTTCTTTTCAACTAAATCCGTTCGCAGTTGGCATCGCCAACTGATGCGGACAGGGATAAATCCCACTTTCGTGGGATGAAATCACTTCGTGATGAAATCCGACTTCGTCGGGAGATTGGACGGATTTAATTTCATCTGCGTTAGCAGATTTCATCCGAGATTGCTCGGATTTAATCGCGCTTGCGTGATTTCATTGAAATATCCGATGATTTATGATATAATCAGTTCGATAAACTTGAATTTAACATGAGGTAACCGAAATGAAATGTCCTAAATGTGGTAAAGAAATGGAATTGGGCTATTTTTATGGTCAACGAGCTTTGTGGAGCAAAAATGAAGACAAGTTTACCATTCTTAAAGGTAAAGACGATGTAAAGCTATTTGCTTCGGGGTCTCCCGCTTATAAGTGTGAACATTGCCATAAAATCATTGTAGTTATTGATTATTAAAAATCAAATTTAACGAAGGATGTTATTTCTATGAAAAAGTTGATAGCAATAGTTTTAGCATTG
>JAZQAE010000047.1:0-8121 GCA_045544995.1 Eubacteriales bacterium
CAGTTTCATCGACGCCGACCTTTAAAAGGAGATAATTACAATGAACAAAACTAAGAGTACAAAGCGTGCATTACTGATGAGCGCTTTGGCACTGCTTCTCTGCGTGTCTATGCTCATCGGCAGTACTTACGCATGGTTTACCGATTCTGTTACTTCCGGTAGCAACATCATCAAGTCTGGTAAGCTGGAAGTTGCTCTGCTGGATGCAGACGGTGCTTCTTTGGAAAACCAGATGATCGAATGGGTTGCCAAGGATGGCCGTGCACAGGATGAGATCCTGTGGGAGCCTGGCTGTACTTACAATTCCGAGGAAGTCTATGTTAAGAACACCGGTAACCTCAATCTGAAATTCAAAGTCCTCGTTAACGGCATCGAAGGCGATGCAGAGTTGCTGGAAGTGATTGATTTCAAAGCAATTGCTAAGAATCAGACTGTGAACTTCAAGCATCCTCTGGGTATGTTTACCGCTACGATGGACGTTGATCTTCTTAACGGTACAACGTATGACACCGGCATCAGCTTTGGTGGTCAGAGCAGTACTGTGAAGATCGAAGAGTATGTTTTGAAGCCCGGCGAGATGATGGGCCCCATCGTTCTGTCCGGTCATATGGATGAGTTGGCTGGCAATCAGTATCAGGATAAGACCATCAAGGGCATCTCCATCTCCGTTGTCGCTACTCAGGCTGTTGGCGAGGAAGATAGCTTCAATGGCGTTTATGATGCAGAAGCTACCTATCCCGGTCTTTCCTCCGGTGTGCTGGAGGATGGTCAGTCCGCCATCGAGATTCCCGTAACCAACGGTACGGAGGAGAAGGTGGGTACTGCTACTATTCCTGCCGAGGCTTTGGCTCCCGGCGCAACCTCCTCGGATGCTCAGATTCTGCCGTCCAGCTATGAAGGAAACTTCACCGTTGATACCGGCATGACTGCCAAGGCATTCAACATCACCGTTTCCAACCTGAAGGAAGATAATGATGTCCCCGTTAAGGTTCTGGTGTACGTGGGTGAGGGAATGGATCCTGCCACCTTTAAGCTCTATCATTATGATGAAGAGATCCCCTGTACCTATAACCCCTATGACGGCTACGTCACCTTCCACTCTGCTACTTTCAGCCCCTTCACCATCGTTTATGATGAAGAGTCTGTCTATGTAGCTCCGGACGCGAATCCTGAAGATCTGCCTGAAGCAACCGTTGTCAACTCCACCGAGTATGAAAACGTTGATCTGCCCTGGGGTAGCTACGGTGTATGGTCTCCCACCGAGGGGCTGGATTCTCAGCTTGAGGCAGCTTACACCTTCACCTGCAAAGACACGCTGGAACAAGCCAAAGAAAGCCCCTATGCAAACTGGGAATGCGACTTCTTTGTAAAGTTGGATAAAGATCTGGGTGCAAACGAGATCTTCCTGGGCGGTAACTACGGTTCCTTTGGCTGGGTCGGTTTCCATAACGGTGACCTGACTCTGGAAGCAAATACCGAGATTCCTCTCCTGGGCAGCGTTACCAGCGATCCCTGGAGCTATGTGGACGTGGTACAGAACGTCGGTTCCTTCATCTGCGGTGTCGGCGACGTGGACGATGCTCTTAAAGGTGCAACCTTTACTGTTATGCTTCGTCTGACCAATCCCGAGGATGCAACCGAGTTCTATAACGTTGAAACCATCAACTATACGTTCAAATAAGGTCTAAGTCCTTAAAATCTGTCAAACACCCTTCGGGGTGTTTGGCAGTAATCAAAAGGCACAACTGGGAAGTTTCCTTTTGTGCCCTTTGATTACTGTTTTTTGAATAAGGTGTAAACGTGTGTTAGAAATGAAAAACAAGAAAACAGCATTAACTAAAAGTTTGATCGCCTTGTTGCTTTGCATTGCCATGCTGATCGGAAGCACGTATGCGTGGTTCACCGATAACGTGACTTCTGCCGGCAATATCATCAAATCCGGTAAGCTGGAACTAGCGATGTACTGGACGGACGATCCCGATAGCGGGGTGTGGCACGACGTAGAGGATCCCACCCATAACACGATTTTCAGTTATGAGAAATGGGAGCCGGGTTATACCGATGTAAAATACGTCAAGCTCGTCAATAAAGGCAACCTGGCGCTGAATTATAGCCTGACGTTGGCTCCGCAAAACGGAGTGGGCAAATTGGCGGAAGTCATCAATGTTTACTTTGCCGAAAGCGAAGTGGCTCTTCAGCAACGCAGCGATCTTTCTAATCTGCGTGCCATCGGCCTTTTGAGTAACGTCCTGAACGGAGGCGCTACGGCAGAGGGAACTTTGCTTGCTCCGGGTCAGCAAAGTCCGCTCCATCCCAATGGCAGCGAAGTGATTATGACCCTGGCAATGAGTATGATCACCACCGCCGGAAACGATTACCAGCAAGAAAGCTCCGTCGACTTCACCGTCACCGCTTTGGCTACTCAGGCCTCCTTTGAAGAGGACTCTTTCGGTTCTTCTTATGATTCCATGGCAGAATATCCCCCGCTGTTGATCGCCAATAGCGTCAGCGCCGCCGTTACTCCGGTAAACGGCAAGGTTCCGGCCGGTGGCGTTACCATGAGCAAAAACGGTATCGCCGCCTATGTTCCTGCCGGTGTTTCCTTGGAGGATGGCACCGATAAGCTGACCCTTTCTATCACCCCGTTGGCCGATTCCGGAAGCGGAATCACCACGCTTAATAATGAGATCTTGATCCCGGTGGACGTCCATATCGAAGGCGTTGCCGAGGATAATACCGTCCCCATCATCATTGATCTGGGCGAAGTATTGCCCAAGTATCTGAATATGGGTAACTATCATCTGGTCCACGTGGAAGACGGCACCAATGCCGTGATGACCTTGGTGGATAGCGAAGCCGAGCTGACGGCGCATAACCGGTTCACCTATGACCCCCTCACCGGCGCCGTTTCCGTCGCTATGGCGTCTTTCTCCGAGGTTGCATTGGTGGTAGATACTTCAAAGCCGTGGGAAGGCGGCGAGGATTACGATTGGTACACCGATGAAGCGGTTGTTGCAAAACACTTTGAAATTGCCAACGCTGACCAGCTCTACGCTTTCTCCAAAATCGTCGGTGGTATGGCTTCCGGCTATGCCAAAGACGATTTTGATGGCGATACCATCAAACTTCTTTCAGATGTTAACCTGAATCATGGAAATTTCATTCAAGATGGCATCCAAAAGATATTCTATCCTATTGGTTACTATAACAATAAAGGTCAGGACGATCGTGATAACGCTACAGGCATAGACGGCGTTGAGAGTAACGTTTCATCTTTTTCTGGCACCTTTGACGGAAACGGTAATACCATTTCCAATTTCTATCAAAACACTTGGGAAATGTTTGGCGATTACAATAGCGGATATCCCGCCAATTCCAACTATTATAAAGATGCCATGGGTCTGTTTGGCTATGTAAACGGCGGTACCGTCAAGAATTTGACGGTGGATCATTTTGAATCCGACGGTGAATTCACCCCCACCGGTGTCATCGCCGCTTATGCCGCAGACTCTACCTTTGAAAATATTGCAATCACCAACTGTAATCCCCGTGTTTACAATACCGGTAACGGGGGTATCGTAGGTATCGGCGGTAATTCCGGCGACACAGCTTCCAACAAGCTTACCTTTAACAATATTACTATCGATAATACCAATAAGATCTCCGCTCTGTGGGGATCTTGGGACGTGGCTTGCGGCGGCATGATGGGTATGTTCCGCGGTAATGGCCTTGTAGACTTCAATAACTGCCATGTGGCCGCACAGATTGACGTCAACAACGACGTTTGCGCAAATTATCAGTATTATTGGTACAGATATTCCGGTATGTTTATCGGTTCAGTCAGAAAGAATACCACTGAAGGTAAATATACAGTTGCTGATACGACGGGTATTACGGCTACTGACTCTACCTATACTCTGGGAAAATGGAACCAATATTGGTATTGCGAACTTGTTGCAAACTCTTTGGCCTCCTACACCCACGATCATCAGTTCAGTCGCTTGACCCCCATCGAAAAACTGAGCGATATTAAAAATGGTGATACTTGGCTGAAATCCGGAAACTTTGTACTCCCCGCCGCTGATAATAGCAGCGCAGAGTGCTATCATATCTTTAAAGATGCCGAGGGGAATCTTTATCAACATTTCCACAATGTTGCTGATGACACCAATCCTGCAATTTACGAAAAGACCGACTTGAATGGAGACGGTGAACTTAATGATCTGAAGGAAGATCGCACCTGTTACTTTATGCCCTTTAACCAAATCCTGAATGGTGACGGTTACGGCGTCAAGGCACACTATGAATTTGACGGCATTACCGTCAGAGAAGACGGTCTCGATAAATCCGAAGTAAAGTTCGAGTCTACCAACCTCCTTACCTATCGTCCCGGGCAGACTATTAAATTGGGAGATTTGTTTGCAGCAATCGTAGACGAAAGCAAGATCAGTAAAGCAACTCTATATGCCGCAGTATCTCCTGCAACCGAGAGCGATAAAGTCAATGCCACCTATACGATCAATGAAGGCAATTGGGCGAATGGTACCATCACATTTGATGCATCCTGCGAAGGATCTGCAAAACTTGTGATCACCGATTATTTCTATTGTACTCCCACTGTCATTTATTTGAACCCTGAGCAGGCGACTGAGAAATTTACCGCCAATTCCATCAGCGCACAGAACGCCTATACTCAGATCACTCTTGGTACGCTCTTTAGCAAAAAGGACGGTGCAAAACTTGGTGCGGTTACGGCAACTGTAACTGATCCCAATGGTAATGAAACTACTATTTCCGGCACCGATTCAGATTGGGATTCCAAGTCGATTGCTCTTACCAAAGACGGCACTTGGACTGTTGCAATTAAAGACGATGATTCCTATTGCAAGGTTACATCCGTTCAATTCACTGTCAATAAAGTCAATAAGTTTGAAACGAACTTCACCGGTGATTTTCTCCACCGCATCGGTAACGCCAATACAGTTGCGTGGAGTAAGCTCTTTAATGACCTGAGTCCCGCCATTGCACCTGTCGGCTTAAAAGTTACTGTTGCACCTATGGAAGGGAATGCTGCCGGAACCTTTACCAATGGTTCTATCCAGTTCACCGGAACCGGCGTGGTGAAGGTGACGATCTCTGCCGATGGCGCCAATGATGCGACACTTAACCTTGAGGTTGTAGACGCTACGAATATTACAAAGGCAGAAGCCGGAACCGACAAAAACTTTGTTCTTCTTCAAGATGTAACATATAATAGCGGGTATCTGTATTATAAAAATTCCACACTTTATGGTAACGGATTTACCGTGGATATTACAGGTGCAGATCACAGTGACCTGAGAGATAGTTCTGACACTTCTTCTAATAAGAGTGCATATTGCAATATCTGGATGGTAGAGTCCAGATTTGATAATGTGCAAATAAAAGGTAGTGTTTACCCCGAGGTTGGTATGACGGCTGATTCCGATTATGGCAATGCCGCAATCAGAACAGAGGGCGAATGCTATATCACTAATTCCTATATTTCTAACTGCCGTGTGCCTTTGCGTATACAAGGCAATACCACTCTGATTGACACTGTGGTTGATGGCGGTAGATATGCAAATATCGAACTTCGCTCCGGTAAACTGACCCTTGACGGCGTAACGACGATCAATACGGTTCGTAAAGGGTCTGACGGAAAAGAAGATGTCATTGGTTTTGGCATTGTTATTCATAGTGAAGCCGCTAACGCATCGATTGCAGTAATTGGCGATGGATTGAAGCAATACAACTGGGTAGGAGAAAATAAACATAAGTCTATTCTTTCTGGAGACACCAATCTTTCTAGTGCATACAAGTTGATCTTTAATGCCAACAATAGCGATTCGATTTATTTTGACCATGACAATGACCGCTATGTAAATACCGGAATTCTTTGCTTGTGTGCAGACATTAATAAAGACGCTGTAACCGGCTTGGATGATCGCTATTGTCAGGGAGTAAGTGGCTACGACGCATGGGTCTTGACCTATGATAACAGTAAGCATACCGACTGGTTTGGTAGTAGCGTTTCGCAGGAATCTGTTGACTTTGTGCCTGCACAGTATCCTATCATTCCGAACTATAGCGGAAATGAAGCACAATTTGTCGAATTTACAAAGGGTGAAACCTACTATTTTGACACCTCAGTTTTGTCTGCAAAAAAATTTGGTGAAACGTTAACCGTATCTTCCGTTGCAATGAATGGCACCACATATAATTATGGCGACAAGATCTCTATAACAGAGGGTGGAGTTTATGAAGTTGTTTATACTGTGGTTGATCCATACAACTATAGCAAAGATGCAAGCTCTATCACAACAGTAAACCACAACGTGTCTATAACACTAACGGCAGTTGTAAAGGATGCAGAAATTCTTGCTCCCAAATTCACGTTTATAGATCAGAATGGAAATAAATATGAATCCACTACCGTAAAAGCTGGAGAAAAAACTTATGTAATGCCCAATGTAACCGCTGCGGATCCTACAACGAACTCTATGAGTAGCATCAACATTGGTAGCGCTTCAATCAGCGGAACGACTGTTTATTTCCCTGTTGCGACCGGTTATACGGTGCGTAGTGGCTCGAATTTTAATCGCTACTATCCGTTGTTCAACGGCATTAACATCACCGACTATACCATTACCGGTGATATGACCGGAACCACATATACCACAAGTGACAATTATACTTCTTTGGTTGGTTCTTCCGGAACAAAATTTATTATTCCTGCCAACGGTGGTCAAACAAATTGCGGTGACTATGTGAAAACAGACGGTCAGGCAGGCAATGCTGCCGGAAACTCCGATAGTGGCTGGCAGGGTGCCGGATATAGTACCTCTTATGGTGGTACCTACCTGAAATCAGGCAACACCAACGCAAGTTCCGGTGCGGATAAAAATGGTTATGAACGCATCGTTTGGGTCGAGTACTGCTTTAACGCTGGCAATGGCGATGTATACTATTACAGAATCGGTTATCATTGTAATAAGGAGTCGGCCCAAACCTGCGTCACTCCTGACACTCTCGTTACTCTTGCTGATGGTTCTCAAAAGCGTGTAGACTCCTTGAGTGGAACTGAAAAACTGCTTGTTTGGAATCACGAAACCGGAAAATTAGATATTGCTCCGGTAGCATACGTCGTTGATCACGATGGCGTTGTTGCAACCCGTGAGATCATTCACCTCGCTTTTTCAAATGGTAAAACCGTCAAGATTATTGGCGAGCACGTATTCTTTGATGCTACCCAGAAAAAATACGTAGCAATCGACACCAATAATGCCGATGCATTTGTCGGTCATTCCTTTGTGGCGCTCGACGTAAATGGTACAGAGGTAGAAAAAGTCAAGCTTGTATCGGTTGAAAGAACGGTGGAAGAAACCCTTTCTTATGAGGTGGTTTCCTATAAACATCTGACATGCTTTACGGAAGGTATTCTTTCAACTTCTGCCTACCTGGATTCTCTGCTGAATGTTTTTGACGTCGAGGTCGGCTCTTTGGCATATTCCATTGAATCTGTTCAAAAGGATATTGAAACTTATGGTCTCTATACCTATGCAGATTTTGAAGGACTGATTTCTGAAGAAGCATTTGAGCTTTATAACGCTCAGTACTTAAAGATCGCAGTTGGAAAGGGCTATATTACCTGGGATGATATCCTGGCTTTGATCGACATTTACTTTAATGTTGATGTTCAACCCATCCAATAAGAATTCACATTCTGCTACCCAAGCCCTTCGGGGCTTGGGCGGCAATCAAAGGATATAAGCTGCGGTTTGTATCTTTTGATTACCGCAAGGCAAAATCTTTTAAAAGGAGGAAACGATATTGGCAAAAGCAAAACTTAAAATATTCGCCGTTGCTCTCGTTGCGGCGTTGCTGACGTTTATCAGCTACAGCTCGATTGCATACTACTCAACGGTCGGAAAAGCCACCAATGTTGTGACCTCCGGCGGGATTCGTTTTATCATCCACGAAAAGACCGATCAGGGAACCGAGTTCCCCAAGGAAGGCGTGTATATCGTTCCCGGAGACGTGGTTTCCAAGCAAGTGAGCATCGAGAGCGATTGCGAGCATCCCTTCTATCTGCGGGTCAAA
>JAZQAE010000048.1:0-3161 GCA_045544995.1 Eubacteriales bacterium
GGCATTGGACGCCCTGCGAGAATTGGGGGTTGACGGAATCGTGATGCTGACCGGAGACCAAAATGCCGTTGCGGAGCAAGTGGCCAAGACATTAAAGATCAATGAATTCCATAGCGAACTCTTGCCGGATCAAAAAGTTTCGTGTGTGGAACGTCTTTTGGAGCAAAAAGAGGGCGTTCTTGCGTTTGTGGGAGACGGCATCAACGATGCGCCGGTCTTGGCTCGCGCAGATATCGGAATTGCTATGGGTGCCTTGGGAAGTGATGCGGCGATTGAAGCGGCGGATATCGTCTTGATGAACGATCAATTGACAAAAATTCCTGAGGCGGTCGGAATTGCACGTAAAACCATGAGGATCGTACGGCAAAACATTGTCTTTTCTTTGTCCGTTAAAGGCTTGGTGCTTTTATTGAGTGCTTTAGGTTTTACCGGGATGGGATTGGCTGTATTTGCCGACGTCGGCGTGATGGTCATTGCAATTTTAAATGCAATGAGAGCATTAAAATAAAACTAAGAGCCGGGATTCCGGTGCAAACAATTCATTATTTTGACGAGGTGAAAGAAATGGGAATTCAAATTAAGGAACATACCGAAGCAGGCTTTGCTAAAATCGTGATCTTTGATACCTGGCGCGTGGCGATGATCCACTATGCGGATATTTATGACGAGAAAAATATTCATCGCTACGAGCGGCATATGTTGACCGATGAGGTTTTTGTATTACTGGAGGGCTCGGCTACGCTGATCGTCGACGGCGTGAAATATCCGATGGAAAAGGGAAAACTCTATAATGTGGAAAAGGCCACCTGGCACGCTATTTTCGTCAGCAAAGATGCGGAGGTTTTAATCGTTGAAAACGCTAATACCTCTCCAGATAACGCAGAGTATAAGGAAATCTGAGAAAGTATTCCGTTGAAACGGGATTATAAACCAAAAACAGCGTCTTGCGAAGGAAGTTCCTTCATGAGACGCTGTTTTTTTCATTGTTATTTAAGCTCCGGAATGGCAGGCTTCACATCATCGGGGATGGGGCAATGGTATATGCCGCCGGTCTTTTGCAGATGCTCTGCTTTTGCCTTCTCGATCAATTCGGGATGATCCATCAGCCGCATGACGGTACCGGCGACGGCTTTTCCGGCGAAGAGCATGGCACGTTTTGCATAGGTGCCTCTGCACTGAGAGGTACTCTGCCAGCTATGACCGGGAGTGCCAACGACCCAGGTGCCGATATGCATCTGGACGGTGGGACACACCCAGCTGACGTCCGCAGTATCGGTGGAGCCTCCATGGGCGACCGGGGGAGCGGGATCCAGTACCTTCATGGCAAAGGGCTCTGCTGCTTTTTGCTCCGGGGTCAGAACCATGGTTTCCCGAAGTGCTTTGCCGTAGGCAAGCTCTTCTTCGGTGGGGATGGGGACTTCAATATCGTGCATCGCTTCGTTGGCGGTGGCTTGCAGAGTGGGGATGGTGATCAGATCGGAATAGGCACTGACTACCTTAGAAGAGACGGTGGTATCGGTCATAAGCGCCGCACCCTGAGCAATGCGGTCGATGCGCTCATGAAGCGCACGGACAGCTTCAGCATTGGTGGCACGTGCCATATAGCGAACGGTGGCATGGGATTGGACAATATTGGGAGCGGCACCGCCTGCATCAATAATCGCATAATGTACCCGGCAGGTCAGTTCCATATGCTCTCTGAGAAAATTGGTGCCGATATTCATCAGCTCCACCGCATCGAGAGCGCTTCTGCCTTTATGGGGAGAACCTCCTGCATGGGCGGAAATGCCTTCAAAAGAATAATCGACCATAACATTTGCAAGGGAGGGACGGGTACGGACCATATACATACTTTCGGGATGCCAACTAACAATAGATTCAATGCCGTTGAAGATGCCTTCTCTTGCCATAAAGACCTTTCCGGCGCCACCCTCTTCAGCGGGGCAGCCAAATAATGTGATGCTTCCTTTTCCGGTCTCTTTAATATAAGATTTTATTGCCATAACAGCGGCTACGGATCCGCCTGCAAAAAGGTTATGGCCGCATCCATGGGCTTTATTCTTGCCTGGAATGGACTTCTTTTCGGCAATACTCCCTTCCTGACTGAAGCCGGCAAGAGCATCGAACTCTGCCAATACGCCCAGGGCAGGAGATCCGGAGCCAAAGGTGGCTTTGAAGGCGGTGGGGAGTCCCGCTACGTTACTTTCGATGGTGAAGCCTTGCTCCTCCAGATAGCTTGAGATCAGTTTTGATGCTTCGTATTCTTCAAAGGGCAACTCGGGATGATCCCAAAGTGTATCGGAAATACAGCAAAAAGACTTTGCATTTTCATCAATCACGTTTAAATGCTTCTTATACATTTTTTATTCTCCGATCTTTTTAATGAGCGCTTCACAGCCTTCTTTTACGTCCTCATAGGTGGCATCAAAATTGCCGGTATACCAAGGGTCGGCGATATCCCGGGGGCGGTCGGAATAGTCCAGAAGGAGTGAAAACTTCCCCTTAGGGTCGCTTCCGTAGAACCGCTTCATATTGATCATATTGCGTCCGTCCATCCCGATCAGCATATCATAGTAATCATAATCCTTTTGGGTGATCTGCCGTGCCCGCCGGCTTTCAAAAGGAATTCCCACTTCACGTAATTTGGCTTTGGTGCCGGGATGAATATCGTTCCCCAATTCTTCTCGGCTGGTGGCCGCCGAAGCGATTTCCCAGTCCAGTCCGCTTTTTCGCGCCATGTCTTTGAGAACAAACTCTGCCATGGTGGAACGGCAGATATTGCCGTGGCATACTAATAGGATTTTCATATTATCTCTCCGTTTTTTCAAAAATGATAACATGAAAACTTCAAAAAATCAATGCTTCTTTCGTTTTTTGAAGAGCCATCTCCGTAATAAGTCGGCCGGGATGACGGAAAATGCCATTAAGAGGATCATGCGCAGATGCTCCGGGCTTAATCCGGCTGTTCTGAAGATCCTGCCCCCAAAATAGATCATTACCAACTGGACGGCGCTGACGACCAGCATAATGAGAAGAAAGGCCGGATTTTTGGTGAGATTGGCAAGGGGATTGAGTCGTTCTGTCCGAGCGTTAAAACTGTTGAATACGCCGGAGTAGATAAAGAGTGCGTAGAAGCCGGTGAGGAAGTAGACCGGGCTTTC
>JAZQAE010000049.1:0-7847 GCA_045544995.1 Eubacteriales bacterium
GCCCGCTGGATACGGTAGTCAATAATGTAATTCTGGGTGCTCTTGTTTTTATACGTCTTAAAGAGACGAGAAAGATAACTACGCTCAATCCCCAGCATATTGGCGATATTCTCGACGCTGAGATTTTTGTTGTAGTTTTCCTTTATGTACTCCACTGCCCGAGTCATGTAGAAGTTCTTGGCAGGGATCTTTTTTGCCACCAGACTTTCCTCGACACATTCCAGCAAAACGGAAAAGCATCCTGCAATGGCAAACTGATTTTGATATTTTTTATCACATTCCACAAACAGATCGTAAGCCGCATCCATTGCTTTATGAGGAGAGGAAAAATCAATCAATGGATTTTGGAAAGAAAGCCCAAGGCGTTCAATAAACTGCTCTACCCCGCTTCCGGATAACTCCACGCCGATATAGTTCCACGGCTCCAGACTATCCGCTTTCCAACTGACCGTCTTCCCGGGGAAAAGGAGAAATGCCTGGCCTGCCGTCACGTTATACCGACGGCTTCCGTGGTCTAAGATTCCCCGTCCGGCCTCTACGATATTGATAACGTAATGCTCCGGCGTAACCGGCCCTAATTTCTCAGAAGGGTTGTACCGATGACAGCAACAAAGGCTCAAACGGATATCAGGAAAATAGCCCTCATCAAAGACAAACCGCTCTTCTCTTTCCAAATACTTCTGCATACAACACCTCCTTGATGAACTCTATATGAATTATATCACATATTGTTAAAAATTGCAACATAAAATCAAAAAAATCTTCATATTTTTGCAACCTATCGTTAAATTTGTTTCATTAGGTCAAATTTGATTATTCCTCCATTTCCCCTCGAAACTCTTTTTTAGAAAGAAAAAACAAAGCAACCATCAGAGCCGTTCCGCATAAAACAGCGAACACCAACCCACCGGGCCGGTTACAAGAAAGAAGTCCGGAAAGCCCCAACGCCTCAGTTCGGCATTTCATCGATACCGCTAAAAGTCCTGCCGCACCGGTGCCGATGGCAGCGCAAGGAGCAATACGGAATGGATCGCCGGCAAAGAAAACAAGATAACTTTTCGCATAACCGCCCAAACCAGCCGGCAAGGCAGTCCAACCATTGGCATAATGAATTTCATCCATCTTTTTTCGTCCCAGCAAGCAAAAGAGTGTCACACCAAAAGTCAAAGCGAGTCCCCCTGCTGTCATGGCCGCCAATATTTCAGGACTGTCTGCTGAACCAAGGGCAGCACGGTAAATAGGACCTCCCGGATCGAGACCGACCCCTACACCATAGAGCAACCCCTTGAAGTGAATATTACTCACGGACGATAACCAAAAATAAGCATTTTGTAGATAACCTACACCCCATCCTAAAAGATATGCCATACCACCGATTGCCGCAACACCGCCCACGGGAGCAAACCATTCTAACCAACGAAATCGTTTTGGGAGCATCCCGATCTTTTTTTCCGCATACCGCATCAGTAAAGCGGTCATAATACCACCCAGCAGAGCCGCCCAGACGCCTCCGCAAACTGCCTCCAAAATCGCACCGCCGATCAAACCGACAGCCAATCCCGGCCACCGGGCATAACGAAATCCCAGCATTGCCGAGACCCGAGGCAACAGCAACATTAAAGAGCGCTCCCCGATCCACTGAACTGCCGAACAAAGAGAAGCAACCGCCGGGATAGAACAAAACAGCTCGCCGATCATCAAAAAAACACCGCCCACCAATAAGATCAGCGGTAAAAGCGGAACGTTAGAGCGATAATAAAAATCCGCAAGACTCTTCTTACGTCGAAAAAATATCTTTTTATGATAAACCGGCGCCTGACGAACCGCCTTTAATAGATGCTCCGGTCGATAGATCCCATCTGAAGTATCAATTTCTAAGACCGGCTTCCCGTCAAATCGATCAGAAATCAAATCTTTTCCAATCAAAAGGATTCCATCTGCTTCCCGTAGATCTTGCTCCGAAAAAACAGTACTTCCTTGTTTTTCCATTTTCAGCAAAATTCCGGCTCGTCCGGCCGCCAACTGCAATGATGACGCCGCCTCTGTAGCCGATTCCAAGGCCTCATCCACTACAGCCAACAGTAAGATTGACGCCTCTGCTTGCGTTGACGAATACGCCCCCTCCTCGGCCAAACGCAGGAGAGCGAGAAACGTCTTTTCATCTGCAGCATCCACCAGCTGTTCCCGTAGATTTTCATTCATCAACAGTACCGTCAATCGAGAGAGCGGATCTTGTCCTTTTTCAGGAGGAAGAGCCGCCAGAAAAACCAAACGGCTTTTTTCACCGTCCGGAGCGCCGAGATCCACCCCGTCGGGGACAGTAATTGCGGTAAGCATCGGCCGTTTTACCGCCTCGCTTCTCAAGGAACAGACTGCCACACCGGCGCCGATAGCAAAAGGTGCCTGTTCTTCCCGATAATAAATATCCCGACGCAGTTCCCGTCCCCGGTCTGTGTTTCCGCACTTTTGCTGAAGAGCGGCTAAAATGTCAATAACTCCTTCTTTATCCTTTAATGTAACGCCTACACAGAGTCCTTTTTCATCCATCCAGTCGGTCAATTTCATCATACCGCCCCTTTCTTCTATTTAGACTGTACCGGATAAAAAAGAATATACTCATTAAAAAACGACTTGCAGAGCAAGCCGTTTTTTAATTTTATACTAACACTAATTTTTCATTTTGGTAATCTACTGTAACTGCCGTACCGGGTATAAGATCTCCTTGCAGGATCCGCCGTGCCAACAATGTCTCCAACTTCTGTTGCATCAGCCGGCGTAACGGACGTGCGCCGAAGTTTGGATCATACCCTACTTCGATAAGATACTCCTTTGCAGCCGGCGTCAGCTGAATCGTCAGTTGTTTATCCGCCAGCCGTTTTTGCAGTTCTGCCAGCAAAAGATCGACGATCGCCCCGATATTCTCTTTGGTCAACGGTTTATAGAAAACCGTCTCATCCAATCGGTTCAAAAATTCCGGACGGAAAGAACGGCGTAATAACTGTTCCACCTGCGCACGGGCTTCCGGTGCGATCTCTCCACCTTCGATCCCCTCCAAAATTATATCAGAACCCAGGTTTGAAGTCAGAATAATAATGGTATTCTTGAAGTCCACCGTTCTGCCCTGACTATCGGTGATCCGTCCGTCATCCAGTACCTGCAGCAATACGTTAAAGACGTCAGGATGTGCCTTTTCTACCTCGTCAAACAACACTACGGCATAAGGACGGCGCCGCACCGCTTCAGTCAACTGCCCGCCTTCATCATACCCCACGTAGCCCGGAGGCGCCCCGATCAAGCGGGAAACGGAATACTTTTCCATATATTCGCTCATATCGATGCGGATCATGCTCCGCTCATCGTCAAAGAGCGCCTGCGCCAACGCTTTGGCCAATTCTGTTTTTCCCACACCGGTGGGACCCAAAAAGAGGAACGACCCGATGGGACGGTCCGGATCCTGAATTCCGGCTCTGGAGCGCAGAATTGCGTCGCAAACCCGTTGTACTGCCTCGTCCTGTCCAATGACTCTTTGATGAAGAATATCATCCAGATGCAAAAGTTTTTCCCGTTCGCTCTCCATCAGTTTTGCCACCGGGATTCCGGTCCAACGAGCCACGATCTTGGCAATTTCTTCTTCTGTCACTTTGTCTCGTAAAAGGGTGTTTTCTTTATCTGCGACCCGTTCTGCCGCCTCTGCTTCTTCCAGTTCTTTTTTCAAAGAGGGCAGTTTTCCATACTTCAATTCTGCCGCCTTGTTTAAATCGTAGTTATTCTCTGCCTGTTGAATGGCTTGATTGGTCTGCTCGATCTCTTCCCGAAGCTTCTGTACAACGGAAATAGCTTGCTTTTCATTTTCCCATTTGGCTTTCATGGAATTAAACTCATCCCTAAGAGCGGCCATCTCTTTTTGCAATTCCCGCAACTGCGCCTCAGAAATGGGATCTTCATCTTTTTTAAGAGCTTGTTCCTCAATCTCCAACTGCATAATCTTGCGTTGCTTTTCATCCAATTCCGTAGGCATGGATTCCATTTCCGTTTTAATGAGAGCGCATGCTTCGTCTACCAGATCAATGGCTTTATCCGGCAGAAAGCGATCACTGATATAACGATCCGAGAGCGTAGCGGCAGCGATCAAAGCCTGATCCTGAATCTTTACACCGTGATACACCTCATACCGTTCTTCTAATCCACGCAAGATAGAGATGGTATCCTCCACCGACGGCTCCGCCACCAAAACAGGTTGAAATCTACGTTCCAACGCTGCATCTTTTTCGATATACTGACGATACTCATTCAAGGTCGTCGCACCGATACAATGCAATTCTCCCCGTGCCAGCATGGGTTTCAAGAGATTTCCGGCATCCATCGACCCCTCAGTCTTGCCGGCGCCGACGATGGTATGCAATTCGTCGATAAAAAGTAGGATCTCCCCCTCGCTTTTCTGCACCTCATCCAGGACGGCTTTAAGCCGTTCTTCAAATTCTCCCCGATATTTTGCACCGGAGATCAATGCGCCCATGTCAAGGGAAAACACTTTACGGTTTTTAAGGTTTTCCGGCACGTCTCCCCGTACAATTCGAAGAGCCAGTCCCTCTGCAATCGCCGTTTTACCTACGCCCGGCTCCCCGATCAAGACCGGATTATTCTTGGTTTTACGAGAAAGGATGCGAATCACGTTTCGGATCTCTTCATCACGGCCAATTACCGGATCCAATTTTTGCTGACGGGCGGCCTCCACCAGATCCCGACCGTATTTTGAAAGAACGTCATAGGTATCTTCCGGATTTTGGCTTTGCACGGTCCGACCGCCTCGCAGGGCTTCCACCGTCTCCCAAAACGTTTTCTTCATAATATGATGGGCAGAGAAAATCCGTTTGAGAGTAGCATCTGCTTTTTCCAAAAGGCCATACATCAGATGTTCCACCGAGATATAGCTATCCCTCATCTTTTTAGCTTGTTTTTCCGCCGCATCTAACGCTTCATTCAGCAATGAAGACGCATAGAGCTGTCCGCCGTTAGAAAGGGTCGGCAATCTGCCGATTTCTTCCCTGCAGTCTTTTTGAAGATCCCGGACGCCCATCTTTTCCAAAGCTCCGGACACAAAACCATCTGCAGGAGCAATCAAGGCATCTAGCAAGTGAATCTGCTCTACCGACGCATTTTTATGAGCCGATGCGGTCTGATCCGCCAACTGCAACGCTTCAATACTTTTTTCCGTTAATTGATTTGCATTCATCGTTTATCACCTACACAATCAAAATATTTCCGGATAGATAATCCTTCATCACTTCTTCAATTAATTGGACAGCCCTTGCCGGCCGATCCAGGTAATCGAAGTAAATCTTTAGCCCTTTATCGAAATGGTTTACATAATCACTTATTGCTTCACCAATTGCCTCTTCCTTCTTTTCGAAATTCGGATTATAACGAAGATTACGTAAAAATCTTCCATTTTTAACCTTTGAACGAGGATGGCTCAAATAAGTCTGCTCTAATTTTGCCCACAATACCATAAATTCGTTTACATAATATATTAATTCTTGGTTTTGCGTTCGCAACTGTACCTGCAACTGCCCGAATTCAGGCTCGACCGAACGGAAGAGCTCCACCCGATACCGCACCGAGGGATTATACTTATAATTCAATGCACTTCGTACCATCAGCATCGTTCCGGAAGGTTCCGCCAAGGCCTGAAAGCCTACCTGCCCCAATAACCGCTCCAGCTGATTGAGCGTGGACTGCATCCGTTTTTCCGGCGTCATCATCGAGCAGTATTCTGCCAATATCTGATTGATCATATTGGAACGATTAGTGTGCATGGAATAAGCGAGACGATCCACCTGAGCCACCACGTCGTCCATCAATACCAATGAATAAACACTTTTCTTCATCCAATCACCTCTTGATTTTATTGTAGCACAGTTTCATAATTTGTCAAGCAGTTTATATAAATCATTTAACAAGTTTTATTTTATACATCCATCTTGAAAATATCCTTTCTTTTTTATATAATTAATCTGAAAGGAGATTCAATATGGATTATTTCACTTTAGGACTGATCGCTTTAGTTTTGGCGGTTATAGTTTTTCTGATTTTAAATTATTATATCAAGCGTTTTAAAAAGCCCGCCGACGCAGAAGAGGGAATCTGGAATGCAGTTTATTTTATCCAGCTCAAGCAATACCAAAAAGCCTTGGATCTTCTGGATTTCACCGAAAAAGAGTATGCCATGACGCCGGAGGTCATGTGTGACCTTTGCATCCAGCGCGCAGAAGCGCATCGGCATTTAGAGCAATACCGGGAAGCAACCGACGCCTATGAAGTCCTTTATGAAGCCTTAAAAGAGTGTGAAACCTCTTTAAAACGCAACGATGCACTCCTGCAAGAATTAAAGGACTGCTATCTGAAATGTGATCGTTCTGACGACTTTAGAAAATGGGAGCAATTATTCAATGAGCCTACCGAAGACCGCTAAGATTTTATATCCCGCCTCTCAATGGGCAATCCAAGAGCAACGCTATCTGCAAGGAGCAGAACGGTTCTATGCCCTCTTTGGCAGACCCCACGAAAAGATCTTCTCTGCACCGGGACGCAGCGAGATCATTGGAAACCACACGGATCATAATATGGGAAAGGCCATCGGAGCAGCGGTATCGCTGGATCTTCTTGGGTTTGTTGCACCTCGTACAGATGGAAGGATCTGTATTTTATCGGATGAATTCCCCTCGATTGAAGTAGATACTCAGCATACGGAAATGATCAAAGCGGAAAAAGGAACTTCCCACGCTTTAGTGCGAGGGATCTGCCATAAAATGAAAAAGTACGGCTATCAAATCGGTGGATTTGACGCTTATACGGACAGCCTGGTTCATAAAGGCTCCGGGCTCTCCTCTTCCGCCGCATTCGAAATTCTGATCACCGCCATCCTGGATCATTTATATAACGAAGGATCTATGCCGCCGAAGCAGATGGCCACCCTCTCCCAATTTGCCGAAAACGTTTATTTTGGCAAAGGGAGCGGGATGCTGGATCAACTTTCCTGCGCCTATGGCGGGATGATCTTCATTGATTTTGAAGATCCCGCTTCCCCCGTTGTCCGCCCGATGAACCATGACCTATCAAAAGCAGGTCATGCGATGGTCATCACCAACGTCCATAGTGACCATGCCAATCTCTCAGAAGAGTATACTGCCATTAAAGAAGAAATGCAGACGGTGGCCCATTATTTTAATAAGGAATATCTCCGTCAAGTTGATAAAAAAGAATTCCATAACGCGCTCCCTCTCCTTCGCAAGGAACTCTCCGAACGTGCTTTATTGAGAGCCTCTCATTATTTTCAGGAAAATGACCGGGTAGAGGCCCTCGTATCTGCGATCCAAGAGAATGATCTTTCAACCTTTAAAGATCTTATTTTATCCTCCGGTGCTTCTTCCTTTATGTATCTGCAAAATATTTATTCCCACCACACGCCCCAAAGTCAAGCACTCTCGTTGGCGCTTTGCGTCACCGGGCAACTATTAGGAAACCACGGAGTCTGGCGGGTCCACGGAGGCGGATTTGGCGGAACCATCCAAGCTTATATGCCCACCGAACTGGCAGAACCCTACATCCGGGAAATGGACCGGATCTTTGGGGCAGGAAGTGCCATTCCTCTTCAAATCAGACCGGTCGGTCCTGTTTGCATCCAATAAAAAAGATCGCAATGCGTGAGCTGAAATAGTCAATAGTTTGTAGACACAAAAAAATCAAGCTGCCAGTTCAATCCTGTATTGGACTGGCGGTTTTCTTTTTAGTTTGCGAACAGGTCTTATGTAATTAAAATAGTAAATGGTATCTGCAACCACTTTGTG
>JAZQAE010000050.1:0-1810 GCA_045544995.1 Eubacteriales bacterium
GCTATCAGTATAACACAAATCCTTCCGCTTTTCAAGAAAAGCGGAAGGATTTAACAAGTTGTTTATTATTTTTTGGTGATACGGAAGATGCGGGTTTCATTCTCCTGCATGGTAAAATCAACATAAAGGTCGTTGACGGTCATTTCCTCATCGGTATAGATGTCGGTGACCTTGGAGACCGGGAAGGGGAAATGGATCCGTTTTTCTCCGGTCGTGATAGCACGGATCGCTACGTATTGTCCGCCGGCAAAGAAGGCATCGCCGGTACGGCTGTAGATATGCCCGTTGCTCATCATGATAATGGTACTCAGGATCTGGTGGGGGATGCAGGGGAGCAGGCTATAGACGGAAGCGTAATCATCAAACTGCTTCCAGAGCAGGGCCGGCTCGTTGGTATCCTTGAAATTGGCCAGGACGTAGGTCTGGTATTTTTCTTCTTCCGCAAAACGGGGGCAGGACGTCTTTTTGCGAGGATAATACGGTGTCTCGTTATCAGCATATTCGTAGGAAGATTTTAAGGTGGGGAAGTACAGATCCGGAACGTCGCACTGCATCTCAGGATCAAAGGGATTATAGGTAATGGAATAATCGGTCAATTCCCGATTTTCCATGCCGGCGAAATGGGTCCAGAAGAGGGTTCTTCCGCCGCCTTTGAGTTTTTCGTTGATGGCTCGTACGATATGCTCCTTAGGATAGCAGAACTGAATAAAGACGTAGCATTTATAATCGTCCACCGGGAAGTTGTCCTCGGCGAGATCGTCCGCCAGATAAACGTGGTGGGGTGCACCGCAGAAGGTGAACTGCTGACGCTGACCGTCGCAGGCATCCCAAGCCACCTGAATGCCTTTGGGGAAGAATTTTAAGCCGTCTTCATCAATAATCAATGCCACTTCCGGTTTTAGGGGGTCCACGGTCTGCTCTGCCATGAGTTCCGTATGTCGGCGGATGACCTTCATCATCTCCGGGTGGTCGAACCAACCGCCGAACATATCGAACCACCAGATGCCGTTCAGTCCGGTCAGGGTTCGGGCGGAGGTGCGCATCAGGTTGGAGACGGAACCCTCCACCGTTTCGGGACCCAGCCAGATATTGGCACGGGTGTAATAATTATTATCCGGTACGATATGGGGGAGGGTGACCGCAGGATTCTGGGTCAGGCAGGTGCGGATGTCCCCTTCGCTGACAAAGAGTTTTCCGTGCAGATGGATGGAATCCTTCGCCGTGGTATAGGGCCAGCCGGGGGCGTGCCCGTGGGTGGTGGCAATAAAATCAATGTAGGGAGAACGGATCAGATCGTAGAGATCGTTATGATGCCGGTCGGTCTTGGGATTGGAAAGGATATAGCCGTAAAAAGCACCGGTCAAAAGGGTGTTGCCGGTATATTCCTTGACCCGCTGACAGAAAAACAAAATGGTCTCTACGAAAAGCTGGGCGCAATAGTCGTAATAGTCCAGCACGTCCATCTCTCGCTTCGGATCACGGATAATGCCGTTCATGACCCATTGACGGCGGTGAACGGCAGGAATAGAAACGGACTCCAGCGTGGGAAGGCTGGTATTCCATGCTTGATTCAGCGCTTCAAGGGAGCCGTATTTATCGGTCAGCCATTTCCGGAAGCCCCGTTGACAGTTTTCGGAATAGTCCACGTCGCCCATACCCAGTTCACGGCCGTGATAGGTCCATTCCTCGGTGGAACCGGAGGCGATATGATAGCCGATGACGCACTCTTTCCAGGGGGAGGCGTTGATATGGTCGATGAGGGCTTTTAAAGCGCCCCACATATCCTCTCTCCATTTCTCGGAGGAGAAGC
>JAZQAE010000051.1:0-16192 GCA_045544995.1 Eubacteriales bacterium
GCGCCGTGAACGGCAATTTCGTGCCCCTTAGCTAAAATGTGCTCGCGCGCATCCTCCACTGTGATGCCGTTGTCGCGCATTTTGTAGCTGTTAAAATTAAAAGTACCCTTTAAGCCGTAGCTTGTCAAAAGGTCGGAAAAACGGATATCGCAAATGTGCCCGTCGTCGTAACTGAATGTAACAGCCTTTGCTTTGCCCTCAGGAAATCTTAAGTATCTGTATCTCATACCACACACTCCAATCACGGCTCTTTGCTCACATTGTAGCACAAGGGCAGCAAATTTGCAACAAAACCACCCATAATTATCGGCGGGTACCATTTAAGCGATTTTTGCTCAGTTCGGCGTCTCAGCGTTTTTTTGTTAAAAAGCGCACTATGATAGTCAAAACAATATGAAACGCGACTATTCCGAGTGAGCCGAATACTAAAATTTTGCCTGTGCTTTTAACTTCGGGATCGGCATCGCCTATCATAAACAGCCCTAAAACAAGGGCGATCAGCAAAATGACCGAAAGAACGGCAATAAACACCTTTAAAATGCCCTCAACCCAAGGTTTAAACTTATATTTGGGGATAATAAGTGTCATTAAATAAACATAACCCTCAAAAATACTTTCCAAAACAAACTCTATTAAAAACTCAAGAATACATCCCATTTATATGACTCCTTTGCTGCGCTGTCAGAAAAAGGCGCGTTTTTTGAATTATATCATAGTTAGCAGAAAATTTCAAATTAAATAGATTAAAGCTTTTCTTAATACAGATGTGAATTTTTTTAAAAGAGTGGGGAAACCTATTGACAAATGCCGCTAATGTTAGTATAATATATTATGCTGAAAGGCAACGGTTAAGGTTAAAGCCTTAACATATCGCACAGTAGAGCAGTTGGGCGCGTTGCCGAGCGCTCGCGGCGCGAGATTAAGCGAGGCATAAGCGGGTGCCGCGGTCAAAATCTTCGATTTTGGGCACCGCAAACGGAAGCCGTCGGGCGTAGACCGACGAGCAAAATTAGATATCGCGGAGTGGAGCAGTTGGTAGCTCGTCGGGCTCATAACCCGAAGGCCGTAGGTTCAAGTCCTGCCTCCGCAACCACTAAAAAACCTTGGAATCAAGCGGTTCCAAGGTTTTTTCTTTTTTCTCTCCTTTTCAATCCCTTGACCAAATTTCCCTCCTATTTCCCTCCGAGGAGCTTAAAATGACGAAATCTTTTGGATTTTCCATCATAGAGAAGAACCCCTAACAACAGATGTTAGGGGTTCAATTTTACGAAAGAAAAATGATTTTAATCAAAATGATCGATCATATCGCCCAAGGGCTTAATATACGAAAGATTATCTTGAAAAAGCTTGTCCCAAATATCGAGACATATTGTCGTAATTGTTAGATCTTCTTTTCCTTTATCGAACAATTGAAGTACACTCGGTATCAAAAGCTCAATAGCCATTCTTTGCCTATAATCTTCAGAGATTTTAGAGACTTGAGAACTTATTAGTTGGATTATATCAGCAAAACAAGTGATATTAATATCAGATTCATTTAAGTATTTCAAAAATGGAATGACTTCTCTTATACCTGTTTTGGTCTGAAAAATACGAAAAAGAAAATCATGATCGCGCTCGATATTAATGTTTTCTTTCAAGTAATCAGTACTAAAAACCGTCGCTTCAACATCATTCGCTTCTATCATTTTCAACAAGATCTTTTGACTGACAGTATGATATTTTAGATCATTAAATGTCGAGGCTGCTTGGTGAATGATTTTTCTAACTACATTTTCTTTATGTTGATGTTCTAATATATAGCTTATTAGATCATCATCTGAGCGAAATGCGGCTATTGCACACAAATATGTTGCTGAATGTTCTGTTAAGTCTTTTATCTCAGAATCGCATGCTTGGATTAGCTTTTCTCTATAAAAGTCACGATGATTGTCATAATCATGTATGAGTATATCCCAAGCATAAGGCGCAACTAAAATTCTAGTATCTTTGGATAGTAATTTTCTAAACAGTTCAGTTGCAAATGTAGGATCACTATTGTAATAAGTTGCCGCACAATATACAGTGGCAAAACGTGCCGAGTCATCAGCGTCATCGCTTAACTTTGCCACTATATCTTTAAAGTAATCCGACAAATCTTTATGATTCCATAGAAGTTTTGAAATAGCTAGAATTGCAGTACCCCTAGGAGTATTAAACATTATATCCATCAAATCTCTTGCCACTGGGGTCTCTTTATCTTTTTGCTTTATTTCTTGGGGTTCTATAGCAATATTTTTGATGGTTTCTAGAATATCTTGTGGCCAGTTTTCCTTAGATCGTTTTTCTACAATTTCAGCAATTAATTGTTTAATAGATTCATTTTCAATACTACTGAATTTGCGGATCACTTCACAGGTTAATGGTAATTCAGCACAACTATCTTCATCATCTATTCGAAGAGCTCTCAAAATTGCAGAAATATACCCCACGCAACAATCGTTTGGAAATTGTAAAGATAAAGATGCAAATCTATTAGGGTCTGTTTCAGCAACTGTTCCTAATGCTGACGCGAATGTAAAGGGCGTTGCTTCTATATAGGCGCTATCCGTTTCTTTTCCCCAATGATTTTTCATTTTTTCTTCCGGGGTTCGAATAATAGATAACCAGGTCTTGTTTGATAATTTGTCTGCATAACTATCAATGGGAGAAATTACGCTTTTAGCCGCACCGATCTCCGTATGAGATTTGTAGTTTTTATCTCTAATCCATGGGTTTCTCTCAAGAACTCTAATTAGATTTTTAGAATTTTTCGTTAAACGTTCAAAACATAATGTAGGTAATAGACTTTTTTGCAAATGACCCCAGTAAGCATAATATACCGTTCCATATTCTTTTGATTTGTTTGTTGAGTAGCGGAATTTATAGATATCCAACATTTTTTCGACAGAATCATTCCAGGATACAATTAATTCTTCTATGCGTTGAAATAAATCCAGAGTGCAATGAGGGGAGAAGCGATTTAATATTCTTTTTGTTGCATCTAAAAAATCTGATGTCTTTCCGGTATAGTCAAAAATGTGTGATGGAAAATCTTGAATCATCCAACTAATAGCATCATCTGCATATGTGATTGGCAGATTGTAAATCGCTGACAAAACAATTTCATTTCCAATTAAAGCTGACGAAGGATCTGATTTATTAATCAATTGCAAAAATTTATTGGGTTTTGAGTTGCACAACTCATTCATACTCCATTTTACGATATTTACTATCTGATGAAGATAGCCATCGTTATAACGGTTATTGACCCATTTTTCATACGAATTATCGTATTTAATTTTTTCTATATTAGATGCTAAGCCATCAGTTACTGTGCATAATAAGGGAAAAAGAATTGTAATGATTTTTTCAGCATTACTTTTGCTAAATTTCTTCATCACTTCATTTTCTGGAAAATGTATAATTCTTTTCCACTCATTTTCATGATTTAATAATAGTAGCTGCAAGCAATCAATGCATCGTTCTGGAGATGTTTTGAATGACCTATAAAACATATGCCAACAACTTGGTATAAGTGAGGGTTGCTCATGCAATAACTTCATCTTTAAAGCATACATTTCATCTGAATCATCTGCTAGATCACTACATAGACAGTTCAAAATCTTGTAATTATCATCGGGATTATTAAAGCAATGAGGTTCTAAGGTTCTTACGACAAAATCTGGGTTCTTACAATTGATTGAACGCAATAATGACAGACCTTCTTCGGTCATCCAAAAAGGAGATTCACAATTTAGGTTTTCGATAAATGTTGAACTTCCATAATAAACTACTTGAAGGATAAAATTATGCCATACATTTTGATGAAAGTATTCTTTTGTGAATTCCAATATATTTGTACTTGGCTCATCATATTGAGCAATTGCTTCGAAAACAGCACATTTATAATAGTAACGTACATTTTCAGACTCAAGAAATATTCTGCTTTGTTCTAAAAATATGACTTCATCATCTTCCAATAATCCACGTAATATAGAAAGAAGTCTATATCTCAAGTTGGGGGTTTGTTCGTTTTTATCACCAACAAGTTCAACTAAGGTTTCGCCCGATATAATCTGTTTAATTGATTCTGTTGCCAAGAAATAATCCAAAAAACTTTGGTGAGTAAAAGAAATCCTTTCTCCATTCTCTGTCAACAAACCATTAGATACCAGCGCTTCTATAATTTTATTCTTTGATATATAATTTCTTTTTGAAAGCGAAAATACACCTCTCTTGTTCATTGTATCTGCAACTTCTGTAACAAAAGAATCTACACTGTCAAATGGCATACCAATAGTGTCAATTTTCTGTAAAATTTGTTGCCACCATTGTTGCATCATTTTATCTACAGAAGTTATACTTTTACACCGCTCTTCTTTGTGAAGTTGTGACCATATATAAAGAGTGGAAGGTGTCCTCAAAAGACATTGTAAACGTGGCGATAATGTATCATAATCCTCACCTACGTTTTCTTTTGTCTCTTCTTTTGAAAAAATATCTAATTCAACACTTTTCCACTCGGTTGCTCTATTACCATCAATGAACAAGCCCTTGATACCACTATCATTTTTATAGTCAAAAGTTCTTGTTACAAATAATATAGAAACATTTCCGCTATTTGAGTGATTAATTTCGAAAGCTTGTCTGATCATTTCTTCACAGACTGCTAATGCAGCAGCGGAATGCGAAGCTGTCCAACGTAAAGAATCCAACTGATCTAAAATAAGAACACATGGTTTTCCAGCAGATATTTTTTGAAGACAGTATACTGGAGATTCCGGAAGCCCTAACGATTTCCCATAGTCGTCGGCTATTGTTTTTGGTATATATTTATCCAGTTTAATACGCAAGTATAAAATTTGTTCATCTTCTAATTTTTTGACAACATCTTCAATACAACCACTTTTTCCCGCACCGGCTCTGCCATGAAGGATAATAGAATATCCTTCTTTTATATATTGAACGATTTCGGTAGTTGCCTTCCGCTGAATCAAGCATCCGTTGATTGGACTAAATCTTCCCCAAAATGTTTCATTTATTGTTTGAATTTTAGGAGCAATTCGTTCATCAAGTCCATAATTCCGAATAGAAAAGCCGTTATCTTCCATATACTCAATAATCTGGAGTGATGTTAATTCAATTCCAAACCATTTATTAGTGTTAACGCAATTTTCAAGCAATTGCCTTGCAGCAGATGCATTTCCTACAAAACAATGCCCAACCATAGAGTCCATATCTATGTTCGAATCTTCGTTAAAAGGAACCAATTCAAAATAACAGTGAGCCAAAAGAAAAACCAATTGCTTTAATTCTTCTGGCTTCTCACGGCTAAGGCCAAAATATTGTTCGCAATCCGCAAAGATATCACGCAATGATTGATTAGTTAATTGGTGTTTAAGAAAATCTTCTGCAGAGTGATTCATGCGAGCTCGATCGCATAAACTGGCTATTTCTTTATAGGGCAAAGGAGAAACAAAATGGTATTCATTATTTGGATTAGTTCCTATGTGTTTCTTTGCCTTTTCAAACACTTTTAAGTTATTTAAATTGGTTCCCGTCCAGTGCGTTTTAATATTGTTACTGGCTTTGCATTGATAAAAAACTTTTTCTCCAGTTGACTTTTGAGTAATATATTCAACACCATCACCATCCGGTCCTAATGGTTCGACTTCAATAGAACAAATAGTTTCTTCTACTAAACGCAATAATAATTTGGCTAAATATCGGTTTTCATATTGATTACCAATTTTGTCAGTGCGACCACCAGATTCAAGGCTCATAGTATCCCTCTTCTACGACATATTTTCATTAATTATACCATATTAAGCGAGGGATTACAACGTTTTTGAATGTTGTAACTTTACCCGGTTCTCATACTTCGATAAAGGCACCGTTCTAATGAGTCTGCTGCTTCTTTATCTTTGGATTTCAGAGCATGGGCGTATACGTTCAAAGTAATTGCCGTATTCGCATGACCAAGTCTTTTGGAAACGGTACAAACATCAGTCCCTTGTGCAATCATCAAGGTGGCGTTGGTGTGACGGAGAGAATGGAGCGTTACATAAGGTAAGCCACTTCTTTTGATAAATTTTGCGAACCAATCGGTTATTACATCAGGGTGTATCGGTGATCCATTCCATGCAGTAAACAATCTATCACATTCTTGCCATTGATCCCCTAAATCAAGTTTTTGCTTGTCCTGCCATTTTTTATATGTTTCAAGCATCAGGCACGCTGTTCTACTCAATGTAAAATGACGAATGCCGGAAGCGGTTTTCGGTTCTTTGGTGATCATCGTTTGCTTACCAACATATTGAGAAGAACGGCAAATGTGCATCACTCGATTTTCAAAATCAATATCTTTCCATTCCAATCCACAGAGTTCTCCTCGACGAATACCACTATATACGAGCAGAGTGATCATTGTCCGATACTGAATTGGCTCTTCATCCAACAATTCAATCATTTTAATTACGTCTTTTTCGTTCAGAAATGCCATTTCACGATGGGGGACTTTAGGTGGGTCGGCTCGCTCGGCTACATTCTTTTCAAGCAATCCCCATTTAACAGCAGTTGATAGCACTTTTGAGATCACCCGATGATGTTCAAGAATGGTTTTTGGCGCTAACCTTGCTCCCTCAATCAGATTTCCTTCGCTATCATATTTGTTTTTCTTTCGTACACCCTCTGCTTCCAAACTTCTGTAAAATGCGTTCAACTGCAGCGGAGTAATATCTTTTAATTTCAGATGACCGATAGCCAAGTTGATACGTTTAAGATAGCATTCATACCGAACATAGCTTTTAATGGTTACATTGATTTTTGCATACTCTTCCATCCATCTTTTTGAAAAGTCTGCAAATCGAATTTTGTTATCCGGGCAGACACCGTTTAGCACTTCTTCCTCAAACAGTATTTTCTGACGATCCAACTCTTTCTCAATTTGTCTTGGGGTCATGCTTGGTTCCGGAATCCATGTTCTTGACTTACCGAGTTTCTTCCCATTGATATCAATTCCGCAGGAAACTCTGATCTCATAACCTCGACCTTTCTTTCTCGCTGTTGCCATGTGTCTTTTGTAACTCCTCTCAAAATTTGGGGCATCCCCCAAACTTAATTATTGCTCGCATTTTCGCAGATTGCAAAACATTTCCTCTGACATTTTAAGTTTTTTCTCTATTAGTGTTGATATAGAAATGATAGTATTTGCTCCGGCATCGTTTATCTCAATGCCGGAGCTTTTTTACATATTAGGACGCAAGGTATTCCAGCAACGCATCATAGTTGATGAACGTCTTTCTGCCGGATTTTTTACAAGGAATCTTTCCTTGCCGCACTATACATTTTAGTGCATTTAATGTTAATGCGGTTTGTGGATCCTCTTGCTTGATTTCCTTGTATGCGTCAGAAATTAGTCGCATTCGTGGCATTTACATCACTCCTTCCGTAAACTCTACCTCTGATTCGGGTAGAGGAATATCTTCTGTTTCTAAAGTGTTAAATGCTTCAAGATCATTGCCAACCAATGTAACTTTTTCACAAAGTACATAAATGGCTTTACATAAAGAAACTTTATCATTATATGTTAGGTAGCCAAATGAACTTAACGTCTCCTTTGCTACACATAATTTATGAATTGCCTCTATGGTTTCATCGTAAAGGCTTTCAAAATAATCATTATTATTTTTCATTCTGCATCCTCCTTTCTTTCACATTTCACTACATACAAACCGCCTCGTATATAGGTTTCTTCGATGTGGTATTGTTTTCCAATGATGATATCATTTGGATTACATACCTCGCTTTTAACATAAAAACTTTTTACTGCAGTCCCTGTTACTCCTTCTTCTGAATATGTGGTGTGAATGACTACATCACTTTGTTTTTTAACTTTTTTACAAATCTCACGTTTTCCGATAATGGTTACAATCATAGTTTTTAAAACCTTTCTGTAAAATTTTATTGTTCATAAGGGCGGAGAGGGCAAATGTTATACTGCATTTTTGTTATCATTTGCTGATACAGAATGGTATTATATTTGCCCTTTTTGCCCTAATTTTTATATTTTATGCCCATTTCTTCTAAGGCATAGTTGGTAAGATCATATTCACGACGAACTTCGTCATTTATTTTTAACGAGTAGTAATAGTAACCACCTGATTTTTTACAACTTACCATAAAGTGTTCCTCCAACTGTTTGCTTATATCTCTGTCACGTTCAGGGAAAACTCTATTGGCAATACACCATCTTTTATAGATAGTGTTAAAATCTGACCGTTTTGTTTTATCTTCTACATCATAAAGTGTGCAGCAGTCTTTAACAAACATCAGGAGAGAATTGTTCTCGATTGTGTATTCACGACGAGTTTTTTCCATTTCTTCGCTTTCGATAAATCTATATCCACGTTCAATGGCATTTTTAAATGCGTCTATTGCAACGCTGGCAATAATATCTTTTTCGGCCATCATCTTATCCAATAGTTGAGGATCACGTTTTTCTGTCGGAATGACATTCTCACATTGTATAATTGCAAAACGTGAATATACATGATTCCCACGGTCTCCACGAAAATGTGGCAGAGCATTAGCATTGAACCATAAAAAACCATCATACCTGAACGAGAAGCCATCCTTGCCTTTATATTCAGCAAAAAGACTATCTCCACCAGTCAGATTCTTCATCACGTTCATTTCAGATATCTCTACAGTAGACATATCTCCTGAACCTGATAGACGTTTTCTATACAGTTGAGCAGCACCAAAGCGTTCATTGATTTTCTTCATATCAATTGATACACAATGTTCTCTACCCAGCAGGTTCATTGTTAATTCCCGCAACTGAGTTTTACCGGTGTTACCTGCGCCAACAAGGATAAGAAGTTTTTTAAATCTCCATCCTTTTACATTTGAGAGAATGGCACCCATATATTCCAGCAAAAACGTCATTTCAATTTTGCTATCCTGACAGAGTGTTTTTAAATACTCATAGAATATAGGAGCATCCTCTACTGTTTTATTTGCAATATATTTGCAGGGGATTTTCCTTGTTAAAAGATGGTTTTCATCATATTCAGTTAAAGTACCATCATTCAAGTGTAGCACGCCATTTGTAAAGCCTACGATGGTTTCATCTGAATCAAAATCGTTCTCTTTCACATCTGGAAAATCGGTAGAAAACTCTTTCCATACCGCTTCCCAATCTTTATCTTTTCGATACTGCACAGGTAGGTATTCTTTGATCATCGCCTTAAATTCACGTTGACCTAAGCATCTGTACACATCATCTTCATATAAAAAGATGTTACCTTTATCGGTTATTTTCAGTTTTAGATGTTCTTTCATATAAGCATACAGTTTTTGTGGTAATATTTTTACCCGACTATTATCATCAGTAAAAATCCATGGGGTTTCTTTAACTTCGTTTCTCATAAAATATCCTCCAATTAAAACATAAAATAGCAACTCAATAACACAACAATTAGTAATTTATTAATATTTTCACCTCCTTGCTTATTCAAAAATTTTGTTGCTACATTTTGCGAAATTCTTCAATCATCAGTTTTCTTTAGATAATTGTTTCAATAGAAATAATTCAAAATTTTTAAACATTAACGCAGATCTCTGTGTTGGAAGAATTTTCTAAATATATTCTATGCGGTTTTTGAGAAATATTCCTTTTGGTCAAAATTAGTCGAAAACAAACATTTAATACACATATTTAACATATAACTTTGTTTGAATGCCTGAATTGATGTAGGCAGTCGAAAGGAGGTGTAAATGATGGTAGAAGTTGTAGTTACAAACTCGATGGAGCAAGTGGAACAAATCGATCATGCTATGACAGAGTTTCAGAAATGTTTGGGAGATGATTTTACCGGTACAATCAAATTGCAATGCTTTCAGATTAAAAAATCATTGCAGAAGATTAAAGCGGAATTGAAAAAGATAGGTTATTGAGTTAAGAAAAAGGCTTGTTTGGTCTATAAGCATCCTGAGACCGTCTAAAACGCGCATAGACCGCTTAATTCCCTTCCAGCGAAAACTTTCCCGCTCAAATCAAATAGACTCTCTATGAGGGAAAATGAAAAAGACGCTTTGGTGTAAACCTTAGCGTCTTTTTCTTATATAGGTTAAACAATGGTGCAATAAATTGTTTCTTCGCCTTTTTGAGTCAATCGGTAATTATATACCGAACCGTATTGTTCAGCAATTAAAACTCCATCATTTAATAACTCACTTATTACATTTTCAAACTCTTTACGTTCAAGTGGATTTAATTCCCGATAAAATACGTTCCAGTTTTGAAAACGCCATAAACCATTAGCTTCAATATGTAATCTTCGCAGTTCATCAAAAATTTTATTTTTCAATGTTATCACCTCTTTATTATATATATGGATTTAAGTTATGAACAAGTCCAATCACATGCATATAAATTAACTCCTATATCATATGACGAGCCAGACTTTTCTGTAGGGCCACTCAAAAGCACTGCAATATTACCTGGATATGTGTTAAAACCACACGATAAATTAGTAGACCCAACTATATTTTGCGTTGTTTCGATATTCAAACCGTAAGTTTTGGCTTTGATAATACCATCACCAATAGATATATTATTAGAACTACCAAGTTGGTTCATACGAATATTTTTAATTGTCCAAGTTTTTGTTTTGGTTATTGTTGCTGTAACTAAAGAACATTCATAAAATGCATATCCTTCGATCAATTCAACTGTATCTGGAATTATTATGTCAGTAACGGAACTACATTGTCTAAATGCTCCCCGACCGATTTTTACCAGAGAGCTTGGTAACGTAAAATTTTTCAAATTAAGACAATTATAAAATGCGTTATCGTTAATAATAGTTATGCTATCTGGAAAGGTGATTTTTGACAAAGACACTAAATTTGAGAAACCATTTGCCATTACTTGAGTAACAGCCTTACCATTATGTGTAGATGGGATTTCAATTTCTGTAACATTTGTTGCTACTGAGCCTGCTTTAACTCCATAAGTGCCATCATTTAACAATTCAAATTCCAAGATACTATTAGCATCATCATTTATTTTCCCAATTGTTATAGCAGTATTTGGCTCATCAGTATAATAGACAATCAGTTCACCATCCACTAACTCCATATGATCAATGCCTCGGCCGTCCTTACCGTCTGCACCGTCTTTGCCCGCAGGACCTTGAGGACCTGTGGCTCCGGTTTCCCCTTGCGGACCTTGTGGACCCTGAATGCCTTGTGGACCTTGCTCACCCGGTTCACCTTTTTCTCCGGGATCACCTTTTTCACCTTTAAGGGATGCAAGCCATTCTTGCAAAGTACCAACGGTGGGGTCATTTTCGTAAGCAAGCTCATATGCAGATTTACCGTCAGCACCACGAAGGCTCAAAAGCCACTCTTGAACAGTACCATCATAGCCTTCGTCTTTTGCAATTTCATATGCAGATTTACCGTTTGTACCATTGGCTCCATCAGTACCGTCCGTTCCATCTGCGCCGACCAGAGAAGCCAGCCACTCTTCGAGCGTTCCAATCGTCGGGTCAAGTTCATAAGCCAGCTCATAGGCGGACTTACCATTTACTCCGTCTTTACCCTTTAAGGAATTAAGCCACTCGGCTTCGGTAGATGCTGTTGTCAATCCGGCTTCAAGAGCAATTTGATAGGCAGATTTACCATCTGTTCCATCTTTACCGTTGATACCATCTTTACCGTCATCACCTTTGAGACTTTCAATCCATTCTGCCTCAGAATCAGTTGTTGTGAGGCCACTCTTTAACGCTATCTCATAAGCGGAGAGTCCGTCGGTTCCATCTGTACCATCTTTTCCGTCTTGGCCATCGGCACCGTCTGTTCCTTTGAGGAAATCAAGCCAAGCGTCAATATCGCCTATAAAACCGTTATCAACAGCAATTTGATAAGCCGATTTTCCATCTGCGCCATCAGTACCATCTTTACCGTCAGTTCCATCAATACCATTGGTACCATCCGTGCCTTTCAGACTTTCAATCCATTCGGCTTCTGAGGCAGCTGTGGTTTTACCGCTGATTACGGCAATTTCATAGGCAGAGAGTCCATTGACACCATTCTCACCGTCTTTTCCGTCTTGACCATTAACGCCATCTTTACCATCGGCACCTCTTAAAGATGTGAGCCATTCGGCAAGGGTACCCACATTGGGATCAATTTCAAGAGCAAGTTCGTAAGCAGATTTTCCATCTTTGCCGTCCTTACCATATTTACCTGCTTCGCCTTTTAGAGAAGCAAGCCAGGTAAGCTCGTCATATTCATAGCCATTCTTAACTGCTATCTCGTAAGCGGATAGACCATCGGCACCGTCTTTACCGTCAGAACCGTCTTGCCCATTGCTTCCATCTTTGCCATCGGCACCTTTCAGAGAATTTAGCCACTCGGCTTCGCTGGTAGCGGTTGTTAAACCGTTAGCGAGAGCAAGCTCGTAAGCAGATTTACCAGCTTTGCCATCAGTGCCATTGATGCCGTCTTTGCCTTTCAAACTTTCGATCCATTCGGATTCCGTTGCGGCGGTGGTAAGCCCACTTTTTAGTGCTATTTCATAAGCGGAAAGACCGTCTTTACCATCGACACCATTGATACCATCTTTTCCGTCTTGACCATCCTTACCGTTTGTGCCATCAGCACCATCTTTGCCGTCTGCACCCTTGAGCGAATTAAGCCAAGCATCTTTATCGCCGACGAAACCATTATCAACGGCAATTTCATAAGCAGATTTGCCGTTAGTTCCATCGACACCTTTCAGGCTTTCGATCCATTCGGCTTCTGTGGCAGCCGTGGTTTTTCCACTTATTGCCGCTATTTCATACGCCGAGAGACCATTGGCGCCATCTTTCCCATCTTGACCATCTTTACCGTTGGTACCATCTTTGCCATCAGCGCCCTTTAAAGAGTTCAACCATTCAATTTCTGTGGAAGCGGTTGTTAAACCATTGGCGAGAGCAATTTCGTATGCGGATTTACCGTTTACGCCATCGGTTCCGTCCACACCATTAGTACCATTAATACCATCTTTTCCTTTTAAGCTCTCGATCCATTCTGCTTCCGTTGCGGCGGTGGTAAGCCCACTTTTTAGTGCTATTTCATAAGCGGAAAGACCGTCGACACCGTTGATACCATCTTTTCCGTCTTGACCATCCTTACCATTTGTGCCATCAGCACCATCGGCACCCTTGAGCGAATCAAGCCATGCGTCTTTATCACCGACGAAACCGTTATCAACGGCAATTTCATAAGCAGATTTACCATCTGCGCCATCAATACCATCCTTACCATTGGCTCCGTTAGTACCATCGATGCCTTTGAGAGATTCAATCCATTCTCCCTCGGTAGATGCAGTTGTTTTGCCACTAATTACTGCAATTTCATAAGCGGAAAGACCGTCAACACCATCCTTACCATCTTTTCCATCGACACCATCCTTACCAATCAAAGAGTTTAACCATTCATCCATGGTGCCGGTATAGCCCTTGGCTACTGCAAGTTCATAAGCAGAAAGACCATTTACTCCATCTTTGCCATCCTTGCCGTCGTTGCCATCTTTACCATCTTTACCGGTCAGAGATACCAACCACTCTTCAATTGTACCGCTATACCCTTTTGCAATGGCTAATTCATAAGCAGACTTTCCATCAGTACCATTGATTCCATCTTTACCATCTTGACCATCAGCACCTTTTAAGGAATTTAACCATTGGGCTTCGGTTGTAGCAGTAGTCAACCCATTGGCAAGAGCGAGTTCATAAGCGGATTTGCCATCAACGCCATCTTTGCCGTCAGAACCATCTTGTCCATTGATGCCGTCTTTACCATCTACACCGTCCTTGCCATTAGTACCATCTTTGCCATCGGTACCTTTCAGGCTTTCAATCCATTCAGCCTCGGTAGATGCAGTTGTCAAACCGGCTTCAAGAGCAATTTGATAGGCAGATTTACCATCTGTTCCGTCTTTGCCATCGATGCCATCTTTGCCATTGGTGCCATCAATACCATCCTTACCATTGATACCATTTGTACCTTTGAGAGATTGGAACCAAGTATCTTTATCGCCGGTGAAACCATTATCTACTGCGATTTCATATGCCGATTTACCGTTCGTGCCATTTAAGCCATTGGTACCATCTTTACCTTTGAGGCTTTCAATCCATTCTGCTTCAGAGGGGGCAGTGGTCGCACCGCTAATAACCGCAATTTGATAAGCAGAAAGCCCATCATTGCCGTCTTTACCGTCTTTTCCGACCAAAGACAAAAGCCAGCTTTGAAGATCTCCCTCATACCCGGCTAAAAGAGCCAATTCATAAGCAGATTTACCATTGGTTCCATCAATTCCGTTTTCTCCGACAAGAGAAGCGAGCCATTGTTCTTCGGTACCTTTATAACCCTTTTCTACGGCTAACTCAAAAGCAGATTTACCGTTGGTACCATTGGTTCCGTCCTTGCCATTGGTACCGTCGGTGCCATCCTTACCGTCCGTACCCTTAATAGAGGTTAACCATTCTGCCAATGTGCCGGTAAATCCATTCTCCTTTGCGATCTCATAAGCAGATTTACCGTCGGCACCACTTGCTCCGTTAGCACCGTCTTTACCAACTAATGCAGTAAGCCACTCATTTAATGTTCCTGTATAGCCGTTTTCAACCGCAAGCTCGTAGGCGGATTTACCGACAGTTCCATTTTTGCCATCAGCACCGGGAGTTCCAATCAGCGAAGCAAGCCATTTTTCAACACTACCTTTATAACCATTTTCGACCGCAAGTTCATATGCAGATTTTCCGGTCTCTCCTTTAGGACCGTTCTCGCCTGCAAGGGACATCAGCCACTCTTCAACCGACCCTTTATACCCATTCTCAACTGCAACATCATAAGCGGATAAAACAACACCACTCGAAGAAGCAGGGACGTTTTTCTTACTGACGTAATGAGAAATTCCTGCTGCGAGACCCATTACAAGAAGAAAAAGAATGACCGTACAAATAATGATGGTTGTTAATTCTTTTTTTGAAAGTTTATTGTTCTGTTTTGCTTTTGGAAGATTCATTACAATACCTCTCTTTCATTTTTGAATAGTATAACACTATAATGTATTAATTGCAAGTAAATTTATATTGCAATTTTACTTGTATAAACGAAATCTCATTTGCAATATAATTTGTGTGAGAGGTGATTATGTGAAAGATAATGTTTTCAAAATCAAGAAACCGCTTAATTCAAATAAAACCATCAGGATGCCGGATGACCTCATTGATAAACTTCAAAACCTTGCAAATATAAATGACATTTCATTCAATCAAGTGGTGGTTCAATGTTGTGAATTTGCTCTTGAGCATATGCCGGATGCGGAAAAGAAAGTATAATTTCCCTCCGGTTTCCCTTCGCCTATATTTCGGCAGATTTACAAAGATTGAATTTTACCAACGAAGCAATGCCTTTTATCAACGTAGATCACCGTAGATTTTCGCATGTAAAAGTGGGCAAAAATGAGGCGTTTGCGCTCATAACCCGAAGGCCGTAGGTTCAAGTCCTGCCTCCGCAACCATAAAAAACCGATACCCAATGGGTATCGGTTTTTTAATTGTTTCGGTTGCGTCGGGACTTGAACCTACGGCCTTCGGTCTTATTCGCTCGACTTTTGCAAAGCAAAAAGGTCGGGCGAATAACTTGTCGCGACGCCGAGGCGCTGCCCTTTGGCAGGAGGAGCGAGGCGGTTAGCGGCTGCCGCAACACAGAAAATATCGAGCAGCGTCAGTCTGCGACGAATTTTCTGATGTTGCAAAGGCTCGCTGATCAAGGCTTTGAATGATGCGCCGACTTTAAAGAGTGGTAGTCCTCTCTTTGCAACCAACAATGCGAACCGAAAAAGATATCGGTTCACCCCCCCGAAATCTCCCGGGTTTCGGGGTTTCGTTATGCCTTTTTATACCTGTTAAATGTTTGATTATGCGGAAACCATAGTGGGCGCATGTCCAAAATGGCGTTTAAAGGTGCGGCTGAATTGATAAATATCAGAATACCCGACCGACGATGCAATTTCTTTAATTGGTCTCTTTTCCAAAAGCATTTCGTATGCCTTTTTCATCCGTAAGTCGGTCAGAAGTTGAAACGGTGTTTTCTGATAAACCTCTTT
>JAZQAE010000052.1:0-12432 GCA_045544995.1 Eubacteriales bacterium
TGGAAACAATTTTTAACATTAAAAATTATGCGCTTGTGTTAATAATTGCAATCATTGGCGCAACACCAATACCAAAATATATAGCGCAAAAAATAAAATTATTGCAATATTTAGAACCGTTGTGTTTAATTGTCTTGTTAACAATGGTAACGGCATATCTGGTAGACGGCTCGTTTAATCCGTTTTTATATTTCAGATTTTAAGGAGGGAATACGATGAAGGTTCAAAAATATTTAACCATCGGGTTATGCGGACTTTTTGTTCTGTTCTTTTCCTTGTGGTGCTTTTTTGTGGCGACGCCGGAGTATTCCGAAAGCGAACGCCGGCAGTTGGCCTCTTTTCCGGAGGTTACCTGGGAGAGTATCAGATCCGGGGAATTTGCCCGTGAATTTGAAAGTTATACCACCGATCGGTTTCCCCTCAGGGATTCTTGGCGCAGGATCAAATCCTACGTGAGATTTTACGTCTTTCAGCAGGAAGAAAACAACGATCTCTTTCTGAAAGACGGGCATATCTCCAAATTGGAGTATCCCATGAATCCTCCGATGCTGGATTATGCGGCTTCGCTCTTCACAAAGATACGGCAACAGCATTTTCCGGAGAATAACGTCTATTTTTCCGTCATCCCCGATAAAAACCGTTATCTGGCGGAGTTGAAGCTGGATTACGGGGCGATGGAATCCTATATGGAGCAAAAGATGGAGGATTGTACCTTCATCCCTCTGGCGCAGTTGCTGGAGGCGGAGGATTACTATTATACCGACAGCCATTGGCGGCAGGAGCGGATCGTGGACGTGGCGGGGCATCTGGCAAAGAGCATGGGAACGGAGCTTTCCGGCACCTATCAGACGAAGACGCTGGATCTGCCGTTTTACGGCGTTTATGCGGGGCAGTCGGCGCTTCATTGTAAGCCCGATACCATCAACTATCTGACCAACGAGACCATCGCAGGTCTACGGGTGACGGGAGCGCAGGGGGTCTATGATCTGAAGAAGGCCGACAGCCGGGATCCCTATGAATTTTTCCTTTCGGGAAATCAACCGTTGGTTAAGATCTCCAATCCTCAAAAGCCGGAGGGTAAGAAATTGGTGGTGTTCCGGGATTCTTTCGCCTCTTCTTTGATGCCTCTTTTGGCGGAAGGGTACAGCGAGATCACTATGGTGGATCTAAGGTATATCAATTCTGCACTTCTCTCTCAATACGTGGACTTTTCCGAGGCGGACGTGTTGTTTTTATACAGCGTCGGTCTCCTCAATAACTCGATCTCGATGAAATGAGTGGGTCGAAGATTTGACAAAAAAACGAATTGTTGCTATACTAAATCTATCCTAAATTTAAAAGAGGTGTATATTTATGGCAAAAACCGTTCAGGATATTCTTGCTTTAATTAAAGAAAAAGAAATCAAGATGGTGGACTTCAAGATGGTAGACATCAACGGTCAGTACCGTCACGTGACCATCCCGGCCGAGAACTTTTCTGAGGACACCATGAAGAGCGGTATCGGCTTCGATGCCTCCAACTACGGCTATGCGGTGGTGGAGAAGAGCGACATGGTCTTTATCCCCGATCCCGATACGGCGGTGGTGGATCCGTTCTGCACGATTCCTACCCTCTCCATGACCGGTAACGCAATGATCATTGATACGCCGGAGAACCGTCCCTTGGCGCAGTATCCCCGTAATATCATCAAGGCGGCCGTGAACTACATGAAAGAGAGCGGGATCGCCGATGAGATGAAGATCCTGCCGGAGTTTGAATTCTATCTCTTTGACGACGTGACCTGGAACGTGGAGGGCCGTTATATCGGCGCTACCGTAGATGCCAAGCAGTCTTATTGGAATTCCGATAACGAGGGTCACGGCGTGGTCGTTCCCAAGCAGAAAAACTATCATATCGCCAAGCCCTTTGATACCTCTTACGAGTGCCGGAGCGAGATGTGTATGCTGATGAAGGATGCCGGGATTGAGATCAATTACCATCATCCCGAAGTGGCGGCTTCCGGTCAGTTTGAGATCGAGCCTCAGCTGGGCGAGATCGTCCATATGGCAGATGCTACCATGATGATCAAATATATCATCCATAATACCGCATTGAAGTACGGCAAGAGCGCCACTTTTATGCCCAAGCCCATCTACGGCGAGGCGGGAAGCGGTATGCACGTGCATATGCTCCTCTTTAAGGACGGTCAGCCGGTCTTCTCTGATGATAACGGCTATTCTCATTTGAGCGAAACGGCTCATTATTTCATGGGCGGTCTTTTGAAGCATATCGGCTCTCTCTGCGCCATCACCAACCCCAGCACCAACTCTTTTAAGCGGTTGGTTCCCGGCTTTGAGGCACCGGTAACGGTGGGCTACGCCACCTCTAACAGAAGTGCAGTCATTCGTATTCCAGCCTATGCCAAGAGCCCGGATAAGCGTCGTTTTGAGCTGCGTAACCCGGATGCCACCTGTAACCCCTATTTCTGCTATGCCGCCATTTTGATGGCCGGTCTGGACGGTGTGAAGAATAAGATCGATCCTCATGCCAACGGCTGGGGTCCCTACGATATGAACCTCTATAATCTGCCGGAAGAGGAAAAGGCAAAACTGCAAGGCTTGCCCGTTTCTCTGCCCGAGGCGCTGGATTGCCTGGAGAAAGACTTTGCTTACCTCACCGAGGGCGGCGTCTTCCCCGAGGAGCTCATCCGTAACTTCATTAAGATGAAACGTGCCGAGTGCAACGAGATGGCCAAGATCCCCCATCCTGCAGAATTTGAAAAATACTATAATCTGTAATTTCAACAATAAAAACCCAGCAATCCCAATCGGGATTGCAGGGTTTTTGTGATTATTTGAGATCAAACGGAAGTGGAACCGAATTCCAGGATATCGGCGATACGAATACAAGCTTTGCCGTCGCCGTAGGGATTGCTGGCGTATGCCATCTTGTTGTAGGCTTCTTCGCTCTCCAAAAGGAGCTTGAAGTTTTCGTAGATCACTTCTTCCTCCGTACCGACCAGCTTTAAGGTGCCGGCGGCAATTCCTTCCGGACGCTCCGTGGTGTCCCGCATTACCAGGACAGGCTTGGCAAGAGACGGTGCCTCCTCCTGAATTCCGCCGGAGTCGGTGAGGATCATGTAGCTCTTATTCATAATATTATGACAATCCAGAACGTCCAAAGGCTCGATGATATGGATGCGATCGCAGTCGCCCAGTTCCTCTTTGGCGGCCTGGCGCACCACGGGATTCATATGGATGGGATAAAGCGCCTTGACGTCGGGATGCTCGTCCAGCACACGGCGGATAGCACGGAACATATGATGCATGGGCTCGCCGAGGTTTTCCCGGCGATGCGCAGTAATCAAAATCAAACGGCTATCAGCAGCCCACTCCAACTCGGGGTGGGTGTACTCTTCACGAACCGTGGTCTGCAGGGCGTCAATAGCGGTATTGCCGGTGATATAGATGGAGTCTTTGTTCCGGCCTTCGTTGATCAGATTGTTCTTTGCTTTTTCCGTGGGAGCGAAGTTATACTTAGAAACGATGGAAACCGCCTGACGGTTGAACTCCTCGGGGAAGGGGCTGTAAATATCAAAGGTACGAAGACCGGCTTCCACGTGACCTACGTCAACCTGGAGATAGAAACAAGCCAATGCGGTCACAAAGGTGGTGGAGGTATCACCGTGTACCAAGACCACGTCGGGCTTCACCTCTTCAATGACGGTTTTGATGCCGTTCAAGATATTGGTGGTAATATCAAAAAGGGTCTGTTTCTCTTTCATGATTGAAAGATCATAATCCGGCTCCACCTGGAATGCATTCAAAACCTGAGTGAGCATTTCACGATGCTGACCGGTAACGCAGACGACTGTTTTGATTCCTTTTCTTTTTTTGAGTTCGTTCACAAGGGGACACATTTTGATGGCTTCCGGACGGGTGCCGAAAACAAGCATGACGGTTTTCATTTCACGTAACTCTCCTTTTTATAAATAAGAATAACTGTTTAATTTCTTTGAAATACAAAGAAACAATAGTGATAAGAATGGTAATTTGCGGGATACTATAGCGAGCTCCCCAAAACGCTAAGATCATTTGAAAAATCAAAAGCCCGTAGGCTGTAAGATCTCGCCACCACACAATGTGCATGTAAATATGTTTGTGTAGAATGATGTGGCGCATCAATAACACTACGGCATAGCCAATGGTTGTGGCTAAAGCGGCACCATAGGCACTCCAGAAGTACACAAAGATAAAATTGCAAATCAAATTAATTACTGCACCAACAATGGTGGATATGGAAAGGGTTTTTGTGTCTTTTACGGCAGTGAAAATGCTTCCTATAAATAAAGCCATGGCGTTGAACACTACAGAAACCAAAAGTGGAGGCACAAACTTCCATGCTTCAAAAAACTCTTTGGAATACAAAAAGTCCGAGACCGGAATATTTATTAAGATAATGCCTGAGCAAACGGTGATCATTGCAAAATTCATCATATTATACATATTGCTAATAAATCCGTCTGAGTCATTCTTATCAAACTCTTTAATGGCTGAAATTGACCAGGCTTGAAAAAAGATATTTTGAAATATTGTGAGGATATTGGGGATTTTATAGGAAATAGCAAATAAACCACTGACCGCCACACCGGACATCCACGAGAGGATATAGCGTGAGGAAGCGTTATTGACCCACCAGGCAATCACGCTAAAAATGAGTGGGAAGCTGAATGTTACCATATCCTTAAACACACCTTTTGTGGTGGTCCATTTAATATAGCGATGCAATTTTGCTCCCAAGAAACACCAAATTAAAGCGATGACGCTTCCAATGGTATTGGCAAATAAATAGCCGGTCAGCCTCCATTGGAAAACAACGAGAAATAAGATGTTGGCAGATAACGTGACGACGGACTGGATGACCCCAGCAACGACCATCACATTGACTTTATCAATACCGCGACAGAACAGAGAAATTGAGTTATACAGCGCAGTGGTGAAATACATCAGCACGAAGAAAAACAGATAACTGTCTTCCAATCCGGGAATGTTGAATAAGGAGACAACGTACGTGCCGATACACACTATTCCGGTCCCCACTAAAATAATGCGAAGGGCAACGGAAAAAACGTCGTTCTTTTTATACGCTTTGTCGAGAGCGAAACGCATCACGGCATCTTGTATATCCAAAGTGAAAATGGGGATCAACAACGCTACCGTGGTGGTGATCAAATCGGAAACGCCGTATTCTGCCGTAGTCAGACAGTTGGTGTATAAAGGGATGAGTAAGATTGATAGCAGTTTAGGGACGAAATTATTGATAGAAAACAAAAAAACATTTTTAAATAAATATTTGTGTTTGCTGGACATTGTTATCCTCTTTTTAAGATTTTCTTGATTGAGCGAATCAGCTTGGAAATCTGCTCGCTACAATCATAGTATTTGCAGTATCTTTTGCGCAATATACGAAGATCGGTAGATTCGTCCTTCAGATCGGCAAGCAAGCGATTCCAAATCAGCGGTTTCAAGTGATTATAGGGATACTGAACCGACCAATATTCATTTAAATCATAGCGGGTTACCGAGCATCGGCCGTTTTCTTTTAATTCATTAAGCAACCGCATGCCGATCTCTGTATTGGCAATGACCATGGATACGCCCTGCTTGTCTGATAAGAAGCGGTTCCCCCAATAGTCTCCGATGCGAAGGTCGGCGGCTGAGTGTTCGCGGAAGGGGCATCCATAGCAGGATGGCATATAACATAGACTACGACGGAAGAATGCATAAAAATCATCAAATCGTTCTTCTTTTTTATATGTGTTTGTTGCCCCTTGGACCAACATTAAGCGATCTCGCCAACTTTTGTTTTTTGCCCGAAATGAAACAACGGGATGATCTCCGGTACCATGCGTTTTATTTACAGTGGTCAGAAATTTATCCCATAAATGTCGTGAGGGGACACCGTGACAGATTAAATCTACTAAAATTGCTTTGCTCCGTAATCCCCTTTGACGAAGTAATTTGTCTACTCCGGCGGTCTGACAAGGGGTGCCGATAAAGAGAACTGGTTGTTCTTTTGCTTTTTTGATAATTTCATCTAATGCTTTGGCTGAAAAGCTCTGGATATATTTTGATCCCTGTAAAAGAGGGAGTATTTCTTTTTCATCAGAAGAAAGCCAAATGTGCTTGGCACTGTTCGTTGCAGAATCGTACGCACATCCGCATACGGCATAGCCTTCGTCCATTAATGTTGAGGCAAGTTCATATCCAATTCCGCCAGAAGAAGAAACTTTTAATACTTCGTTAGAACAACTTTTTACCGCATATAAAGCGTGGGATTCCTTTACATGCGGAGCCGTAAGGTGTATCATAGGGCAGACATTTTTACATTGGCTACAACGAACACAGAGACTTTCATCAATTGCGTAATGATAAAACCCGTCTTCGTTTGTTTTAATGGTTATGGCCTTTTGGGGGCAGATTGCTGCGCATGCGCCACAACCACAACAAGTGTTGGTGATTCGATAGGTGGAATCGGTTTCAATGTTAGGCGCAAATGCATTTTCCAGTGCTTGTCTTAAATAAGTCATTGAGCTGTGGCGTTCTTTTTCCAGACAACGGTGGGCTCTGGTGAAATCATAAGTTAACGTAATTGTTTTTGCGCTTTTGATATCTTTTGGATCTTCCAGCCGATCTTCTAAACCGAACTTTTGAAGCAAATTGAAAATTCGGCTATTTTGATTTTTCGGATCGTTGTCCTTAAATCGCTTAAAGACGGAAAAAGGAGTGGCGTAATTTATCGAAAATGCCATTCCGTGGAAAGAATCGGTACAAACGTAGGAGGCATTCTTTATTAAAGATAAAAATTCACATGGGCCGACTTCAAAAGGTACGGCGTGTGAGTCCTTCTTTTCTTTCTCAGTAACAGGGATGACAAAATATGGAATCCCCATTCTTTGAGATAAAGCTTTGATATAGCTTTTATATTTGTCCGATTCGCCCAAAAAATAGCAGACGATATATTCTTTACACGGGATCTTCGGGGCTTTTTCCACCTGACCATATACATCCCAATCGGTGGAATTCATTAATAAGGTAGGATCTAAAACAACCTTAGCGTCTTGCCCTGTTAAGCTTTTGATAAGCTCAGCGCCTTGTTGCTCTCGGACTGCCAAGTGTTTGAAACGGCGAAGAAGAGACGCCGTCTGATCTTGGATGACCGGGTGATCGATTTTGATCGAACCAAAACTGGGGGCATAGGCGATCATTTTGTGAGGCTCATTAACAAATGGCAAAAAATAATGAGGATCGAAACAAATGGGGGACCAAATCTGATCGCTTCCGCAAATGAAAGCACCATATTGTTCATTCAGGTCATAGAGTTCTGTATAGGAAACGCAAGGAGAAGATTCCGTGGTTCGTTGGCTGAGATAATCTGTGAATAAGCGACTGCGCTCCGATGAGTTATAGGAACGATAACGCCGGTGCTTGACTTTATTCCATAAGCGCCGGAATAAGTGTAATTTGGTGGTGTCGATTAACGTTCCTTGGGGTGGATATTGAATAAAAACGGGATGATATCCCATTTTTTGAAGAGTATTATAAAGGGCACTCGCTTGTAAGGCGGAGCCGTAGTTTTGATAGGTATACCAAGTCATTATGGCGGTTTTTCGAATTTGTGTCATTGTATTAGCCTTTCTTTCTTGAAATCCAAGAAGTAGTCGCCTTTACTGCACCGACAAATCCACGATGCTTAATATAGGAGACAAACCGTGCCAGATAACTGGCAAGGGTATACGGTAAAACCTTGCGGTACTTATTGCGCAGGCGACCCATTTCTTTGTCCTCAGCCGACAGCCAAGAACCGTCGAAATGATGGATGGTATGGGTGTTTTCGGTGATGGTCACGATCTTGGTTTCACAATCCTTGGGGCAAAAATAGTCGTTGGGGAAGAGGGTGAAGCCGTTGACCGTTTGCTTGGTATTGTTCAGAATAAGACCGTGCTTCAAGCAGTTATTGGTAATTCGTGTTACGTTGGTCGTCAGGTTGGGGGTTCCGTCTTCGTTGAAGAAACCGTCGTTTTCATAGTCGTTCAACAGTTCTGTAAACAGGACGTGCCCTTTGGCGGCAGCCATGATCCCGGTGGGGATACGATCGAAGGACTCAAATCCGGAAAAGGCGTCCAGCTCTAAAAAGGCATCCAGCGGTTTGGTGACTTCCACGTCGGTATCCATGTAGATGCCCCCTTCATGGACGAGGGCATAAAGACGGGCTACGTCAGAGACAAACGCCCACTTTTTGGCGGCATAGGCTTCTGCGCAATAACGGTTGCAATTGACGTCGAAGTTTTTTTCATTCCACTCGATGATTTCATAATCGGGGCAATATTTTTTCCAACTCTCAATGCATTTTTGCGCCAGTTCCGGCAATGGATTTCCGCCAAACCAGCAATAGTGAATCTTTTTAGGTATCATTTTTTAATCTTCCTTACTAAATTCAATGATAGATTTGCGGTTTTAAGAAGCGCCTTTAGATTGAAATATGCAAACAAGGAAAACGCCTTCGCGAGAATTGAGCTATGACTAAGTAAAAAGTAGAGCTCATACTTACGATATTGTTCTTGCAAAAATGCAACAACTTCTTCGTCCACATTTTCCAATCCAATTAATCGTTTTGCACAACTATTTGCAGAATAGACGATGGTGGCTAAAGAGTGAATTTTCAAATTGGTATATCGCTCATTCACAAATTGTGCGCGGTCGATACAGGCATAAACCGCATCTAAATGTTTGGGAGAAAAACTATGGTGCATAATGCTGTTCGCCCGTTGACGGTAATAATACATCTCCTCGGAGCAAATGGCAATTTTTTCACAAAGCGCCACAATGCGATAGGTCGTGTAGACGTCTTCATGATATTTACCAACGGGGTAAGAAATCTCTTCAAATAGATCTGTACGGTAAAGCTTTCCCCATGCACAAGTTTTGATCCCCGTATCTAAAAAGAATTCTTCCATGCATTTTTCATTGCCACTGACGACGAAGGAAGGATAGTGTTTCTTTAATGGCAAAGGATTACTGTCTTCGTCTACAGGCATAAATTGACAAACCGACATATCGGCGGCATTTTTCACAAGTTGATCGTACAAGATATTGATCATATCTAAATCGATATAGTCATCACTATCTATAAAGGTAATATACTCTCCGGTTGCTACTTTAATACCGGTGTTACGTGCGGCAGAAAGCCCGGCATTTTGTTGGGTAATCACCTGTATACGAGAGTCTTTTTTTGCGTAATCTTCGCATATCTGAAGAGAACTGTCTGTCGATCCGTCATTCACCAGGATGATCTCCAGGTTTTGATAACTTTGATGGATAATAGAATCAAGACATTCGGGTAAAAAGTCCTCGATATTGTAGACCGGTACAACTACAGAAATTTTATGGTCATAATCAGAATTTTTTGTGCTTTCATTATGTGACAACACATGTCCCTTAGTGCTTAATTTATCAAAAACAGTATGCATTGCAATCCTCTTTAAAATTTTATTAACTCAAAAAACACAACAAATAATCGAATCCTTCTCAAACAAGGTTTGTAATCATGTGTGTGATTTCCTATTTTTGATCCACGATCGCAGAGTTCGTCCGGTACCTATCGTGGCTATGATTATTACCGAAAGGGAATAGTATTCTGTATATAACCCCGCCGCACTCATACACCAAACAGGGAAACTAATGAAAATCATTGTTTGCAATAAATCAAAGTTGTCTCTATAGTTACATTTAAAAAAGCAACTGAGCTGTGATACAAAAATCAATATTGATGGAATTATAACAATAAGACCAAAATCCGAAAACAACTCTAACCACCAAACATGAGATGAAACAAAAGATTCATTTTCATACAGGACATTCATATCTGGCAAAATTTGTCGGAGGATCAAGCCGGAATTACCAACTCCGACACCTGACAGATAGGAGTTTTTTAGTGTATCGCCTAATCCAATCACTGCATTAGTGCGAAATTGGAGCGAGGAGTTCGAATGTTCATAGTAATGGCCACTAAATATCTGTTTCAATGCTCCTATCGCCATTCCCCGAATATGGTTGCCATTTATTTGAATTGGAGAAAGAATCACGAGGATGAGTATTATGCTAACTGCAGCAAAACATATTCCTCTCCAGTTCGCCAAAACACACCTTATTATTGCATGCTTTGTTGTGCTCTTCTTTCTTATGACATTTTTTTCAGCCCATATGATTAAATAGATTCCCAGTTCCAAAACCAATCCAAGCAGTGCAAACTTGGAGTCATTAGCATACAGAAGTATTGCGGCCATTACCGTCCAAATCCACTTCCAATACGGCTTACTTTCGGAACAAAGAATCAACGCAACGCCCGCAACCATAGCACATCCGAAATTATTGATGTTTCCAAACAAGGAAAAATCTTCGAAAAATCCTCCAGCCAACAGCCATATAGCATTGCACACCATTGCACATTCGATAATTATGCTATTAAAGGAACAGAACTTTTTATAAAAACCTTTCCCTTCCTTGCGCCACAATGTAACCAACAAAGCGACTAAAACCAAAAGGCTTGCATAATGAATCCAAAACTCGACCATATTTCCTATGTCAAACTCCAGGTCTGGATAATAAAACTTTTGACACAAAAAACCTTGTATTGAGCTTAGTGCCACGAGTCCTCCAATGGAAAAAACGAGAAGACGCAGCATTTTTAACGAATGTTTCCCAATGATTAGAACCGAAAGAGGAATCAGTATGCGAAAGAAGGTGAGTGCGTGAATAAAAGGGACACGAAGAATTGCATGAAAATATGCAAAAAATAAGATGATATAGATCGTCTTATTTGAATTTAATATAGTTTCGATCCATACCCGTAATCGTCTTGTTATTGATAGTTTATTTGTGCAGTTCTTTTTGTTCTGCGACACAATGTTTCACCCTTTCCTTTTTTATGTACATCCACAAAATAGGTTTCCTTGTAAATTAAACCTCTTCGTTTGCATATTGCAAAAGATAGTCTATTTCTTTTTGAATCGTGTTACGTGCTAGATACCTATCCCATTTTTCGTCGTTCTGCACTTTTTCTAATTGTTTTACTGCCGCCATAAGATCAGGTTGATCGTTCGATATGAAAGCGACATGTGGGCATGTCTCAAATACCATACGACAAACCTCAATATCGGAAGTGATTAACGGCAAACCATATGTAGCTAATTCGCAAGACATCAAGCCTTGCGTATCCTGCCGAATGGGCATTAATGCATATTTCGCCGAATTAAGATACTTTCCCATGTCATAGTGAGAAAGTTCCGTCTTTATAACCTTCAAATTGCTTGGTGCATCGGTGTGATCAAAAAACTGTCCCTTTCCAATGACCAAAAAACGATATTGCGGATTTTCTCGCGCCAATTTTGTTATCACATCCAAACAATACGTGGATCCGTCAAAGTTGTTGCGAATGGTAATAAAATCTGTCTCAAAAGTCGTCGGTGTGTACGTATTTTCTTCAAAAAAAGCGCCGACACCATTTGAAATGATGGCCCACCGCCCCTGCAGATCCTTTTCCGTTAATCCCGTTTCCTCTAAAAAATGTTCGAAGATCCACCGGCTGACAAATACCAGTTTGCTACATCCTATGTTTCTCCGGAAATACTCTCTCCATACGAACAGTTTTATACGGTCATACAAATCCTGAAATATAGTGGGCTGCCGTTTATTCTGCATATACTCATATGGTTTTGGATAAAAGCGATTCAACCGTAATACTTCATGCCCGTGAAAGAAGAATACGGTTTTGGAAAAGTGTTTCTTGTATTTAAGCAAAAATAGAAAGTGATTTCGCAAATTTGCCGCATGGCAAATTAACATATCGAAGTTTTCTACCTCCGCTTCAAACCTCTCTTTTGTTATAACGGAGATTCCATCATAAACATAAGAATCTTTGGCAGCGAAATTCAGCACCGTTACGTCTATCCCTGCATTACGATAGTACAGATTCCTGGAATGCACATAATACAAAGGTCTCTTACCATCGGGCGTGGGGTATGCCGCTGATGCAACCAATATCTTCATACATTTTGCTCCTTGTTTTTTTGAATATATATTTATATTATATTGCTCTGATTATACACGTCCGTATTATTAAAATCAACCTTTATTTTCTCCCTTGCTTTTAATACTTTTTGGGAGACATGCCATATTCTTTGGCTGCTTTGGAATTATCGTAAATATTTACTGCATATAAAATATATTTAATTTATTTTATCATAATATAACTAAAAAATCAAGGAAAAGATGGGGTGCTCAAAACTCTTTGGAAAGCCACTTTACAAAAGGAGGAATGAAGTTTATAATGATTAATGTTTAATTGTGTTTAGGAGATGGTGTGATGGGGGAAAGAAACAAAAATCTGAATAT
>JAZQAE010000053.1:0-6340 GCA_045544995.1 Eubacteriales bacterium
ATCCGTGACCAGTTGGCCGCCATGGGCGTCGTGCTGGAGGACGGCAAAGACGGCGTCAAGATCTTGATGAAGCAGTAATAAAAATACGGGTTTTGCACCAAGCAAAACCCGTATTTTTATTAATATAGTTTTGTAAATTCAAAATCCGGATCAATTCCCAGCTCTTTAAGGGCGGTTTTCTTTCGCCCCTCGATCTCCTCGTCCAGTTGATCGAAAAAGTTATTTCCTTCGCAATCAATATCCACGACAAAGGGACCCAATTCATGAACCTTGAAAAACCATGCCGCTTCAATACTGCCCAATTCATCAAAAAGGTGAACATCTTCTACCTCAATGGAGTCGATCCACAGATTGGGGCTGACGCTTCGGGGGGAAACGTGGACGCATTTTTTCTCTCGCATCATTTCTGCAGTCGCCTTGCCCATGGTCGTCTTTCCCACGATCATCCGCAAGCCCCATTCCGAAACACTCCTTGCTCCCCATTTTTCAAAACGGATACTGGAAGTAGGCATAAAAGACATCAACTTCCACTTTCCCTCCTCCTTAATGACGATGGGACCGTTATGGATCAGGACATTCCGCTCATCGGTATCGAAAGGCAGGGAATTTCCCTCGTCAAAGACGTATTTTTGCAATCTGGAACGACAGGTGAAGCAATCACCGCTGATATAAACCACATCGCCAATCTTTAGCTTTATTACGTCCTCCTCCGTCAGAGGAGCCGTTAAATGAAACTCTGCCATATTATCGTTCTCCAAACCAATTCGGGCTTATCATTTTTGTAACTTTGCCATCCCCATCAATGCGGGAAGAGGCGCGCCTTGCCACCATACAGTTTGTACTGGTAGCACAAGCGATCCCCGCAATATGCGTATACGCATACTCCACGTGTACCGCCAATACAGAGGTATCTCCTCCGGCACCCAAAATCCCGATGCCGAGGCTATTAATAGCACGATAAAGATCCTCCTCGATTTTTGCAAACATCGGATCGGAATGACGGGACCCCACCGTACGAAGGCAGGCCGCCTCCTTTGCAAGGTTTGCTGCTACGTTTGCAGTACCGCCAATACCGATACCAAGGACGGAGGGCGGACAGACTGCCCCTGCCCGAGCTGATGCCGCAAAGCTATCCAAAACAAACTTTTCGATCCCCTGAATACCATCGGCAAAGGCGACGATACGATGCCGTGTTCCGCCGAAGCATTCGCTTCCGCCGCCTTTGGCGGCATAAGACATTTCGATGAAGTCCCCGTCGACAAACTGGTATGTAAAATCCGGGATATTCATCCCGATATTATTTCCCGGATCAAAGCCCGTGAGGGGATGCTTCATGGTGGCTCTCAGATACCCCAACTCGGTGGCTCTCGCCACTGCCCTGCGGGCGGCGTTTTCCAATTCCACAAATCCGCCCTCTAACTGACAGTCGTTGCCCACTTTAAAATAGAAAATAGGCCAGCCGGTATCCACGCAAAGGGGATTTTCTCTTTTTTCAGAGAACTCCATACTGCGAAGGGTCGCCTCAAGCCCCTTTTTCGCATCGGGATTACTTTCTTTTTCTATCGCCTTGATAAAAGCATCCCTGACATCCGGGGAAATCTCCGTCGCCCCTCTTTTGATGGTCTCAAATAAGGCCTCTTCATAGGTTTTGATCGAAATCATAATGTTGCCAACTCCTGATGAATACTTTCCAAATAGTCCTGCCGCACCTTATGCGGCGTAAAGGGATACATACGAAGCTTTTTAGAGCCGGGAGCATGATGATAAACAGAGTACACAAAATGAGGCAAACAAATCGGATCAGAAAGCCCCAAGCATATATCAAGAGGGGGTTCTAAAAGAGAGATCATATTATTTATATCGAAATAGGTGAGGTTATCCAATATGCGGTCGGCGGTCTCTGGATACTTCCAGATCATATCCCGTACCCGGTTAAAGACACCGCTCCCTGCCTCCACACGCCGAGCAAGGCAATTATAGCTGGTGATGGCGGTATAGCATTTCATACTTTTTCCGCTGAGCGCTGAAGCAACCACGGAGAGGGCACCGCCCTGGCTTCCGCCATAGGTTACCATACGCGCAGGATCCACCTCGTCCAAAGAAGCAGCCACGTCCATCGCCCGGACTGCATCCAGATAGATATTACGCAGATAACATTCTTCTTTTTCAAAGATTCCCCGGGTCATCAAACCCGTCATATAGTCCCCACTACGGTATTCTGCCTGATCCAAGGTCGTTCCGCACTGTCCCCGTACATCTATAGCAAGGCAACAGACACCGGTTGCCAAAAAATCCGGATAAAGTCTCTTGGCACCGCCTCCGTCTCCTCCGTGAAAGATCACCACGCATGGAAGCTTCTCTCCCTCTTTACGGTCAGCAGGACAGGAAAAGATTGCCTCGATCACCGTCTTATCATGGGTATTATACGTCAATTTCCAAGAACGAAAGCTCTTTTCATAGGGAGTATCCATGACTTCCCTTTGAACCTTCAACGGAACGGTATGCAGAAACGCCACCTGCTCCGACCAAAACGCTTCAAAGTCCTCCTTCTTTGTCTGAGGGACGATCATCTTTTTCAGTTTTTCTTCGTGCTGTTTTAAATATTCCGTCATATCGTTTCTCCTTAAAATAAATTGGGCGAAAAGCACCGAAATATGCCGCTTTGAGGCGGGTTCGGATTATTTGCTCCACCCTAAAGTTCAATATTGGCCAAGGGGATATGTTGCTGGCAGCCGTAAATATCATCATCCGCCAGGCTTCCGCTGATGTTTTTACGAGGAAAAGTGATCTTGATGGAATTCACCACTTGATAAGAGATCAGCTCGATGTTTTTTACATCCACCTCATACGCTTTGGCGATCTCTTCTTTTTTCAGCCGCTCTGCCACGTAGTTCATCTCTTCCGCTGAAGGAAAAATCAGATCGAAGGTGATAAAAAGAGGCCCGGCGTTTTTACTGCGAAGAATTTTCGTATAATCAATCAGTTTTTTCAAGACTTCAGACCTCCTCCAGAGATATTTTGGCAGTTTCCAGCAAGGACTCCACCTCTGCCAGATGAAAAACAGAAAATTCATAGACTTCCCCTGCGTGAATATCCGACGGTGAGAACGGGAATGCCAGGTTTCCGGCGGTAGATCGTCTGCCGGGATAATCACAATGAAGCATCCTGCTTCGCACCAAGGCACAGATTTCATCGGCGATAGCCTGCGTCCTACCCACAACGTCGATCAGAATACCCATCGTGGATTCGGGGCCGCCGCTTTTGCGGAATTTGACGGAATAACTCCCCTCTTCCATTCTTCCTTTGGTATTTTCCTTCACGAATTCAGTTACTGTCCGAATGATTTCATCTATATGCCGGATCGTTTCCGGATCGTAAATATTGGCAAAACAAAGGGTTCGATACCCGGAAAGACGAACTCCCTCCAGTTTTAAGGTTTTTTGCTCTGCTTCACGAAAGGTGGAGCCGGAGACTTTAACGGTGTGCTCGTCCACCTGCTCGAAACGGGAGGCGGAAAGATCGCAAACGCCGTCCGGCTCAAAAATCAAATAGGGATTGGTCTGCTCATAGAGGGTATGTGCCGCAACCCGATCCACAGTGCAACGGCGGATGGGATTGGCAGGACGAAGCATAAAATATTCCTTTTCCATATACGCCTGCATCACGTCTGCCGCTGCAACCGGCTCGGAGCACATGGCACCGCATTCCATAATCTTTGCCATATGAAAGGCAAGTCCGGGATCGTAGCCCCGATAGATACAGGGTGCCGCATAAATCGCAGTATCACAGGCACGGCCGCAGAGGATCACCTCTGCCCCCTGCTTCAAAAGCTCAATAATGGGCGCAATACCGATCTGACTGACGATACGGGTGGAGGCTTCCACGTCCTCTCTGCCTACCCGGAACGCTTCGCTCATAGGATGAAGCTTGCCTGCCTCCAGCTTTTCCAGAACATAATCCTTCGCTACGTCGCTTTCCACAATGCCCAGCGTAAAATGCAGTTCCTTTTCCGCCGCGATCTCTAATAGGATTTCCTTTAGCCAGGCGATGTGAACCGCACTTCCGGCACCGCCTGCAGTGCCAATGATAAAGGGGGCATGATGCTCCAGCGCCTTGGGCAATGCCAAGGAAAGATCTCGCTTGACCGCATTTCGGTCGGTAAACGAAGTACCACTCCCCAAATAATAAGGACCGGGGTCGGTAGAGCCGGCGTCCACCCCCAAAAAATCCACCTTTTCAGCAAAAGCCAATTCCAAGGACTCTTCTGCATAGCCATAGCCTAAAAGACCGTTTAATGCCACAATTTTCATCATTTCACTTCCTTTTCTTCATTTTAGCATAGAATTATCACAAAATATTGCATAATTTATCAAATATATTGCATATTTAACAAATTCATGATAGAATGAGACCAAAGGAGTGCAGAAAATGGATATTAAAAATTTCGTATTATCATATTATAAAAATTCTGACGAACAATTTCACATTCATAAAGTGGAACATTCCTTTGAGGCGCAAAAGCCTCATACCCACGCTTATTTTCAGATTTATTATATCTTAAAGGGTGAACTGGTTCACTTTCTGGGGAACGAATCCTCCACACTCATTCAGGGGGATATGTTTATTATTCCGCCGGAAACTGCTCATTATATTTCCCCTCAGCCGGAAACGGTCTTTTATTCCTTTTCCTTTATGCCGGATTTTCTCGGCGCGCCCCACAGCGGAAACCGACTGGCCTTGAATTTTCTCCGCAGTCTGGGAAAAGATAAAAGCCTTCTTCCAAAAGTAACTGTTGAGGCGGAAAATATTCTTTATATCGAAACACTCATGGATCGAATGCTTTCGGAATTTACCACAAAACCGTTGGGATATGCCGAAACCATGCAGGCTTACGCCCTCTTATTGGTCACGTTTCTTGCCCGAAACTACTTTGAAAAGGAACGGGGAGGTTTTTTAGATCATTTTGAAACCAATAAGCAGTTTGTCCTTCATTGTGTCCGTTACATTGAGGAAAACTATCAAGAGCCCATCTATTTGGATGAGATCTCCCGACGCTCCACCATGTCCAAAAGTAATTTCTGCACACTCTTTTCTCAATTAACCGGTTACTCCTTCCATCAATTTCTAAATCTATGCCGTATAAAAAAAGCCGTCGAGTATATCAAAGAAGGCTATAAAATTACTGCCATCTACGGACTGTGCGGATACGAAGACTTCTCTACCTTTTACCGTAATTTCAAAAAAATCATGGGGGTTTCTCCAAAACAATTTCAAAAAAATATCGAATAAAAAAGGCATTGGAAAATTGGACTGCCCCGATCCAGTAGTTTATTGACCACGAACTCATCAATATCAATGGTGTGAAGCATGGTGCGCCGGCAGTCTGCCAAAAAGCCGCACCGAAATGTATCGGTGCGGCTTTTTGCAAGATTAGGATGAAAGAGAGATGATCTCTTGATCCACAAATTAAGAACCGAAGGCCAAGCAATCTTTGATTACCTGCTCAACGATATTCTTAACAGCGGTAGCCTCGGTACGAACGTTGTACTGAGGATTACGGAAGGAAGCGCTGAACTGGTTGAACAACTTCTTGTTGTCACCGGTTACGGTCTCCCAACCGTTCATCTGAACACCGAAGTAGGTGTTGTTGACGCAGAACTCGAAGTGATCCTTCTTATCCTGATAGGTCATTGCGATACTGGAGTTATCGCTCATAAAGTCGTAGTTTGCTTCGGTAAAGCGGTTAGCCCAGAGTTCCATGAACTTCACGGCGTAAGGTGCATTGGAAGCATTCTTCATCTTCTTGGCCAGCATCATGGTAAAGCCATAGTTAAAGGCGATGCAACGGCCGGTATCGGTAGTAGCAGCAGGGAACGGAACCCAATTATACTTATGCTTTTTGCCATAGTCGGTAGAGTCAAAGTTGGGGTTCATGTTTTTGGCATCTGCCATCATCAAGGTACCGTCAGTATAGAGATGGACAAAGTCTGTCTCCGTATTCTTTACGGGGTAGGCAACGCTCTTATGGGTGGTGGAAACGAATTCCCAAGCCTGCAGAACGCGCTCGTCCATCCAGTTGTTGATGAGGTTCGGGGTCTTGCTCTTGGTGTCGATCTCTACAGGACCGCAACCGTTGGTCAAAGCCCAGGAGTAGAAGATATCACCGTCGCACTGACGCATCGCCCAGAGTTTGTTACCCTCGGGGGTCTTATCGGGCAGGGACTTCATGAACTCAGCATAAGCGTCCCAGTTCCATTTACCCTCTTTCCAGAGAGCATGAGGATCCTTCAGCTTGAAGGTCTCAACCAGAGAAGCATTGTACCACAGTACGTTAACAGCG
>JAZQAE010000054.1:0-6426 GCA_045544995.1 Eubacteriales bacterium
CACTTTGCGGCATTTGTGGCAGTATTTGCCACTCCGGTTGCCGTTTCCTCCGTTCCCATGGCTCAAGAGATGGGCGGGGATGCGACTCTAGCCGGGCAGTTGGTGGTCTGGACCACTCTCTTTTCTGCCATTTCGGTATTCCTGGCAGCCTTTTTATTGAAATTAGGAGGAATTTTTTAAGATGGCAAAGTATGAGCGTACAGTACACGGAGATTTTAACGAACTTTTACGCCGCATTGAGGACGGGATCCTCAACGGTAGTTTTTCTGCCTCGTTGGAAGAGTATAGCGATTTTCAAGAAAACGGTGCCCGCTGCAGTGTACGGGTTTTTGAGCGGTATAGCTATACCGGCGGAAATCGGCTCAGCATGAGCGTTACCCTTTTTCAGAACGGCGGCCCCATCCATCTTTCGGCCGTCACCTCCGGCGGAAGCCAAGCCCTCTTCTTTAAGATCAACACCTGGGGCGAAGAGTCATTCTTGGATTGTATCAAAAAGATCATAGAATAACAAAAAGGGCTGTAAAAAACGGAAGTTTTTTACAGCCCTTTTCAAATTACATATCGTAAATATTGGAATCTTTAAAGCCTTCGCCCAGCACCTCTCGGGAGTCGTTAATGACAATGAAGGCGGCGGGATCCAGCCGGCGGATGGTGCGGATCAGGAGGGGAAGTTCCTTGGGGCTGACCACACATAAAAGGGTCTCGCCTTCTTCTTTCGTATAGCAACCGACGGTATGAAAGGCGGTGACGCCCCGTTCGAATTTTACCATCACTTCCTCGGCGATCTGTTCATGCTCCTTGGAGATGATATAGACCGATTTTGCCTCGTCACCAAAGGTCATGATTCGGTCGGTAACGATGGAGGAAAGATAGAGAGAAAGTACGGAATAAGCGGCGACGGTAAAACTTTTGAAGACGAGGGCGGCTCCCAAAATGATGGTGCAGTCAATAATAAGAATGAAGGTAGCCACTGAAATATGGGGCAGGAAACGATGGAAGATCAATGCCGCCAGATCGCTGCCGCCGGTGGAGCCGTTCTGGCGCACCACTAAGCCGACGCCGGCGCCCATCAGTACACCGCCTAAAAGTGTTGCGATCATCAGATCTCCGGTATAGGCCGGGAAATAAGAAGTGATCTGCAGAAAAAGGGAGAGCAGGACGATCCCCGCCGCTGTCTTGATGACGGCGCCCTTGCCGAGAAATTTATAACCGGCGGCAAACAGGATCACGTTGAAGACGATATTGGTGACGGAGAGGGGCACCTTAAATAAGTGTAACAGCACCGTACCGATGGAACTGACACCGCCGCCGGAGATTTTATTGGGTGCCAAAAAGATATTCAGACCGACTGCCAGCACCAAGGTTCCGAGGGTGATGAAAAAGTAATCCCAGAAAATTTGTTTCCAATTCAGTTTCATATACATTCCTCTTAAAAAAATGATAATAATCTGTTCATTTCCCGATAAATAAGGTATAATCATTATACAGTTTTAAAATTTTTTGTCAACCCGAAAGGACTTTTTTATGATGCGACCCTGGCTTTCTCATTACGGCATTGTTCCGCACCGACTGGACTATCCGCAAGGCTCTATGAGCGATGCGGTGTTTTCCTGTGCCCAAAAGAATCCGGAACGGGATGCGTTATCTTTTATGAGACGGTCGATTTCCTACGGCACCTTGGCGGAGCGGATCCGAAAAACTGCCGGAGCATTTTGGAAGATGGGCGTGCGTAAGGGGGATCGGGTGACCCTCTGCCTGCCGAATATTCCGCAAACGGTCTATTGTTTATACGCTTTGAATGAATTGGGCGCGCAGGTCAGTTTGATTCATCCCCTTTCTGCAGAAAAGGAGATCGTTTTTTATCTGAGGGAAGTACAGAGCACCTGCCTTGTGACCATCCATCAATTTTATGAGAAAATCATGCAGGTGCAAAAGGAGTATCCCTTAAAGCATCTGATCGTGACGGATATAGACGATGCCCTTTGCGGATTGAAAAAATGGGGTTACCGTCTGACGATCAAACGAAAATTTCCCAAGATCCAACCGGCGGAAAATCTTTTGCTCTGGCATGATTTTCTGCAAGGGAGTACCGAATATGAAAAAGCATACTGCAAGGCGGAAGACGGGGCGGTGATCCTCTTCTCCGGCGGAACCACCGGCATCAATAAAGGAATCCTGCTTTCTAATCTGAATCTGAACGCGCTGGCGTTGCAGACCGCCGCCATGTGCGCGCGGCCGGTGGAGGGCAAGCGGATCTTAGCCGCCATGCCGATGTTCCATGGCTTTGGGCTGGGAGTCTGCGTCCATACGGCGCTGATCAACGGCATGACGTCTATCCTGGTGCCCCGGTTCAACGTGAAGGAATATGCGCGGCTCATCAAAAAGGAGCGTCCAAACTATATTGCCGGCGTCCCCACCCTTTACGAAGCGCTGACCCGTACCGACTATCTGGACGGCGCCGATCTTTCCTGCCTTTTGGGGGTCTTTTCCGGAGGCGACAGCCTTTCGGTGGAATTGAAAAAGAAGATGGACCGCTTTTTGGCGGAGCGGGGTGCCACGATCCGGATCCGGGAGGGGTATGGCACTACCGAGTGTGTGACCGCCAGTTGCCTGACCCCCGATCAGGAGGAACGGGAGGGAAGTATTGGTCTTCCTTACCCCGACATGGACTATAAGATCTGCAAAGTGGGCACCACCGAAGAGGTTCCCTATGGGGAAGAGGGCGAGATCTGCCTGAAGGGCCCCACCGTCATGCTGGAATATTTAGGACGGCCGGAAGAGACGGCGGATGCTCTGCGTCTTCATCCGGACGGAGAACGTTGGCTTCATACGGGAGATCTGGGGATGATGGATAAGGATGGATTTATCTACTTCCGTCAACGGCTGAAGCGTATCATCGTCACCAGTGGGTATAACGTCTATCCTTCCCAGATCGAAAACGTGCTGGACGGGCATCCTAAGGTGCAGATCTCCTGCGTCATCGGCGTCCCCGATTCTTATCGGATGCATCGTGTCAAGGCTTACGTCGTCCCGAAAAAAGGCGTAGCCCCTACCGAGGAGCTGAAAGAGGAGCTTTTAGATTATTGTAAGACTTATATCGCAAAATATGCCTGCCCCCGGGAATTGGAATTTCGGGAGGATCTGCCGAAAACTCTGGTCGGCAAAGTGGCATATAAGAAATTAGAAGAAGAAAATGCCTGCTCATAAGAGCAGGCATTTTTAGTTAGTCGTAAACTTTTTTGAGGTTTTCCACCGTGTCGGTGATGAGATGGAAGTCTGCATGATCGGCGTAGGGTTGAAGATGCTTGAAGCGGAGCATATTTACTTCATAACCGCCTATCGGGATCTGATCCGCTGTGGGGAAATACCCCTCGGAACCGTCGGTATATCCTAAGCAAAGGGGATGAGGTACAGCGGTATAGTCCCGGATGCGCAGGGCCAGTCCGGAGAAGGGTTCAAAGGGAAGTCCGTAAAAGACCGCCTCGCCAATGCGAATAATGCGGGAGGGGAAGGAACAGGCGGTTTTCTCTTCATAATCTATCTGATAAGAGGCCAGCAAATCCGCATAGTGCCGTTCGTGGGCCCTCCGGGTGGCGGAACCGCCTTCCGGGACGATTTCGATTTGACGTTGGGCTTCCTCCAGACTTTCCCGAGGCTGGAGGGGGAGATCGATGGTACAGTTGGCCGTTTTGAGCGGGACGTTCTTCCAGGTGCGGATGGAATTCCAGATCTGCATCGCATCCCGGGCGGCGGCGTTCCCCTGTTCGTGGACGTAGTCGTAGTTTCCTCGGCCGGTGGTAAATCCATTGGAAAGACGGGGGCCGGTGTCCCCGGCGGTGCCGTTGAAGAAGGCGGTGATGCCTCCGGTCAAAAGTTCCATTCGGTCCACAAGGATCCCTGCCCAGTCCCGGGAGATGGCAGGGTGCCGGCCGGCGGCGGTATTATGGCATCCGTAGTGGACCATATTGGCGTAGGGTTCTCCCGCCTCATCCTTGAAAGAGAGGACGGTCATAGTGGGATCAAAGGATCCCCAGGGGTTTTGAGCCAGAACCACTTTGTTTTCCGGGGTAATCTGACGGCGGTTGACTCCAATCCGGCTTTCGCCTTTGGCGATGCCCACCGTTACCGGGCGGAGGGCATCCTTCGCTTTGCCGATGGCTTCCAGGATACCGGGGATTAAGGTGCCTTGAATATAGTCTGGATCCATTAAGCCCCAATCATCGGGACCTTTAACAGCGCTGGCCGTGAAGGGGCCGGAATGGGTGTGGGTACAGGAGAAGGTCATAGCGTCGGCAGAGATACCGAATTGCTCCTCTACCAGAGCGGCAATGCGGTCCCGCAAAAAGGTGCCGAGATTGCAGACGGTCAGATTGACCATCAGCGCATCGGTATCTCCTTGACGGAACCAAAAGGCGGTGGCGGTCAGATCGTCGTGGACCGATTCGGATCGCCAGTCGGTACGATATCCCATCAAAAGGCACCCGATTTTCGGGGTGATGATTCCACGGCCGACGCCTAAGTGCAGTTGTTCCATCTTAGTCTACCTTTCCGTTTTTAATGATTTTTTGATAGTAATACCAACTCTTCTTTTTCTCCCGCTTGCCGGTGGGGAAGTCCACGTAGGTCAGGCCGAACCGCCATTGATAACCGGAGCGGGACTCTAAACTATCGAAATGGGACCAATAATAGTAGCCCTTGACGTCGGCACCCGCTTTGATGGCGCGGGAGATCATTCTGAGATGCTCCCGGATGTAGGCGATGCGGTGATCGTCGTTGATGTTTTTCTCATGATCCTTGGGATCCAGGACGCCCAGTCCGTTTTCGGTGACGTAGATCTCCGGCCGGTCATATTGCTCCGTCAAATAGATCATAGCATCATAAAGACCGGCAGGATAGGATTGAAATCGTTCATCGGTCTGGGAAATAAAGCTGGAGACCTTGGTGGACTTGGCCGGATCATCCTCCTGATAGGAGGTGACGCCGGGATAGTAATAATTGATGCCCACGAAATCCATTTTTTCAAATTCCCGGGCGATGTCCTCGGCGTATCCTTCGGGCATGGCGTCCCGATAAGCCGGGCAATCCCGGAGAATGGCTTCGGGGTAGTGACCCAGCCACATGGGATCCATCCACCAACCGATACCTCGGTCGGTCTGATATTGGGCGGCCAGGAGGTCTTTACCGGAGGGGTCTAAGGGATAGGTGGCGGACTTATCTAAAACGGCGCCGATCTTGCCGGGAAGACCCATGGAATGATAAAGCTTTACCGCTCGGAAGTGGCTGAGAAGTACGTGGTGAGTGGCTAAAAGATAGTTTTCAAGGCTTTCGCCATAGGGGTACCAGCCTTTTTGACGGCCGCTTTCGTAATGCTGACGGCAGACCACCGCCGGCTCGTTGAAGGTACACCAATGCCGTACCCGGTCGCCGAAGGCTTTAAAGCAGACCTTGGCGTAATATTCAAAAAGGTCTATGAATTTCCGGTCAATGATACCGCCCTGCTCCAAAACCCACATGGGAATTTCCCAATGGTAGAGGTCTACCAGCGGCTCGATGCCGTTTTCCAAAAGCAGGTCGATGACCCGGTTATAAAAGTCGATGCCCTTTTGGTTGATCTTGCCGTCTGCCGCCGGGATGATCCGCGCCCAGCAGATGGAAAGGCGGAAGGACTTGAGTCCCAGCTCCTTCATATCGGCAATATCCTTCTCGTAGTTTTTATAAAAAGAAGAGGCAGGCTCTGTCTTGGCGTTTTCATAAAAAGTTTCCGGCTCAACCCGGCACATATAGTCCCAGACGGTCTCGGTCTTTCCGTCGGCGTAAGGGGAACCCTCGATCTGGAACGAGGATGAAGCGGTGCCGAATAAAAAGTCTTTCGGGAAGGGGAAGGTGATCATATTAGTTTCTCCTTTGGTAAGAACCTGATTATTCGCGGTTCGTTTATTATTTAATAGATTTATACCATATTTCAGGGGAGATTTCAACCCTGATTATTAGCGCTTAATTCTTAAAAATTCTCAGCCGGGGCGGATATACCGCTCCGGCTGTTGATTAATAGTTATTGTCCAGATTAAATTTCTTCATGTAGGTTTCGATATCGACAACGGTATTGTTGTGACGGGCTTCTTCTGCCGCAAAGCAAAGCATATGGTTGCGGACGGAGACGTGGATATTGGCGGCGCGGAAGCCGTCGTATTCACCGCTCATGTACTGATGCAGTTCCTGAATGATACCTTGGTCGCCGCCGCCGTGGCCGCCCACGATACTCTCTTCGATCTTGGGAACCTCGTACTCCAGTTTTTGCTTTCCGTCGTAGAGATAGACCTTGATCGCAGTATCGGAGGCATTGGCGTAAAGCTCACCCTTGGTACCGAAGAGACGGATGTAACGACCGCCTCGGTTAAAGGCATTCATGGAGAAGGTGGCAGTAGT
>JAZQAE010000055.1:0-7813 GCA_045544995.1 Eubacteriales bacterium
CAAGTACAATGCCAAAGCCACCTTCTTCGTCACCAATAAGGGAAGCTACAATAACCTCATCGCTCGGATGGCCCGGGAAGGACACGCCGTCGGCATCCATACCGCCAGCCACGACTACGAAAAGATCTACGCCAGCGAAGAGGCCTTCTTTGCAGATCAGCAGATCATGCAGAATATCATCACGGAGCAGACCGGCTCCCCCACCAAGCTGATGCGGTTCCCTGGCGGAAGTTCCAATACCATCAGCAGATTTAACCCCGGTATCATGAGCCGTCTTGCGGTGGCCGTTACCGAAAAAGGGATGCGGTACTTCGACTGGAACGTTTCCAGCGGTGACGCCGGGGAGACCACCTCCACCACCCAGGTCATCTCCAACATTAAAAACGGCATTCTCTCCAGCGGAAAATACGCCAACGTGCTCCAGCACGATATCAAGAATTTCAGCGTCAATGCGGTGGAAGAGATCCTGAGATGGGGCATCGAAAAGGGCTACACCTTTGCCGCCCTCGACGAGACCAGTCCTACTTGCCACCACGGAATTAACAATTAAAACAGCTGAAAAAGGCGCACACCGCAGAAAAAACAAAACAGAATGGATTTTTCCAATTTTACAACATTTCAATGAGAAGGAGTTTTTACTCTTTCTCATTGTTTTTTTATAAGGAAAAATCTGCCGATGCAGATTTTAATTCTATTTTTTCTGCTTTCCGCCAAACTGCCCTCTCGCAGTATTGATATACAGCTTCGGGACAGTTTGACGAAATCTGCGCTCTTTTTGGGCAGTTTTTCTTGCTTTTTGCGTTCCGGACTTTTTTACATCCCCTTTTTATTTCATTTTCTCCAAAAGCTCCCGCCGTAGCGCCATGGGAGCAAGTCCCGTTTCTTTTTTTATAAAAAAGCTGAAATAATTGATGTTATTAAACCCGCACCGTTCCGCAATCTCTTCGATTGTATAATAGCCGGAACGCAGAAGTTCCTTGGCATAATCCAACCGCAAGGCATTGACGTATTTCAACGGCGTCGTGCCGAATTCTCCCAAAAACAGTTTTCTGAAATAGGTATCACTCATGCCAAACCGGGATGCCAGACGTTCCACCGAAAGATCCTCGTCGGTAAAATGCCGATGGATATAGTTGGAGATCTCTGTCAGTCTCCCGTGAAGGGTGGAGGGCTTCTTCTCTGCCCATTCCTGCTCCATTTCATAAAAGATCTTATGCAGGATCATTTTGGATTGGTGCTCGTAGCCCAATTGTTTTCTGCTCCACGCTTGATGCAATGCTTTGAAATTTTCGATAAATTCCTGCGGATCTTGAGGCTGAAACCGGAGCATTTCATGGGGCAATTCTTCCTTGGCGGTAAAGTGGATCGCCAGGATCTTTCCCTCTTCCGCCTGCTTTCTGAAATCCAGATAGGCCGGTGCAAAGGTTATATCCCCCTCTTCTACCCGAAGGGTCTCTTTTCCGTCCAAAAAGAAGGTGGCGCCCCCTTTCAGACGAATGGATAATGCATGAAAGGGACGAGAGCCGGAATTGGCGTTAATATGCTCCCATTCCAACTCGATCACCGACAGTATATCTGCCGTAATTTCCGGCGTTTGAAAAAACATCCTTCATCCCTCCCCCGTTTACTATACCATCTTCTCTTCTACAAGGCAAGGGGATTGTTATGAAAATCGTAAAAAATGTTATGAAATTTGCATTTTTAATCCAGAAGCCCTTATGTTATAATCAAAGTATCAAACAAAAGGAGTCGAAAGGATGAAAATTTGTAAAACCATTGAAGACGGCATTGCCTCGGTCATCGAGATGTACCGCCTCAACATCGATACGGAATGGCGTTATATCCCTGCCCAAGAGGGAGAACTTTATGACACGCTGATCTTGAACGGCGAAGAATATCCTTTTTTCTGGTGGCGTGGCGATACGCAGGTCTCCGCCCTGATCAGTCTGGCGCCGGAACGCAAGCCCTGCAGTTTTAAACTCAATCGCACCTGCCCCAAGAGCGAAGGACTGGATCGCCTGCTCTATCGGGAACTGGATATTGCCGAGCAGGTACTGGGCGCACCGATTGCCAAAGTAATGTGCTACCGTAACGACCCTGCCCTCAATATGATCGCCACTACGGAAAGCGGACGTGTTGCCATCTTTGAACTGGCGGCGGTGCTGAACGACGAAACCGCAGAGCAAGGACGTCACACCTATTGGGGTGAGGACGGCATGGCCTCCGACCGTGTGGTTTCTCAAAAGACCGCCAGCGAGGCCGTCTATCTCTTCACCGAGGACGAAAAGAATCCCGAAACCTATAACGACATCTTTAATTATATGTACGGTCTTTCCAAGCTTGATGCCACCAAGGCAGCCACCATTCTTTCTATTCTGCTGGGTGCCATAGACATCTCGAAATGGAAAGAGCAGGATGCCCACTACCGCCGTTGCATCGCTGCAGCCAACGAATCGGCGGCAACCGGCACCCGAAAGGAGGTCTTATAATGGAAAAGATCAAAATGGCCGTCACCGGCTTTGAGAACGGACATTGCTATTATCTCTATCAAGCCCTCTGTCAGAACGAAGAGGTTGAGGTGGTTGCAGTTTCCTTCGCTCCCCGCGCCCGCATCATCTATGAAAACCGCTTAGGGGAACACATCTTTGACGGCGTTGACGTCTTTTACGATGAAGAAGAGATGCTCAATGCCCATCCGGAGATCGAAGCCTGTATCTGCGGCGGCGCCAACTATCGGCACATCCATGAATTCCGGCTCTGCGCCGAGCGAGGGATCCACGTCATCTCCATGAAAGCCCCCTCCTACGATATGGATGAATATAACGAAATGCTCCGCCTGGCAAAGGAACACAACATTATCGTCTATATTGAATTAGAGATGCGCTGGAAGGCCACCATTGAACGGATCAAGGACCTGATCGCCAGCGGTAAACTGGGCGAGATCAAAGCATTTAACGCTTACAACTATTCCCATAACCCCATGTGGTGGAATCAATGGATGGATATTCCGGAGCAAAGCTACGGAAAACGGATCCCCATCCATCCCGGCAGTAAGACCTTCCGTGGCGGTGCCTTGACCGACCATCCCCATATCTTTGATTTGGTGCGGTATATCTTCGAATCCGATTTTGATACCGTCTATGCCGAGGCGGCGCCCAATATGCGGGACGGTGCTGAAACGGAGGATCTCATCTACGTGATCGGCACCCTGCAAAACGGGGTCATCTTCTCACTGGACCCCTCCTACGCCAACCGGGAGATCGAACGGGCCCGTGCCAACGGACAAAACTACTACGCCAACCTGAGCCAATACCCCCGTCCGGTACAGGTAGAACTGCAGGTGACCGGTACAAAAGGTACCATCTATGCCGATAGTTACGGTGCCGACTACGTGGAGTATTTAGTTCCCGGCAGTCAGAAATATGCGGTGGGCACCTATAATCTGCCCATCGACCGTCAGCGCAAAATTTTCATTCATAACTTTGTTACCGACATCCGGGAAGGCAAAGACCGCGCGGTCCTTTCCCTGGCCGAGCATAAAAAGACCATCATGGCCATGAACGGCGCCTACGACAGCGTCTATCACGGATGTCCCCAAAAAATCAACTACGAGGAGTAAGAATATGTCTATTAAACATACCGCTGTCAGCTACTACGGATTAAACTACGTGGAACACGCCATTGAAGATTTCAAGGAAATGAAGGAGCACGGCTGCGATACCGTCATCCTTGCCATCACTGAATTTGATATGGACTTCTGGTTCCCCAATATCAATAATATCGTCAAAGCGGCCCACGAACTGGGTCTGAGAGTCATCGCCGATCCCTGGGGTATCGGTAAATATTTTGGCGGCGAGCAGGTCAGCCTGTTCCTGCAGAACAACATCCATCACCGTCAGGTCTCCGCTTATACCGGCGAAGTCCTGAACGCAGCCTGCTTCAACACCAACGCTTTTCGGGATTACTTCACCGGCATCTGCCTGAAGCTGGCCAGAAATACTGAAGTAGACGGCTTCTTCTGGGATGAGCCCCACTACGCTTTTCCCAAGTCCTATGCTTCCATCACCGGCGGCGCCGGCGACGATTGGTCCTGCCGCTGCCCCGAATGTATGAAGAAGTTTGAGGAGTACTACTGATATGAGATGGCGAAGTTTATGAACGACGACGTCAAGCAATTCCGTTGGAGAGAAGCCCTCAAGACCCTTGCCGACTGCTCCAAAGCTTTGAAAGAGTACAATCCCGATCTGGAGATCACCTGCTGTGTTCACGCCACCAAAAACAGTTATTACGTAACGGAAATGCGTGGCTACGATAATTGGGACATGGTGGCCGCCTGCCCCTATTTCGACGTCTTTTCCACCACCATCATCAACTGGTCCTTGCCGGAGAGCTTCTTCAAGGAGATCACCGAGCGGACGGTGGCAATCGCCAAAAAGTACGGCAAACAGTCCGAGCGTTGGCTGATGGGTTATCACGCACATCCGGAAGACTTTAACCAAATCGACCACGTAGTAGATCTCTATCGGGACGCCGGCGTGGACCGTCTGGCCACCTGGACCTACCGTGGCGGTTACGGCACCATCGTGCAAGCCCCCGATCCCATCAAGCTTTGGGATAAGATCGGCGAAAACTATAAACGGGTTCTGGAAAAAGAGGATTAAGAGTCCATGAGTGAGTATTTAAAGCGAATTACCGAAAACTTAGAAACCATCGAACGGGAGGAAGCTGAGCATCTCGCTGCCGCCGCACGCATCGTGGCGGATACCATCAAACGGGACGGTCTGATCTTCGTCTTTGGATGCGGACATTCTCACCTGCCGGGTCAGGATGCCTTTTACCGTGCCGGAGGCTTGGCCAACGTCTCCCCCATGCTGGATACCGATCTGATGCTCCATAACGGAGCCGCCAAATCCAGCCGGATGGAAAAGATGTCCGGCATCGCCCCCGAAGTGTTCCGTCGCTACGTTCCCACGGAAAAGGATATGATCTTTATCTTTTCGGCATCGGGAAAAAATCTGGTTCCCGTCGAGATGGCCGATTCTGCCCGTGCCTCGGGAGTACCGTCGGTGGGCATCTCCTCCTCCGCCTATTATGAAAAGGGCGGACGGCTCCATCAACACGTGGATATCCTCATCGACTGCAAAGTCCCCTACGGCGACGCCTGTATTGACGTGGGCAAAGCCAAAATGGGCGGACTTTCCACCTCTGCCGCCTGTTTTATCCTGAACACCTGCCTGATCGAAGGCGCAAAACTTGCCTTAGCAGAAGGCGCCGAACCTCCCATCTACCTCAGCGGTAACATCGAGGGCGGACGGGAACACAACGTGGTTTTGGAAAATATGTATATGGGGAGAGTCAAGCATTTATGAGTCGTGTTGCAATCATCGGCATTGTGGGCAACTCCGCCTTTCTGCAGGTGGATCATTTCCATAAAGGCGGAGAAACCATCGAAGCACGCTCCATGCATTTCGAGCCGGGCGGTAAAGGGTTTAATGCCGCCGTTGCCGCCGGAAGATACGGAGCCGAGGTCTCCTTTCTCGCCGCCGTCGGGACGGATGGCGCAGAAGAGATCGTCCGTTTTGCTAAGGAAGAAGGCATTCGGTGCAGCCTCGTCAAAAAAGACGGCGGCACCGCCTTTGCCGCCATTCTCACCGATCAAGAGGGATGCAATCACGTCACCGTCTATCACGGGGCTCAACTGACCCCCGATGACGTAGAAAACTTCCGGACGCAGATCATCACGGCAGACCTGCTTCTACTCAGCAATGAGGTGCCGGAACCGGTCAATATAAAAGCGGTGCGGATCGCCGTATCTCATCAGATTCCCGTGATCCTGAATCCGGCCCCTGCAAGACCCCTGGACCCCTATCTTTTGGAACACGTCACCTTATTCACCCCCAACGAACATGAACAAGAGGGGCTGGAAGAGAAGGAAAACGTTGTGGTCACCTTAGGAAAACGTGGTTGCCGCATCCGCAGTCTTGATCTCACCATCCCTGCCCAGAACATCGCACCGGCCGTCGATACCACCGGTGCCGGCGATACCTTCAACGGCGTACTGGCCGCCATGCTGGCAGAGGGTGCTGAATTGTCCGACGCAGTCAAGACGGCCAATCTTGCCTCTTCCATAGAAGTCACCCGTAAAGGGGTCATGGTTTCTATTCCTAAAAAATCAGAAATTATGACCTATAAGGAGAAGAAATCATGAACGATCTCGGATATTTCAAAGCAGTAGTCGAAAATCTCGAAAAAATCAATGCCACGCAAGGCGAAAACATCCATAAGGCCGCCGAATTGATGTGTGAAGCCATCCAAAACGATCGGCTGATCCACGTTTACGGCGGCGGCGGTCACACGACCCTCCCCGTGGGCGAGATGTTTTTCCGTGCCGGAGGCTTAGCCTGCATCAATCCTTTGATGGAGACCGGCCTCTCCGTCTTCAATCAGGCGCTCAAATATCTGGAACTGGAGCGCACCGTCAATTTCGGCGCTTCCATCATCAAGTATTACGACCTGCAAAAAGACGACGTGATGATCCTCTTCCATAATATCGGCATCAACCCTGCCACCATCGACGCCGCCATGGAAGCCAAAAAGCGTGGTGTCAAGATCATCGCCGTCTCCTCCGAGGCTTGGCAGAAAGAAATGCCCGAGGATCATTTCATCCGTCATCCCAATAAGACCAATCTGAATGATTACGCTGACGTCTGCATCGAAGAGTTCAATCCGGTGGGCGATGCCGTCGTGAACGTCCCCGGCTTTGATACCCCCATCGCCCCCATCTCCAATATCGTTGATTTCTATATCGCCCATCTTTTGGAGATCGAGACGGTTCAGCTTTGCTTAGAAAAAGGCATCACTCCCCCCGTCTGGTCCTCCGCCAACACCCCCGGCGGCGACGAAAAGAACGCCGCCTATCTTGCAAAATACAGACCCCGTGTCAAGATGCTGTGATCCTTTCACGATTTTAAGGAGAATTTATCATGCAATTCAAGGATTCCAAAGAACGCATTGAATTTTTACGGCGCAACCCCATCTTTTGGAGCCGTCTCGGCTATGAGATGGAGAAACCGGACGTAGAGGTGCATCTTCGCCATGCGGAACGCCATAAAGCCATGTGCGAAAAAGGCATTTTGGTGCACTCCTGCATCGTTCCCGTGGGCTGGGTGGGGCCCGATCAGTATGATTACACCCTCACCGACCGCTATCTGGAAATGCTCTTTTCCCATGCCCCTGACATCTTGTATCTGCCCCGTGTGAAATTAGACGTTCCCGAGGGCTGGTGCGAAGCCCACCCGGAGGACGTCTTTGTCTATGCGGGTGGCCCTCGTAAACTCGAAGAGATCAAGGCCATGATCGGCACCGAATCCCATGGCTCCCATCCTCCCAAGCCCACCGATCTTTTGGCACAGCAGAGCTTTGCCTCCAAACAATGGATCGAGGATGCCTCGGAGGCACTGCGTCGGTTTATCAATCACGTGGAAACCTCTCCATACGCCGATCGCATCATCGGCTATCATTTAGCCTACGGCACCGCCGGGGAGACGACTCAATGGGGCACTTGGGACAGCAACCCCCGTCATAAGGGAGACTATGGCATTTCCGCCACCAAAGCCTTTCTGGAGTATGCGGAAAAGCGGGGCAAACACTACGAAGATCTCCCTGCCATTGACCAGCGGTTTTATATCGAGAAAGACGGTATTTCCCACCGTTACCACGTGGGTACCCCTACGTTGGATCAGCTCTTTTTCCATACTGAACAGGATGAGCAAAGCGTACTCTATTCCGAATTTACCCGGGATATGAATATGGA
>JAZQAE010000056.1:0-25121 GCA_045544995.1 Eubacteriales bacterium
GCAAAAATGTAACGGAGCGAAAAATTCAAGCAGGAATCGCACTAAAACGCAAAGGCAGACCGCCGAAGGATTATGTGGTTACAGAGCAAGATAAAGTATCCGAACTAAGATATATCCTTGATCGTAAAGAGGCAAAGATAATGCGTTTGGAAATGGAAAATGAATTGATACGGGATTTTCTCTCGCTCACAGAAAGGAAGTGAGAACAAGCGTAAAATATATGGTGATCTACCACCACAAAGATAAGTATACCATTAGTGAAATGTGTAGGTTCTTTAAAGTATCACGAAGTGGATACTATGGTTATGTATCTCGAATGGATATTCCTGCATGGGATTTACCGTTAGCTGAAAAGATTCAGGAATGCCAGGATGAATGTGGAAAGACATATGGATACCGCAGAGTGCATATATGGCTTGAAAGAAACGGCATTTATCGCAATCCCAAAACAGTATTAAGGGTTATGCAGAAATATGGTTTGTTATCGGTAATTAGAAGAAAGAAATATCGCAATTACGGAGAATATCTGCATAAATACCCCAACTTGTTGAACAGAAATTTTTCTGCCGAAAAACCAAATCAAAAATGGGTTACGGATATTTCATATATACACACAAAACAGGGAGTGCTGTATCTATCGATCATTCGAGATTTGTACGACAATAGTATTGTTGCATACAAGACCGGTACTGAACAAAACGTAAATCTTGTATTGAGTACCATTAAAGAAGCTAAGAAAAAAGAAAATGTCACTGCAGAGCTGCAACTCCACAGTGACCAAGGCTTTCAATATACATCACAAGCATATTATCGCCTGACTCAATCATACGGCATAACGCCGTCAATGTCAAGACGTGGTAACCCATATGACAATGCTTTGGCAGAAAATTTCTTTTCAATCCTTAAAACTGAGTGTATTTATCGAACAAAACTTCAGACCTATGAGGAGGCTCGCCTCCTCATAGGTGAATACATCTATTTCTACAATCATCAGCGAATCCAACTTAAAACAAAACTGACACCACTTGAAAAGCGATGTCAGTATGTTGCTTGAAATTTAATATTTGCTACCATAGATGCCTTTTTTGTGCTGTCTACACAAATTGGAGCAGTCTAGAACAGCGACACCTATTTTTATTCATATTTTTCCGGAAGGCCCAGTAGATAATTAGCTGATATTTTGAAATACCGGCAGATGGCTTTGAGATCCTCAATGCTGGGTTCGTTTTTTCCACATTCGATGTACGAAACCTTGCGTTGGGTCATATGGAGCGCCTCACCTAATTGCGTCTGATTTAGATCTGCATCTTCCCGCAAATTCCTGATTTTTTCGCCTATCGTTAATTGCATTTTATCACCCTATTATAGTATAGGTTAGACAGAAAGCGTCTATTGACAAATAGACAAAAATCGTCTATAATGTGTGCAAAAGGAGGCGTTATGGACAAGAAATATATTTTAAATGTGACTCGGCATACGTTGCATTATAAGGGCCTTTGCCATATTACAAGAGATATTAACGGCGATAAAGACAATTATAAATGCTATGTAAGTGAAAATGAAGCAAAGGCGAATAACGCCATCAACATCGGTTGGTGTCAACTTTGCTCTAAAAAGAGAACGTAAAGGAGAAAAGAAATGAAAGCATGGAGAAAAGTATCATGGTTATTGGTTTTGACTATGATTATTTCAAGTATATCGGCAATTACCATTTCTGCAAGTGCGGAAACGGTAACTACGGGCACCACCGGCGACTGTACCTGGACCCTCGACGGCACCGTCCTGACCATCAGCGGTGATGGGGAAATGGAAGATTATGGTGATTTCACCGACGGATTTCTTCGTGATTCTATTGAAAGACCATGGGGTACTTCGGCTACTGAGGTAGTTGTCGAGTCCGGTGTTACTGCTATTGGTATTCTTGCATTTGCTGATTGTGTTAATTTAACCTCTGTGTCGATTCCAAAAAGTGTAAGAGTTATTGGTTATGAAGCATTTAGCGGATGTTATAACATAAAAGGTGTTTATATTAACGATCTGACGGCTTGGTGTAAAATCCATTTTATGAATGGCGATTACATGGAGAATAGAACTAGCCCTTTAGCTCGTCAGGAAGCAAAATTGTATTTAAATAATGAAATTGTCACGGTACTGGAATATCCGGCGGAACTTGAATCAGTAAGTGATTCTTTTTCGGCTTACAAAAAATTAGAGAGGGTTATCATACCAAATGGAATAACGGAAATTGAGTATGGTGCCTTTGCTGGTTGTTCCAATCTGACATCCATCACGATTCCAGAGAGTGTAGTCGATGTTGGTATAGGTGCTTTTGATTATTGCTCTAATTTGACGGAGATTAATGTGCCGGACGGCTATACGGTACTGAATAGAAGAAATATGGGATATATTGCTAATCTCACTCGCTATGATCCGGAATATTGGACGGAGTATTGGGAAAGCGATGAGGTTTATCTTGGAAATAATCTGTTCGGTGTGAAAGATACAGTTAGTGGTTCCTACGGGATCAAAGATGGAACCGTTGCTATTTTAGATGGTGCTTTTTCTGGTTGTACTGACTTGACTTCTGTCAACATTCCGAAGAGCGTGACCAGTATTGGCGTACAGGCCTTTTACAATTGCGGACGTTTGACCGACGTTTATTACGGCGGAACGAAAGAGGAGTGGAAACAGGTTTTTATAGGTGCCCAGAACGAAGCCTTTTTAAGAGCGGAAATTCACTACACCGAACCGCATAGCCATTCCTTTACCACCTACGTCTATAATAACGACGCCATCACCGAAAAAGACGGCACCAAGACGGCTACCTGCACCTGCGGTGCCAAAGATACCGTAACAGCTGTCGGTACGAAGATTAAAAATCCCTTTACCGACGTAAAAGCCGGGGAATACTATACCGATCCCGTTCTGTGGGCGGTAGGTAAGGGTATCACTAACGGTACCTCCGCTACCAGCTTTAGCCCCAACGCTCAGTGTACCCGTGGTCAGATCGTCACCTTCCTCTGGCGTGCCGCCGGTTCTCCCGAACCCCAAAGCACCCGGAACCCCTTTAAGGATGTCAAGAGCGATCAATATTACTATAAGGCCGTCCTCTGGGCAGTAGAAAAAGGCGTTACCACCGGCATCAGTGCCACCGAGTTCGCCCCCAACGCCACCTGTACCCGTGGCCAGGTCGTGACTTTCCTTTGGAGAGCCAAGGGCAAGCCCTCTGCCACCGCTTCCACCAGTTTCACCGACGTGAAAGCCGGTCAGTACTATACTGAGGCCGTGGCCTGGGCGGTGAAGAACGGTGTCACCACCGGTATCAGCCCCACCGAGTTTGCCCCCAATGCCACCTGCACCAGAGGGCAGATCGTCACTTTCCTCTATCGGGCCTATAAGTGAAAGAATAAAGCATAGAGAATAAAAAAGGAAGAGATCCGTCCCACCCGGGACGGATCTCTCTATACATTCTACATTCAGCATTTTGCATTTTCCTGTCCAATTCATTTGTGCACTCCACCATTCGCACCACCCTTCAGTACAAATGAATTGTACTCAGGTGCCCAATTCATTTGTGCACTCCACCATGCGCACCACTCTTCAGTACAAATGAATTGTACTCAGGCGCCCAATTCATTTGTGCCCCCACTTCCTCGTCCATCCTCGGTACAATTAAATTGTACTCTACAACCCAATTCATTTGGGTTTGGATCAATGCAAAAAGAAAGAAACCGCCCCACCCGGGACGGATTTCTCTACATTCAGCATTTTGCATTTTCCTGCCCAATTCATTTGGTACTTCACCTTTCGCATCACTCTTCAGTACAAATGAATTGTACTCAGGCGCCCAATTCATTTGGGCACTCCACCATTCGCATCACCCTTCAGTACAATTGAATTGTACTCAGGCGCCCAATTCATTTGTGCCCCCACTTCCTCGTCCATCCTCGGTACAATTAAATTGTACTCTACAACCCAATTCATTTGGTTTTGGATCAATGCAAAAAGAAAGAAACCGCCCCACCCGGGACGGATCTCTTTCCATTATTCTGCATTCTACATTCTGCATTTTGCATTTTTTCTCTTTCCCCGGCGTATAGTGTATAAAAAGGGGGAGTATGATGAAAAAAATCTTATTAACCACCAGCGGTCAGCCGCCGGCGCATTATATACGTGCATTAAAAACAGTGGGTGCGGAGCCGTGGGTGGCGGCGGCCGATACGGACTTGGACGCCTTTGACGGTTTGATTTTATGCGGTGGGGGAGATCCGGAACCGGCGCTTTTTGGGCAAAAAAATCAGGGGAGTTACGGTATCTCCCGGGAGCGGGATGGGCTGGAACTCTCCTGTATTCATCATTTTTTAAAGGCGGAAAAGCCGATTTTGGGGATCTGCCGGGGCAATCAGATGTTGAATATCGCCTTTGGCGGATCTTTGATCCAGCATCTGCCCAGCGCCGAAAACCATATCGCTCCGGGCAGAGATGTTTATCACGACCTCCGGTTGGACGGCCCTTTGAAAAAACTTTACGGCAAAAAACTACGTGCCAACAGCAGTCACCATCAAGGGGTGGGACGGATCGGCCGTGGTCTCCGGGTCGTCGCCGTGGCGCCGGATGGGGTGGTGGAAGCCTTGGCCCATGAAAGACTGCCGGTATTGGGGGTGCAGTTCCATCCGGAACGAATGGAAAACGGCTTGGCCATTTTTGAAGTCTTTTTAAAGAATTGTTAGATCTTTCCGTATCATCTCGGTGAGATCAGAGAGGAAGTCTCCGTTGGTGGGTTTCCCCGTTCGCTCCCGGACCCGGGCGCCGAAATGCTCGTAGAGATAGGCGGCATCGCCACGCTCAAAGGCTTTTTCGATGGCATTACGGATGCAGCGCTCGATGGTTTGATAGGTTTTCCCGTGAAGTAAGCCGATGTCGGTGTAAAGACCCTCTACCAGATCCTGCAGATAGGACGGTTGAGCGAGGATGAGTTCCGATGCCTCCAGAATGTAAACAAAACCGTGAACGGTCATGGGCATCTTCATGCGCAAAAGGATTTTTCTGGCACATCCACGAACGATCGGTTCCTCCGTAATGGGGGAACCCTGCTTGGAGCGTAATTGGAGATATTTTTTCATCTGACCGACGCAAAAACCATAGTCGATGGGGCTAAGGAGGAAAAGATCTCCGCCGTTGTTGTAAAACCGATCGGCGATGGTGTCGTTTTTGCTGCCGCTGACAACGATTTTGATGAGAGGAAAGTCCAAGTCTTTTTCTAACCGCCGAGTGAGATCATCGCAGTTCATCCCGGGTAAGAATGGATCCACGATCAAAACGTCCGGCCGATGAGTACGGCATAAAACTAACGCATCTTCGGCCGTTTTCCCGATGGCGAGGACAATACAGCCGAAGGCGGTGAACCGCTCGGCAGTGATTTTTGCCTCGATAGGATCTGTTTGGACAATAACGATCTTAAAACGCACGACTTTCTACTCCATCAGAATTCTTTTCACGCATTTAGTATAACAGAATAACTGGGTTGGTTCAACGATAGTTTTTGTAAAATTTGTCGAATGGGCTGGAAATGAAGAATTTTTCACAATAAAAAATATTTTTTTCATAAATGGCTTGACAATTAAGAAATAAGAGGGTATAATAATCAAGCATCAAAAGAAGGCCCCTTGGTCAAGCGGCTAAGACGTCAGCCTCTCACGCTGAAATCGGGAGTTCGATTCTCCCAGGGGTCACCAAGATATTCCTCCTTAGCTCAGTCGGTAGAGCATGCGGCTGTTAACCGCAGGGTCGTTGGTTCGAGTCCAACAGGGGGAGCCAAAAAAATAAAGACCATCGAAAGATGGTCTTTATTTTTTTGCCTTCCCTTGCCGGGCCCCGGCCCGGCAACCCTGCAGTTCGTAGCCTTATGCTCGGCGACTGAGCGTGGCGAAGTCGGTGGTCGAATTCCTCCGCCGCTGCCGGGGGCAGAGGAAGGCGGAGGTGTTCGGCTGCAGCGGTCGAAATTTTCAAAGGACGCTCCGTCGGCCTTTGAAAAATTTCGGGTCACCGCAAAGGGCGTCTGCACAAGCAGCCCCTCGGCAGGTACATCGCAGTCTGCACCAATCCGTTGGCTCCCACCTGCCGCTTGCGTTCCCCATTGCTGATATTATAGATGTCCGATTTTCTCGCCTGCATGGCAGGCAACCGAAAATAATGGACAATTATATCAAAACGCTTTGTGTTTATGATATAATATCCGCATAATGTCTGTGCACAACTGATCTTTGAAGGCATAGCGGATATTATAAGATGTCCGATTTTCTCGCCCGCATAGCGGGCAACCGAAAATAATGGACAATTATATCAAAACGCTTTGCGTTTATGATATAATATCCGCATAATGCAACTACAACATTGATGACCGTCGATGTTGCGGATATTATAAGGTGTCCGATTTTCTCGCCCGCATAGCGGGCAACCGAAAATAATGGACAATTATATCAAAACGCTTTGCGTTTATGATATAATATCCGCATAATGCAACTACAACATTGATGACCGTCGATGTTGCGGATATTATAAGATGTCCGATTTTCTCGCCCGCATAGCGGGCAACCGAAAATAATGGACAATTATATCAAAACGCTTTGCGTTTATGATATAATAATTAAAAATACTCAAATTAGGAGATGTTCGTTTGGCAAAAGGTATGAAGACGGTTGCATGGATCTCCATCCTGTTGACCGCTGTTTTTTTGATTATTTACCGACTAAAACCACTGGAAATATTTTTTACAATTGTCATTACAGCAGGAACGATCTCATATCACTTCTGGATGCGGCTTTTGGTAGGCGGTATATTCAACGCCATTTTAAAAAATAAAGTAGACTATAATAAAAAATGGTTTAGAGTAGGGAAAGCAGAACAAAGGCTTTATAAAGTATTAAAGGTAAAGAAATGGAAAAAGTTATTTCCCACTTATGACCCAAATATTTTCGATAAGCAACAGCATACCTGGGATGAAATAGCAGGAGCAATGTGCCAAGCGGAACTGGTGCATGAAACCATTGCGGTATGGAGCTTTTTACCCACTTTGTTTTCGTTGTGGTTTGGCTCAACGTTGGTTTTTGTTCTGACTTCCGTTTTTTCTGCATTATTCGATTTGTTATTTGTGATGATACAACGCTATAATCGACCCAGAGTATTAAGACTGGTAAGAGGAACATAAGGATTCCATGGTTTGAGAAGGGGGCTTTTCGTGGAACTGATTGCAAATATCATCGGTATTGCCATCGTGCGGTACGATATTTAAAGAAAAATAATAAAGAGCCGTAAGGCTCTTTTTTTGTTGATTTTTGTTGTAGTATATGCTACACTGAGGGTGGCAGGGCACTGCCAAAGGAGGGAAATAATATGGCAATAGCATCAAATTTGATTCTGATCATCGCCGTAGTGGTGGTGATCGCCGTGATTGCGGCGGTTGTAGCCTTGGCATTGAGCAAAGGCAAAGAGGAACCCGCACCCACCGAGGACCGCTCATATTTTGACGGCGGTTATTTTGCATTTATCGGTTATAGTATCTTGGTGGGTTTTGTGACGACCATTACCTTGGGCATCGCATTTCCTTGGATGTGTTGTCTGATGCAACGTTGGAAAGCGAAGCATACCATCGTTTGCGGAAAGCGGATGACGTTTGACGGAAAAGGCGTTCAGTTGATCGGCCGTTTTCTTCTGTGGGGCTTCTTGACGCTGATCACCTTTGGTATCTACGGTTTTTGGATGGCATTGGCCATCAATCGCTGGATCACAAAGCACACCCATTTTGTAGGCGAAGAAGATAACAACAGTTATTTTGACGGCGGGATCGGCGGCTTTATCGGCACCAATATTCTGGCGGGTCTTGTGACGGTCGTCCCTGTTGTGGGATTGGTATGGGGCGTTCTCATCCGCACCCGTTGGATGACGGAGCATACCGTGGTAGATTCCCGTCGGCTGGTCTTTACGGGGACCCTTGGAAAATTCTTCTTGAAGTATCTTCTGTGGGGCTTCTTGACGTTGATCACCTTTGGTATTTTTGGACTGTTTGTGCCGGTGAAAGATCTGCGCCTTGTGACGGAGCACACCATTGACCATGAGCATACCCCCGAAGCGTTGATGAAACAGAGCGAATATCGCAATACCGTCCGTACCGATTGTGCCACCTTTAAGAGCTATCGGGTGGAGGACGAGATGGAAGGCATCAAAGCCGGAATTACCGATACCACTGCGCAGGAAACCTTAAAGACTCTGGCCGATAACGGGAACAGAGCGGCGCAGTATATTTACGTAGATCGGTATGCCGAGGGACAGGATACGGAAGAGCCGTACTCTTCCTTGCTGAAGGCGTCGGCAACGGCCGGTTATGCACCGGCAATGTGCCGTTATGCGCTGACCCACCGGGGCGAAGACGCCCATGACTTTTTGAATCAGGCGGCAGAGAGAGGGCAACTCCTTGCGATCAGAGACCGTCTTGGTTATTATGCGGCGCAGGGCTTTTCTGCTCCCGGCGATCAGGAAGCGTTGCCGGCATTCAAGTCTGCGGTACGGTGCGGAGATCTTTTGGCGGAAAGCGGAGAAACTCTTTCGGCAGAAGAACAAGATCTTTTGAAGAAATGTGTCATGGCGATCCGTCGGATCGAGTCCGGCATAAAGAAGAAGTCTTCCGGCGCCGGAAAGATTGCAGCGATTATCGTCGCAATCGTATTGGGACTGACGATTCTCATGGGAGTCGTGTCTGTCCTGTTGTTCAGAACGGTTCCCGTAAAGAGACCTGCGCAGGGCTTCGGCGGCGGGAATAGCGTGAGTGCGATGGATTCTATGGCTTCCGTTTCAACGATAGGCTAAAAAATAAACAGGCTGAAATTTTTCAGCCTGTTTTTTTATAACAGAATAGAGAGAAGATCTTCCCTTTGCGAAAAGGAAGAGAGCGCCGTTGCAAGCGATGCTTGATCAAAACGGGTTTGGCGAAGCGCCGTTTCCAACTGTTCTGCCAAAGCCCAGTCCATGGCATCGGTATAGACCTTTGCGTTTTGAATGACGCCGGACTTAACGTCCAGTTGAATCTGTATCGTTCCCCAATCAAACCGGCCGTCACAGGTGAGGGAAAGGGGGAGCGACGTGCCGTAAAGATAGTTCCAGTCTGCATATTGAGAAGCAATTGGCATCAGGAGGTCTTCACCGATCGGCGGAAGAGGCTGTGCAATTAAACCATAGACGTCTTCCAACGCTCCCAGCAGATATTCCTTCATTTTTTCTACCGTTAAGTCCGGGGCGAACTCCCGGAGATTGGCCACCCGGGAACGCACGGATTTCACCCCTTTTGCCTGGAGTTTTGCTTGAGATGGGGTAAGATACCGGGACATCAGCGCCATATCCGCATCCAAAAGGAGGGTCCCGTGATGATAGGCACGGCCGCCGGCATGATAAAAGGCGTTACCGGAAAACTTTTTCCCGTCTGTCAAAAGATCGTTTCGTCCCGACCGCTCCGCTTGAATTCCGGCTTTTTTGCAAGCTGTGATAAGCACCTCTTGTTGGCGGACAAGATCATAGTCCTCTTCCCGGCAGATAAAGGTAAAGTTCAGATTTCCCAGATCATGAAAGACCGCACCGCCGCCGGAAAGGCGTCGGGCAAGACGTCCGCTCTCTTCCTCTAAAAGACGGCAATTACATTCCGCCCAAGGATTTTGGTTTTTCCCGATCACCACCGTCTTTTGGTTCTGCCAGAGATAGAGGATCAGCACCCCTTGCTCCACCCCGTCCAAAAGGGCTTTTTCAATGGCAAGGTTTTCATAAGGATCCGTATTGTTTTGGATATAAAAATATAGATTTTTAATCATAAAATCACCATCTATATCATACCAAGTTTTTTCCATGGGGTCAATGCGAAAATTTGGAAAAGTCATTGACGGACGGGTGGAATTGTAGTACAATGAATTTTGGATAATTATATATTAAATAATTCTATATAAATAAGGAGGAATTGTTTTGGCAAATGCAGTCATTATGCCTAAGGCCGGTATCACCGTAGAGAGTTGTATCATCGGCACTTGGGAAAAGAAGATCGGTGATCCGGTCAAGGTGGGGGACATCCTCTTTACCTATGAAACGGATAAAGCCAGCTTTGAATGTGAATCTACCGCAGAGGGTACCCTCCTGGAGATCTTTTTCCAGGAAGGTGATGAAGTCCCCTGCCTCGTAAATGTATGCGCCGTCGGCGCAGCCGGCGAGGATTGCTCTGCTCTGCGTCCCGAGGGTGCTGCGGAGGAAGCTCCTGCCGCCGCTCCTGCTGAGGAGCCGAAGGCCGCTGCTCCTGCTCCTGTTGCTCCCGTGGCAGAGACTACCGCAGTAGCCGGCGAAAAGTCTGCCATCTCTCCCAGAGCGAAGAAATTGGCAGAGAGAGCCGGTGTGGATGCCGCTCTGGCCACCCCCACCGGTCCTAACGGCCGGATCATTGAGCGGGACGTTCGTACTTTGATGGACAATCCGGTGGTTGCTTCTGCTGCTCCTGCCGCCGCTCCTGCCGCTCCCGTGGCAGAAGAGTACGAGGACGTGAAGTTCAGCGGTATTCGCCGTGCCATCAGCAAGTCCATGCATACCTCTTTGTCCACCATGGCTCAGCTGACCCACAATACTTCCTTCGATGCCACCGCCATCCTGAATTATCGGAAGGTACTGAAGGCTGCCGAGGGCGAGGTTTCCGGTATCACTTTGGGCGATATCGTGCTGTATGCCGTATCCCGTACCCTGTTGAACCATCCCGATCTGAACGCCAATATGCTGGACGATAATAATATCCGTCTGTTCAAGCACGTCAACCTGGGCGTGGCAGTGGATACTCCCCGTGGCTTGATGGTTCCCACCATCTTCCATGCGGATGAGATGAGCCTTCTGGAGATCTCCAAGGCGGTCAAGGATCTGGCTGCGCAGTGCCGTGAGGGCAGTATCAGCCCCGACCTGTTGACCGGCGGTTCCTTCACCGTTTCCAACCTGGGTAATCTGGGCGTAGAGTCCTTTACTCCGGTCATCAATCCCCCCCAAACCGGTATTTTGGGTGTCTGCGGTACCACTGACCGTGTCCGCAAGGGCAAGGACGGCAGTATCGAGATCTATCCTGCCATGGGTCTCAGCCTGACCTACGATCATCGTGCGGTGGATGGTTCTCCTGCCGCCCGGTTCCAGAAAGAACTGTGCCAGAACCTGGAAAACTTCACCACTCTGTTAGCAAAATAAGGAGAACGGATATGGAAATTTTTGACGTATTAGTATTGGGCGGCGGCCCCGGCGGTTATCTTTGCGCCGAGCGTGCAGCCCAGGGCGGTCTGAAAGCCGCCGTCTTTGAGAAAAAGGCGCTGGGCGGTACCTGCTTGAATGAAGGCTGTATCCCCACCAAGACCCTTTTGAACTCTTCCAAAATGTATCGCCATGCCAAGGAAAGCGAAGCCTTCGGCGTCACGGCGGAAAACGTTACTTACGATCACGCCAAGGTCATCGACCGCAAGAACCAGGTGGTCAAGACCTTGGTCGGCGGTGTAGGCGCAACCATGAAGGCCAATAAGGTCACCGTGGTGACCGGCAATGCCGTTGTGAAGGGCAAGACTGCAAACGGCTTTGCAGTAGAATGTAACGGTGAAACCTACGAAGGAAAACGCCTGGTCATCGCTTCCGGTTCCGAGACGGTCGTTCCTCCCGTCCCCGGCCTCAAAGAGGGTCTGGAGAGCGGATTTGTTGTCACCAACCGGGAAGTTCTGGACGAAAAAGAACTGCCCAAGGAGCTGGTGGTTATCGGCGGCGGTGTTATCGGCCTGGAGATGGCTTATTACTTCGCCAGCGTCGGCACCAAGGTGACCGTCATCGAAATGATGCCCAAGATCGCCGGTGCCACCGATCCCGAGATCTGCAAGGTGCTGACCGATGCTTTTGAAAAGCGCGGTATGGTCTTCAAACTTTCCTGCAAGGTGCTGGAAGTCAAGAAAGACAGCGTGATTTATGAAGAAAACGGCGAGAAGAAAGAGATCGCTTGCGATAAGGTTCTTCTCTCTGCCGGACGGAAACCCTCCACCGCAAATATCGGTCTGGAGACCCTCCAGTTGGAGATGGATCGTGCGGCGGTCAAGACCGACCGTCACCTCTGCACCAACGTGGGCGGTGTTTATGCCATCGGTGACTGTAACGGGAAACTGATGTTGGCGCATACCGCTTACCGTGAAGCGGAGGTTGCCGTCAACCATATGCTGGGTATTCCCGATGAGATGCGCTACGACGTCATCCCCTCGGTCATCTATACCGATCCTGAAGTGGCCAGCGTGGGCTACAGCAAGGAAGCTGCTGAGGAAAAGGGTATGAAGGTCAAGGAAGTCAAGCTTCCCATGAGCTATGCCGGCCGTTACCTGGCCGAGACTGAAGGTGGTAAAGGCTTTATCAAGTTGGTCGTCGATACCGAAAAGAACCGCTTGGTTGGTTGCCATATGGTCGGCTCTTATGCCTCTGAGATCATTATGACCGCCACCATGATGGTGGATACCGAACTGACACCCAACCGGTTGAAGAAGTTGGTATTCCCCCATCCCACCGTTGCGGAAATCATTCGTGAAGCAATCTTTCATTAAGGAGTGAATAAAAATGCCTAAGAATTTATTTGTTGATCCTGCTGAAGTACGGGAAGCCGGCAAGGTCGTATTCCAAGACATCCCCGTAAACCAATACAATAAGACCATCAAGGAAGAACTGAAGTCCGGTAAGTACACCAAAGAAGACTTGATCCGGATCTTCCGTGATATGACGGTTCTGCGTGAGTTCGAGACCATGCTCAACCTCATCAAGACCCAGGGCTCCTATAATGGCATCGACCATACCTATCCCGGCCCTGCCCATCTTTCCACCGGCCAGGAAGCCGCTTGCGTCGGCCAGGCTTATCTCCTGGATGAGAATGACTTCGCATTCGGTTCTCACCGTTCCCACTCCGAGATCCTCGCAAAGGCTCTGTCCACCATCAATAAGATGAGCGACGAGCAGTTGATGGACGTGATGGAAAACTTCCTGGAAGGCAAGTGCCTGCGCTCCACCCAGAAGCTGGGCGAGTGCAAGGACGTGAAGGAACTGGCCATCCGCTTCATCCTGTACGGAACACTCTCCGAGATCTTTGCCCGTGAGACCGGTTTCCATATGGGTATGGGCGGTTCCATGCACGCCTTCTTCCTGCCCTTCGGTATCTATCCCAATAACGCCATCGTTGGCGGATCCGGAACCATTTCCACCGGTGCGGCTCTCTTTAAGAAAGTCAATAATAAGAAGGGTATCGTCGTCTGCAACGTAGGCGATGCCGCTATGGCACGGGGCCCCGTTTGGGAAGCGTTGAACTTCGCTGCCATGGATCAGTATAAGACCCTTTGGGAGTCCCATAACGATGGAATGCCCATCCTCTATAATATCTTCAATAACTCCTACGGTATGGGCGACCAGACCCGTGGCGAGACCATGGGTCAGGATCGGATGTCCCGGATCGCTTCCGGTGTCAGCCCCACCCAGTTCCATGCCGAGACCGTAGATGGATACAATCCGTTGGCAGTCATCGACGCCATGGAGCGTAAACTGGAACTCCTGCGCAACGGCCAGGGTCCTGTGATGCTGGAGACCGTTACTTATCGTTATTCCGGCCACTCCGTCTCCGACCAGAATGCTTACCGCACCAAGGAAGAGATGGACGCTTGGAAAGAGGTCGATCCTCTCCTGACCTATCCCGCAAAGCTGATCGAAGCCGGCGTGATGACTCAGGAAGAAGTCGATGCCATCCTGAAGGAGACCTCCGAACGGATGACCATGATCTGCAAGGCTGCCGCCGATCCCGAGATCAGCCCCTACTGCGATTTCAAGAAGGATCCCGCTGTGGTCGAGCGCCTGATGTACTCCAACGAAGTGGTGGAGAAGTTCGACGATCGTGAGCCCGAGTACACTGTTCCCAAGGAAGAGGCTGAGGGCTATAAGAAGATCAAGAGCAAGATCCGCAACGTGGTGGACGAAAACGGCAAGCCCGTTTCCAAGATGAAGATGTATAACCTGCGTGACGCTCTGTCCGAGGTTATCTACGATCGTTTTTATGAGGATCCCACCCTCATCGCTTACGGTGAGGACTGCCGTGACTGGGGTGGCGCTTTCGCCGTCTATCGTGGCATGATGGATGCCTTCCCCCATAGCCGTCTTTTCAACTCTCCTTTGGCTGAGGGTGCCATCGTCGGTACTGCCGTAGGTTATGCCCTGTCCGGCGGCCGTGCGCTGGTTGAATTGATGTATGCCGACTTTATCGGCTGCGCCGGCGACGAGATCTTCAACCAGATGTCCAAATGGCAGGCCATGTCTGCCGGCATCCTGAAGATGCCCGTTGTATTGCGTGTGTCCGTCGGTTCCAAGTACGGCGCTCAGCATAGCCAGGACTGGACCGCTCTGTGCGCCCATATCCCCGGCTTGAAGGTTTGCTTCCCTGCTACTCCTTGGGAGGCAAAGGGTCTGATGGAGACCGCTCTGAAGGGTACCGACCCCGTAGTCTTCTTCGAGAGCCAGAGAATTTACGATGTGGGCGAGCAGTTCCATGAAGGTGGCGTTCCTGCCGAGCGTTATGAGATCGAATTCGGCGATGTCAATAAGGTTCGTGAGGGTAAGGACGTAACCATCATCACTTTGGGCGCCGCTCTGTATCGTGCGATGGACGCCGCTAAGGAATTGAGCGAGAAGTACGGCATGGAAGCCGAGGTCATCAACCTGCACTCTCTCGTTCCCTTGGACTACACCAAACTGGTTGAGTCTGTTCGCAAGACCGGTAGAGTCGTTCTGGTCTCCGATGCTTGCGCCCGTGGTTCCTTTATGAACGACGTAGCGCAGAACCTGACCGAACTGTGCTTCGACGATCTGGATGCACCCCCGGTTGTTGTGGGCGCACGTAACTGGATCACCCCGCCCTTCGAGTTTGATGAGTTCTTCTTCCCGCAGGCCGGCTGGATCCTGGATGCCATCCATGAGAAACTGGTTCCCCTGCCCGGTCACGTGGCAGAAAACGGCTGTACTGAGGCAGAAGCCTTCCGTCGTGCAAAGCAGGGTGTATAATGAAAATATTACGAACGTGTAATGCAGGGATCCTCTTGGAACTGGATGGGGTCTCCATCCTGCTGGACGGGGTGTGCGGAACGTTGGATCCGTACCTCCCCATCCCGGAGGAACTCCGCCGTCAGCTGACGGAACACTATCCCGATGCATTGGCGTTCACCCATACGCATGAGGATCATTACGATGATGCTTATGCCAAAGCCTATCAAAAAGAAACTCTCAGGCCCGTTTTCGGACCTGAGAGTTCCCTTATGGGGCAGGTGGGGAACGTCAGATTGCGTGGAATTCCCACCCGGCATATCGGCCGGATGGAACTGCCCCATGCCGGTTTTGTTATAGAGGGAAGCCGATGTGTCTGGTTCACCGGCGATGCTTCTCCCATGAACTGGAAACGGCAGGAGGGATTGCCGAAGCCCGACGTGGCGGTGATCACCTATGCCTTTGCCATCACCGAGTCCGCTTGGCGGACAGTAAAAAGCTGGGGCGCAGAAAAAATTATTCTGATCCATCTGCCCGACCGTGCGAACGACCCCCATGGCCTCTGGCCGATGGTGGAAGCGGTTACTGCAGACGACCCTTGCCTTAGAATTCCTGAGGTTGGCGAGACAATAGATCTTTGAGGACTTGATTATGAACGATTTGCAAAACCGGATCATTATTTGGAACGGTGATTCCATCTGTGCCGGAAAAAAAGGGACGATACCCCCGAGCTGGACGCCTGGGCAGGACGGATCGCCGGAAAGTATGGAATGACCTATAAAAACTACGCCATCGGCGGCGGAACCGTGGCAGAAAACTCCGGTATGAAAGGCTCTGTAGCCCGCCATTCCGTCTCTGCCACCCTCACCAAAATGGCAGAGGAATTCCCGGAGGCCGACTATATCATTTTGAGGGCGGAACCAACGACGCCGACCTTTTGAAAGACCGCTTGGGAACGATGGATCCTGCGGATTTCTCCGGCAATTACGATCGTGATACCTTTACCGGCGCCCTGGAAAGCCTGTTTTTTCGGTCGAAAAAGATCTGGAAAGGGAAAAAGATCGGTTATATTGTCGCCCATAAAATGGGGCTGACACCGGGGGCACGTGGCAATCGTTGGGCATTCTTTGAGCGGGCCATCATCATCTGCCAAAAGTGGGAGATCCCCTATATGGACCTCTGGGAGGAAAGCGGACTGGATCCTTTGCTCCCCGGTCATTATGATCCTCAAAAGAACAAGGAAGAAAATATTGAAGCCGGCAGTTTCTATCTGGATGGACAGCACCTGACTGCCAAAGGCTATGACCACACCGTAAAATGGGTGGAAAGATTTATAAAAGACCAGTTATAAGGCGCAAAAACCGCTCCGTGAGCGGTTTTTTCTTTTGGAATAATTGCATTTTAGCATGGGTTATGATATATTTATATAAATATACGAAGGAGTTCTCTATGGAAACACAATACATCAAGCATTATTCCAACGCTCTCGGCCGGGAGATGGAATGTAAGTTTTACGGCCGTGGCGGAATGCCGGTGCTTTTCATCCCCTGCCAGGACGGGCGGTATTTTGATTTTGAAAACTTTAATATGGCCGATACCTGGGGCAGTTGGCTGGAAAACGGAGAAGTGACGGTACTGGCCATTGATACCATGGATAAGGAGACTTGGTCCGACCGGGAGCATCCGGCCTATGACCGGGCTCGGCTCCATGAGGCTTGGATGCGGTATCTTGTGGAAGAAGCGGTACCGATGCTGGAAGAGCGGTGCGGACGGCAGGGTGTGACGGTCTTTGGTTGCAGTCTGGGCGCAACCCATGCGGTCAATCTCTTTCTGCGGTTCCCCGATCGCATTACCGGAATGCTGGCCCTGAGCGGGATCTATGACGGCTCTTACGGGTTTGGAGAGTATATGGACGAGATCGTCTATCAAAACTCGCCGGTACACTATATGGCGCAGTATCCGGCGGATCATCCCTTTACGGAAAAGTATAACCGCAACCGAGGTATCATCTGCGTCGGCACCGGTGCTTGGGAAGAGCCCCAATCTACGATTCAGTTAAAGAACTATTTTGAAGAAAAAGGGATCCGTATCTGGGTGGACATCTGGGGAGAAGACGTAAATCACGATTGGCCCTGGTGGCATAAGCAGGTGGAATATTTTGTTCCCAAACTTTTAGAAAACTAATACATAGAAAAGAGAGTACGATGAAGAATATTATTTTTATTTCTCCTAATTTCCCCACCAACTACTGGATGTTTTGCAGAGAATTGAAGAATAACGGCATGAACGTCCTCGGCATCGGGGATCAGCCTTATGAGGAATTGAAGCCGGAACTGCGGGAAAGCCTCAATGAATATTATAAGGTCGGCAGTCTGGAAAACTACGAAGAGGTCTACCGTGCAGTTGCTTACTTTACTTTTAAGCATGGGCGTATTGATTGGCTGGAGTCCAATAACGAATATTGGCTGGAGCAGGATGCGCACCTCAGAACCGATTTCAATATCCAAAGCGGTTTCCAGACCTCCGATATGGCACGGATCAAGCATAAATCCAAAATGAAAGAGTATTACCGCAAGGCCGGGATCCCCGTGGCTCGGTACTATATGGTCAAGACCCTGCAAGGGTGCCGGAAGTTTATTAAGGAAGTGGGCTACCCGGTGGTCGTTAAGCCGGATAATGGCGTGGGAGCTGCTGCTACCTATAAGCTGACCTGTGATGAAGAGCTGGTCAACTTTTTTGAGAGCTATCCCAAGGACGTACCGTATATCATGGAGGAATTCGTCCATGCAGAGGTCAATTCCTATGACGCCATCATTGACGGGGAAGGGACTCCCATCTTCGAGACCGGCAACGTCACCCCCGATTCCATTATGGATATCGTTAATAATCAGGATAACAGCTGTTATTATATCGTAAAGGATCTGCCGGAGGACACCCGTAAAGCAGGTCGGGCAACGGTCAAGAGCTTCGGCGTCAAGAGCCGGTTCGTGCACTTTGAGTTCTTCCGTCTGACGCAGGATCAGGAGGGACTTGGCAAAAAGGGAGAGGTCATCGCTCTGGAGGTCAATATGCGTCCCTGCGGCGGGTTTACCCCCGATATGATCAACTTTGCCAATTCCACCAACGTCTATAAGATCTGGGCAGATATGATCGCTTTTGGCGAGAGCCGGATGCCTCAGGGTGAGCATTATTATTGCGCCTTTGCCGGCCGTCGGGATGGAAAGGATTTTGTGCTCAGCCATGATGAATTGGCAGAGAAGTACCAGGATCATATCCGGATGCTGGATCGCATCCCCGATGCCCTGGCCGGAGCCATGGGAAATCAGATGTTTGTGGCGACCTTTGCCACCAAGGAGGAACTGGACCGCTTCTACGATGATGCGGTGGCTTGTAAATAAATATGGAATCATTAATTTTTGCATTAAATGCAGTGACGCCCATCGTTTTATTGGTGGTCGTCGGCTATTGTCTGAAACGAAGCGGGTATATCAAGGAATCCTTTATCAAGTCGGCCAATAAGCTGGTTTTCCACTTTTTCCTGCCGGCGATGCTGTTTCTCAATATCTATAAAATTGAGGACTTTGCCCATATGGAGCTGGGGTATATCCTCTACGTGGCGGCGGCGCTTTTGGCGGTGTTTGCCGTCTCCATTCCCCTCTGCCTGGCGATCGCCAAGAAACGGGAGAGTGTGGGAGCATTGCTGCAGGCAACCTTTCGTTCCAATTATGCCTTGATCGGGATCCCCCTTGCCCTGTCCCTCTTCGGGGAGGAAGGCGCCAAGGTGGCGACCCTGCTTTCGGCGGTGAGTATTACCCTTTTTAATATCTTGGCGGTCATTAGTCTGACGGCGTTCCGTGCCGGCGGAAAAAAGGCCTCGGCCAAAGAAGTTCTGACAGATATTGTCAAAAATCCTTTAATTCAAAGTATCGCTTTGGGCCTTTTATTCTTGGTGGTTCGGGTGTTCTTCGTTCGCTGGGGGATTGCGTTCCGTCTTTCGGATATTCAGCCGGTCTTTAAGGTGCTGAACTATCTTTCCAACCTGGCGACGCCCTTGGCGCTGATCGTCCTGGGGGCAGAGTTTGAATTCTCCGCCATCAAGGGGTTGCGACGGGAGATCGTCTTTGGGACTTTGATGCGGACGCTGTTTGTGCCGGGTCTGGCGTTGGGCGTAGCGTTCCTCTTTTTCAGAGGACAGTTCACCGGCGCCCACTTTGCGGCATTTGTGGCAGTATTTGCCACTCCGGTTGCTGTCTCCTCCGTCCCCATGGCTCAAGAGATGGGCGGGGATGCGACTCTGGCCGGGCAGTTGGTGGTCTGGACCACTCTCTTTTCTGCCATTTCGGTATTCCTGGCAGCCTTTTTATTGAAATTAGGAGGAATTTTTTAAGATGGCAAAGTATGAGCGTACAGTAAACGGAGATTTTAACGAACTTTTGCGCCGCATTGAGGACGGGATCCTCAACGGTAGTTTTTCTGCCTCGTTGGAAGAGTATAGCGATTTTCAAGAAAACGGTGCCCGTTGCAGTGTACGGGTCTTTGAGCGGTATAGCTATACCGGCGGAAATCGGGTCAGCATGAGCGTTACCCTTTTTCAGAACGGCGGCCCCATCCATCTTTCGGCCGTCACCTCCGGCGGAAGCCAAGCCCTCTTCTTTAAGATCAATACCTGGGGCGAAGAAGCGTTCCTGGATTGTATTAAAAAGATCATAGAATAAGAAAAATCTCTCAACGCAGCCGATCAAGCCAGTTGAGAGATTTCTTTCTCTATTACATATCGTAAATATTGGAATCTTTAAAGCCCTCACCCAGCACTTCCCGGGAATCGTTGATGACGATAAAGGCGGCAGGATCCAGCCGGCGGACGGTGCGGACCAGGAGGGGAAGTTCTTTGGGACTGACCACACATAAAAGGGTCTCCCCCTCTTTTTTTGTATAGTAACCGACGCTATGAAAGGCGGTGACGCCCCGTTCAAATTTCACCATCACTTCCTCGGCGATCCGCTCATGCTCCCTGGAGATGATATAGACCGATTTTGCTTCGTCACCAAAGGTCATGATCCTGTCGGTAACGATGGAGGAAAGATAGAGGGAAAGTACGGAATAGGCAGCGACGGTAAAACTTTTAAAGACGAGGGCGGTTCCTATAATGATGGCACAGTCAATAATAAGAATGAAGGTAGCCACCGGGATATGGGGCAGGATGCGATGGAAGATCAATGCTGCCAGATCGCTGCCGCCGGTGGAGCCGTTTTGCCGGACCACCAGCCCGATGCCGGTGCCCATCAGCACACCGCCTAAAAGCGTTGCGATCATTAGATCTCCGGTATAGGCAGGGGCGTAGGACGTCAACTGAAGAAAGAGGGAGAGCAGGACGATCCCTGCCGCTGTCTTGATAACGGCGCCTTTACCGAGAAATTTATAACCGACAGCAAACAGGACCACGTTGAAGACGATATTGGTAACGGAGAGGGGAACCTTAAATAAGTGCAACAGCACCGTACCGATGGAGCTGACACCGCCGCCGGAAATTTTATTGGGTGCTAAAAAGATATTCAGACTGACCGCCAGCACCAAGGTGCCGAGGGTGATGAAAAAGTAATCCCAGAAAATTTGTTTCCAATTCAGTTTCATATACATTCCTCTTAAAAAAATGATAATTATCTGTTCATTTCCCGATAAATAAGGTATAATCATTATACAGTTTTAAATTTTTTATCAACCCGAAAGGATTTTTTTATGATGCGACCCTGGCTTTCTCATTACGGCATTGTTCCGCACCGACTGGAGTATCCGCAAGGCTCTATGAGCGATGCGGTGTTTTCCTGTGCCCAAAAGAATCCGGAACGGGAAGCGTTATCTTTTATGAGACGGTCGATTTCCTATACTACCTTGGCGGAGCAGATCCGCAAAACCGCCGGAGCATTTTGGAAGATGGGCGTGCGTAAGGGGGATCGGGTGACCCTCTGCCTGCCGAATATTCCGCAAACGGTCTATTGCTTATACGCTTTGAATGAATTGGGCGCTCAGGTCAGCTTAATTCATCCCCTTTCTGCAGAAAAGGAGATCGTTTTTTATCTGAGGGAAGTGCAGAGCGCCTGCCTTGTGACCATCCATCAATTTTATGAAAAAATCATGCAGGTGCAAAAGGAGTATCCCTTAAAGCATCTGATCGTGACGGATATAGACGATGCCCTATGCGGGTTGAAAAAATGGGGCTACCGCCTGGCGATCAAACGAAAATTCCCCAAGATCCAACCGGCGGAAAATCTTTTGCTCTGGCATGATTTTCTGCAAGGGAGTACCGAGTATGAAAAAGCATACGGCAAGGCGGAAGACGGAGCGGTGATCCTTTTCTCCGGCGGAACCACCGGCATTAATAAAGGAATCCTGCTCTCTAATCTGAATCTGAACGCATTGGCGTTGCAGACCGCCGCCATGTGCGCCCGGAAGATCGAAGGCAATCGAATCTTGGCGGCCATGCCGATGTTCCACGGCTTTGGGCTGGGGGTCTGCGTTCATGCTGCCTTGGTGAACGGCGCTTCGTCCATTCTGGTTCCTCGGTTCAACGTGAAGGAATATGCGCGGCTTATCAAAAAGGAGCGTCCCAACTATATTGCCGGCGTCCCCACCCTTTACGAAGCATTGACCCGAACCAAATATCTGGACGGCGTCGATCTTTCCTGCCTTTTGGGGGTCTTCTCCGGAGGTGATAGTCTTTCGGTGGAATTGAAAAAGAAGATGGATCGCTTTTTGGCGGAGCGAGGCGCCACCATCCGGATTCGGGAGGGGTATGGCACCACCGAGTGTGTGACCGCCAGTTGCCTGACCCCCGATCAGGAGGAACGGGAGGGAAGTATCGGACTGCCTTATCCCGATATGGATTATAAGATCTGCAAGGTGGGTACCACCGAGGAGGTTCCCTATGGGGAAGAGGGCGAGATCTGCCTGAAGGGTCCCACCGTCATGCTGGAATATTTAGGACGGCCGGAGGAGACGGCGGATGCCCTGCGCATTCATCCGGACGGAGACCGCTGGCTTCATACGGGAGATCTGGGAATGATGGACGAGGATGGATTTATCTACTTCCGTCAACGGCTGAAACGCATCATCGTCACCAGTGGGTATAACGTTTATCCCTCCCAGATTGAAAACGTCCTGGATGGGCATCCCAAGGTACAGCTTTCCTGCGTCATCGGCGTCCCCGATCCCTATCGGATGCATCGGGTCAAGGCTTACGTCGTCCCGAAAAAAGGTGTAGCCCTTACCGAGGAGCTGAAAGAGGAGCTTTTAGATTATTGTAAGACTTATATCGCAAAATATGCCTGCCCCCGTGAATTGGAGTTTCGGGAGGAACTGCCGAAAACTCTGGTTGGCAAAGTAGCGTATAAAAAATTAGAAGAAGAAAACTCGGCAAAAAAAATCAGCGCAGAGCAAAAGAAATAACCGGTCCAACATAAGACTGGGTGTTATTGTAGATAAAAACCGGAGCAGATCCTCTGCTCCGGTTTTTGCATTAATAATGATTGTCCAGGTCGAATTTCTTCATGTAGGTCTCGATATCGACAACGGTATTATTGTGACGGGCTTCTTCTGCCGCAAAGCAAAGCATATGATTGCGGACGGAAGTATGGATATTGGCGGCGCGGAAGCCGGTATATTCACCGCTCATATATTGATGCAGTTCTTGAATGATACCTTGGTCGCCGCCGCCGTGGCCGCCCACGATACTTTCTTCGATCTTGGGGACCTCGTAGTCCAGTTTTTGCTTTCCGTCGTAGAGATAGACCTTGATCGCAGTATCGGAGGCATTGGCGTAAAGCTCACCCTTGGTACCGAAGAGACGGATGTAACGACCGCCTCGGTTAAAGGCATTCATGGAGAAGGTGGCAGTAGTGTCTCCCTCAAATTCCATGTTGACGGTCTGGTGATCCACCACGTCATTGTTGGCATGGTAAACGCAAAGGCCGTAATCCGTGGTCTTGAGTGCTTCCAGCACCTCATCGTCGGTGGGGACGGGGGTCTTTGCGATGCCCTTGGTGATGATGCGGCGGTGATGGAGACTGGTGCTCTTATGGTAAATTCTCAAGCAGTCATAGGGGCAGTGCTCCCGGACGGGGCAGTCGCCGTTGACACAGCTGACGGGAGAGCCTTCCGGCGCATTGGACTCCACAAAGTGGGTCAGAGAACCGAAGGACTGGATCTTACGGCAGGGTTTATCTAAAATCCATTGGATAATATCCAGATCGTGACAGCTCTTGGCCAGAAGCATGGGAGAGGTTTCCGCCTCTTTATGCCAATTGCCCCGGACGTAACTGTGGCTCTGATGGATATTGCCAACGCCTTCCACGGCGTCCACGGACATAATGTCGCCCAAAAGACCTTCCCGAACCAGTTCCTTGACCTTGACGTAGAAGGGAGCGTACCGCAAAACGTGGCAGACCAGCACTTCCACGCCCTTGTCCTTAGCGGCATTGGCAATGGCGGCACACTGCTCGGCGGTGGGAGCCACCGGTTTCTCCAAAAGGAGGTTATAGCCCAACTCAATGGCGATCATGGCCGGTTCGAAATGCTCGTCGTCCATGGTGGCGATGACGGCCAGATCTGCCATCTTGGGTTGCTTCAAAATCTCTCTCCAGGACTCAAAGCAAACGTCGTCGCTGAGACCGAAGATATCCCGGATCTCATCCCGGCGGGCAGGATCGGGCTCTGCGATACCGACGACCTGATAATGCTCCGGATCGACGGACATCAATTTCGCATATTTGGCGCCCCGGTTGCCGAGACCCATGATGATTACAGAAATCGGTTTATTCATTTTTTCTCCTTAAAAAGCATGATATTGATTTATTGTTAAACTTATGATACCATGAATTATAAGCAACGGCAAGAAACATAATTGACCTTTGTTAGCACAAAATTGACTTCGGAGGAATTATGAAGTATAATGCGCTTTACGAAAAAACGCCGGTAGACTATGGCAATCTGCCGGTGAAATTGCGTTATTTTGATCGAGAACCTCACGCTACCGTCACCAATATTCACTGGCATGATCGCCTGGAGATCATGATTTTGGACGAGGGAGATGCCGTGATGGAATTGGCCGGGCAGAAGGTACAGGCGGAGGCAGGGGATATCCTGGTCTTTAACTGTTCTACCACCCATACCGGAAAAGCCGGGGCGCAGGGGGTTCGTTACCGCATCGTGATGCTGGAATTGTTGGAGCCCTTTGCCTATAACGAAGCTTTACGCCGTCTTTTACTACCTTATTATAATTTTGGAGCCGCTTTTCTTCCGTTGCTTCGGGATGAGGAATTACGTATCCTTATCGACCGTCTGTTTGCGACGGTGAAGGAAAAAGGGGAGGGATACGAACTGGCAGTGACCGGTCTTTGCTATGAGATCCTGGGCCGGTTGGTACAGTGTCATAGCGACGGTGAATTTGAACGCCTGCCGGATAACAGCCGGATGAGAGAGGTCATCCGTTACGTGGAAGAGCATTTTCGGAACCCCCTTTCCACCGCATCGGTCAGTATGGAGTTCGGATATGATAAAGCCTATTTCTGTCGGCAATTTAAAGAGGCAACCGGACTGACTCTGACCAATTACATCCGTATTCTGCGGCTGGAAAATGCCCGGCGGCTGTTGAAAGAGCCGGGAATGACGGTGGCCGCCGTGGCTGCTGCGAATGGCTTCCCCGATCAGAATTATTTCTCCCGATGCTTTAAGGCACACTACGGAAAAACGCCGACCCAATATATGAAAAAATAAAAACACCGTGTTACTTTTTGTACAGATCCGTTAAAAACGGACAATAGAAAAAAATAGCCTCCTATGGTAGAATTAAAAAGACTACCATAGGAGGTTTTGTTTATGCCAAGAAAATATCGAAACATTAAGGTATATGAAAAAGAGATAATAGAATGCTTGAAGCAGGGACACACCCTGAGAGAAGCAGGGAAAAAATATGGTTTTACATACCAAGAAATGCGAAGTTTTAAAACCAGATTCAATCAAAAGCAACGAAAACTTGC
>JAZQAE010000057.1:0-2474 GCA_045544995.1 Eubacteriales bacterium
TTGGTCGTAGTGATATTTTATTCGCCCTAAAAACTGTCCGAAGGACAATATCACTTGGCGAAAGCCAAATATAACTGCGAAGCAATAGAACTCGCCTTTGGCGAATAAAACTGGGAGACTTCCCTTAGAGAAGTCTCCCAAGGGGTGCTTTTTTTATGCCTTTACCGTTTCTTTTTCGGCGCTGATCAAAACACAAGAATCCAACAGCATTCCTGCCATCAAAACATAGATCGCTGCACTCTTTTTCATTTATTCAATTCCTCTTTGATGGATCAATTCGATCTTTAAACACTTTTTGGTTTGGGGATCTACTTCCGCCACCAGGCCGTTGATCATTCCGGGGCCCTCGGCGTCGGTGATCTTCATGCGGTTTTCCGGGTCGATAAAATTATGGATGCAGGGTTCCAACCCCTTCCCCAAAATACTGTGTTCCGGTCCGCACATTCCAATATCGGTCAGATACCCGGTTCCGCCGGGCAGAACGGAAGCGTCGTTGGTCTGGACGTGGGTGTGACTGCCGAAGACCAAGGACACCCGGCCGTCAAAATGCCGTGCCAACGCTTGCTTCTCCGAGGTGGCTTCTCCGTGAAAATCCACCACCGTCACATCCCGGGACGTCCCGGTCTCCATAAGCTTTTCCAAAGCAAGAAACGGGTTCTCACATTTATTCATATAGAGCGACCCTTGCAGGGAAATCACCCGCAGATCATACGGCCCCAATTCCAATCGGCAATCCCCTCGTCCAAAGGGATCTCCGCACCAATTGGCCGGACGGAGCAAAAAGGGAAGTTCCTCATGGAGCTCTCCCGCCCCTTTTCGCTGAAAGGAGTGGTTTCCTCCGGTCACCACGTCGGCACCCATAGAGAACAGCTCCTCGGCAGAGGTTCGGTCAATGCCGTTGCCGATGGCACTATTTTCCCCATTAATGATAATATGGTCGGGACGGTATTTTCTTTTTAATGCCGGCAGGGTCTTTCTTAAAGCCTCCATTCCGCCGGCGGAGACCACGTCTCCCAGACACAATATAATCATGCTTCATCCTCGCAAAAGGGAGGGATGAAACTTTCTTTCGCCGTTTCTCCCTCCTGAATATAAGCCACCGCCCAGTTCAGGGCTCTGGCATAGTCCACCACTGTCCGGTAGGCAGACTCCGGCAACGGATGCCGTAATTCTTCCGGCAGATCCTCTCCCACCGGTGTATATTGATTCATCACGCTGACGATGATTTCATCGCCGTAGGTTTCCCGCAGGTATTTGAGATTCATCATCGCCTCATGCTCCAGCCCCGGCAACACCAGCAGGCGAACAATCACGCCCCGTTTCAATAGGCCGTCCTCGAACACCGGTGCACCGACAGCATGAACCATCTCCTCCAATGCCGTTTGGGCCGCTTCGGGATAATCCGGAGCCATACTGTATCGGGCTGCCGATTCTCTTTCCGCATATTTCAGATCCGTCAGATAGACGTCCACCGTGCCGACAAGGGAACGGATGGTTTCTGCCCGCTCATAACCGCCGGTATTATACACGATCGGCAGACTTCCGCCCAACTTGCGGTATTCGGCCACCGAATCGATGATCCCCGGCGCATAGTGGGTCGGGGTCACTAAATTAATATTGTGTGCCCCCTGACGTTCCAGTTCCATAAAGATCTCCGCCAAAGACGCAGGAGACACCGAACGCCCCACGTTCTTCCGGCTGATCTGCCGGTTCTGGCAATAAACGCACCCCAGATTACATCCGGAAAAGAAAACGGTTCCCGATCCCCTTTCGCCGGAGATGGGCGGTTCCTCCCAAAAATGGAGCGCCGCCCGGGCGATCTTCATCTCTGCACCGGCCCGGCAATACCCTACGGTTTGCGTCCGGTCTATTCCACACCGACGGGGGCAAATCTCGCAATGTTTAATAACCAATTTCTTCCGCCGTATAGTTCTCCGGCTTGAAGTTTTCCAGATCCACCTCAGAGGGGACGATGTCCAGCTCCTCGCAGATCATCCGGATAACCTGTCCGCCCAAAAGCCGACGACCTTCGTTGGTGGAATAATGAGTGCGGTCAGACATAGCTCCCCGCTCAGCAGCCAACTTGGAAAGGGTATTCAGATCGTTGATCAAGGTATCGTTCTGCTTCAAGACATCAATAGCGATCTGATTATACTGCTCGATCTCCGCATTGTATCGGCTGTGATTTCCGCCATTGCCTGCTTCATTGACTGAAGTATTGAGCGCAAAGATGAACTTGGCCTTGGGAAAGATCTTTCTCAGTTTGCGGTCGATACGGCCGATCATATATCCATAATATTCGGGGGTAGAAAGCGCATCCTCGTCCACGTGCAAAAGATCCCAAAGACCCACGTTCCAATGCACCAGATCAATATCATCCGGCCAACCGCCGTCTACCTTCCAGGCCTTAGCCATCCGCAGAACGTTCTGCGTAAATTTGCAGTTGACGGGAGGATAATAGACCTCTGCCACGC
>JAZQAE010000058.1:0-24003 GCA_045544995.1 Eubacteriales bacterium
TGACGGTGGAGGGACAACTGATCCCCGGTAAGCTTCTCTTGGCCTTGGAGCCTCGGGTACGGGTGGATCTTTCTCCCTCTAATCCCTATTCCAAATATGCTCAGGAGCAGACCCTGCAAAATCTTTTGGCGGGTGGCTATATCACCTTCCCGGAATACGTGGACGCCTTGGACGACGATGCCAATGCCCCGAAGGAGAAGCTGAAGCAGATTCTCGAAACTCGTATTTAATCGCAAGGGAAAAGCGTAAAAATCCCGAATTTCGCAGGCGAAGAGCGTAAAAATCGCAGAAAGGAAGTTCATATATGAACGAAGTATTGGAACAAACCATGGCGGAAGAGTCCACCCCTCAGGAGCAGTCGACGGCACCTGAGACCCAAGAGCAAAAAGCAGGGGAGATGCCTCCGGAGGAGCGCTCCCGACAGGCAGCCCGGCGCCGGGCTGCCCAAGAGACGGCAAAGGCTTTAAAAGCCGATGCCAGGGAGGAGCAACTCCGTCAGGAGGTGCTCGCCCATCCTTTGGTAAGGGAGGCTATGTCCTTACTGGAGGAGACCCGGTTTCGGGAGGACCTGGATCGGGTCCGTACCGCCTACCCCCAACTGACCGCCAATCGTCCCGAAGAGGTGGGAGAAGTCTATTGCCGACTGATGGCAACCGGTCAGGTGGATCCGGTGGTGGCCTACGAGGCTCAAGTGGCGTCTGATCAGCGCCGTACGTCCGGTCCCGACGACATGGTCAGTGCAAAAGCGGCAGGAGGAGCCGCTCTCTATTACTCCTCCGAGGAATTGGATCGCCTCACCGATCGGGATCTTCGGGATCCGGGGATCTTCCGTAAGGCGATGGCGTCTCTTTCAAAATTAAAAAATTAAGGAGAAATAAAAAATGTCTTATGTGAATTTTAAGCCGGTGATCTGGAGCCGTTTTATCCAGACCGAACTGGAAAAGAAATGTAAATTGGTGGACGACTGTAACCGTCAGTTTGAGGGCGAGGCACGTCTGGGCGGCCGTGTGAAGATTTTGGGTGCGATCGCTCCCGAGGTCTTTGATTACGATGCGGCCGCCGGCATGAACGAGCCGGAGACTTTGAGCGGTGTCAGCGTCTTCATGGACGTGGATCAGGCCAAGGCCTTCAATTTCATGGTGGACGATCTGGATCGTTTGCAGTCCAATCCCGATCTGATGCCGGTGGTATTGGAGGAGGCCGGCCGTAAGATGGCAGTTGCCCGTGATAGCTTCGTGGCTTCTCTGGCAAAGAATGCCACCCTTACCACCAAGTCCACCAAGGTGACCACCGGTGCCGAAGCCAAGGCATTGGTAGACGAAGCGTTGCTGATGCTGCGTGAGAACGACGTGGACGTTTCTTCTCAGGTGTCCATCACCGTCTCTCCCTTCTTCTATCAGCTGTTCCGTGATGCTCTGACTGAGATCAAGACCAATAACGATGAGCTGATCGAAAAGGGTGTGGTGGGAATGTACGACTGCGCCCGTGTCATCCTCAGCAACAACCTGTATAATGACGGTACCGACGACTACATGATGGTCCGTACCAATAAGGCGATCGCCTTTGCCAGTGCCATCGACGAGACCGAAGCCTACCGCCCCGAGAAATACTTCTCCGATGCGGTGAAGGGTCTGAACGTCTACGGCGGTAAGGTGGTCCGTCCCAAAGAACTTGTGGTTATCAAGGCGCATAAATAAGAATAAAGGAGAATTTTAAAAGATGAATAGTAAGATCAATTTAGTTCCTCTGAAATACAACCAGACTTGGGCAATCCCCCCTTATAATGAGATCACAGACGTGGGCGAAGTGGTATTGCCAGGCCCGGACAATGCGGTCCTTTTGCTGATCGAGCCGAATGACGATATTACGTTTCACGTCCTGCCCGGCAATACGGTCCTTTCCGGCGGGAAGATGACCTATGAACTTTCCGCAGAGGAAGACACGTTTATTTTCTTGGAGTGCGGTCCTTTTGTGTACCACAACAGCGACGGCACCGACAGTATTCGATTTGAAGTGGAAAACGGCACCTGCTCCATGGCGGTGTTCCAGCTGATCTAACGGGGAGGGAAACGGCATGACCATTCAATCTATTTTGAAACGTACCGCCTCTCTTTTAGGGGCGGAGGAGGGGATCCCCTCGGTGATGCCGTCCCGGGAGCGTCTTTTGGAGGCGTTGGACTGTGCCCTCGGGGAGTTGGCCCGTTGCTTTCCCATCCAGGCAAGGATCCGGATCACCATCCAAAACGGAACGGCAGAACTTCCCCTTACGGTTTTGACCCCCCGGGGGCTTTACGCCGAGGGACGCAAGGTGCCGTTTGCGGTGGAGGAGACGAAGATCTGCGCCGAACGGGACGGAGACTACACTTTGGTTTACTACCGTGTGCCTCCGGTGGCTTCGGAGCTCCCCGAGAGCGCTACCCTGCCTTTTCCGGAAGATCTGTTGCACGCCCTGCCTTTTTACTGCGCCGCCCTCACGGTGATGGGGGACGATCCGGCGCTTTATACTCGATTAATGGAGCAGTATAACACCAAATTGGCGGCGGCATTGGGATATCGACCGGTGGCCGGGGTGGAAAGTGGGGGGTGCTTATGAGTTACCCTCTGCACCGTCTGCCCAGCGGAACTTCCGCTCGGACAGTACGGACGGAAAAAGGATTCTGGGGGCTGGACTTGGCGTCCGGCCTCCCGGATCGGGCTTTTTCCCGGGCTGCGGATACCGAAAATCTTCTCTGGAGCGGAGAATCTCTTCGGGTTCGACCCGGTTATGAATCCGTGGCCACCCTCCAAGGGCGGATCAACGGCATCTGGGACTATCAGGGTGATCTTTTGGTCCATGCCGGGGGCAGGTTGTACCGTCTTCATCAGGACGGCACGATAGAGGATCTGGAGACCACGTTAAAGGATGCGCCCTCCCATGGGGTCGTCCGTACCCAGACCGCCGTGCTCCGGCTTTGCGTTACTCCTTATTCCTGCCAATGGCTCCGCCAGGCGATCACCAAAGAATTCTTCTTTTTGAACGATGGGGAACGGTATCTGTTTTACGACGGAGAGGTGGTTCGCTCGGTGGCGGATACCCACTGGGGCGAGGATATTTTTGAACTTTATAAAACCGGCGTCAGTCCGGCATTCTATGCCACCGTCCCCTTTACCACGGTAGCCAAACTGCCCGGCGGGGGCGGAGGGGACGTGGATCCCCGGGGGGATAACCGACTTTCCCAGTTCCGGTGCGAGAGCTTCTACGTTTCCTCCGAGACGGCGGTGCGGGTGTTTCGTCTGAACTGCCTGATGAGCGGATTCAATAAAAAGATGCCTCTTGAAGTGCAGGTGCGGGATATCGAGGGGGTCTGGCGGTGCGTCGCCAGTATTGACATCGCCGCCAGCAGTGTCCGGGACTCTCAGTTGGTTCAGATCAAGACCCCCTCGCTCCAGGCAGGACAAAAATTCCGCTGTAACGACGTGGATGCGGTGGTGGAATTCGGTGCCGGCGACTATACCTTTGCCGATGACGGCATGGATAACGTCCGCATCACCTACGGGGTCTTAAAAGAAGAGCCCAAGGCCTTGACCGGCGCTACGGTACAGGGACTTTACGGGGCAGACGGCGCCGATGACGTCCTCTTTTTGGGCGGCAGTGACGCAGCGCCGGGGGAGGATGCCTTCAGCGACCGCAACGACTTTTTCTCCTTCCATGAGACCGCCACCGAACGGCTGGGGGACCCTGCCACGCCGGTGACCGGTTATTGCCGTTTAAGCGACGGACGGCTGGCAGTTTTGAAAAACGATCCCGACGGCGCCACCGTCTTTTTCCGCTCCCATGCGGAACTTTCAGTGGGCAAGACCCAGAGCGGGGAGCCCTTTCGGGTGGAGGCCTATCCCTCCCAGTCCGGTGCGGCGGTGGAGGGATGCCAAACCCCGTTCAGCGTGGGAGTGGCGGGAAATGAACCCTGCTTTTTATCGGCTTCCGGTCTGTACGGCGTGCGGAGCGTTTCCGATGAGTTGACCAATCTCAACGAGACCATCCGACGCAGTATCGCCATTGATCCCTTGCTGACTGCCTTTTCTCCGGAAGATGCCCGTGCCGTCCTTTGGAAAAAGTATTATCTGCTGGCGTTCGGCAGGACGGTCTTTGTGACCGACGGCCAACGGGACGGTCAGGGACAGCTTCGGTTTATGAAATGGACCCTTGCTCATGGGGCGACCGCCTTTGGTAAGGCGGAGGGAGCGTTGTATTTCGGGGATCAGGAGGGGCACCTCTTCCGTTTCGGAGGGGGAAAGGACGATGCCGGAACCTCCATCACCGCCTATTGGCAGACTGCCCCCTTAGAAGAGGGGAGCGGAAAGCGTATCCGTCTCCGCCGTCTTTGGACGGCCATGGAGACCGGGACGGTGCGTGCTACTCTTCTCTTAGATGGAGAGGCGCTCTCTTTGCCGGATCGTGAGGCAACAAAACGTTGCTGGAACCGTCTGCCGGCGCCGCCCGTAACCGGCGAAGCGCTGGCGGTTCGGCTGGAACTTTTGGGAGAGGATCTCGCCCTCTGGGGGATCCGGATGCTCTATGAAAAGGGCGGAATGGCAAGATGAAAGGATAGATGAAAATATGATCAGTAACGTAGATAAATTGCTGTTGACGGACGATCAACAGACCGAGATCCGGCGAATGAAGGAGGCGTGGAAACGCTATGCAGATGCCGGAGACACCGCCGGGATGGAGGCCGCCCACCGTCGGGCGGAGGAGATCCGTGCTTCTGCCGGTTATTCCGGCGGAGAGGACGGCTCGGAATATCACCTCCTAAAGACGGCGGATGCCCCTGCCGGATTTGCAGGGTATGAAAATCTGCTCCAGCGCTATGCGGGCAGTGGCTTGAATGCCATTGCCGCCGGCTATGCCGGACAGTTGGCGCAGTTGGATCAAAAACGGCAGGAGATCTTAGAGCGGGAAGAGGCGGATCAGTCTGCCGCCCGTTCTGCCGCTTGGAACCGTCAGCGGATGGCGAAGGACGGCTTGCTGACCCAAGGGGTCGGCAATAGCGGTCTGGCGGACGTTATCACCGCCAGCGCCTTAAATCAGGCCTCTGCCAATGCCTATCAGGCGCTTTTGGACCGCCGATCTGCCTTGGCGGAAAACGATACTGCCCGGGCAGAGGCCGATGCCACGGCAAAGACGGAGGCCGCCTCTCTGCTGACGGAACTTGGAAAACTGCTGGGTGATGCCTACGGCAGTTTTTACCAAAAGAATGCAGAGCGCGCTCAGGATCTGCTCCTGCAAAACCTTAAGACGCAGGCGTCCAAGGAAAAGGCAGAGCAGGACTATTTTTATGAACTGGCGCTTCAAAAGCTCAAACGGGAGTGGGAGCTGGAAGACCAGAGGAATGGGCTTTAATGCAGGAGCATCCCATTTCTCACGACTATTGCGCCATGCGCAGTAACGGCATCGAACGGGTCCAGCAGATGGCAGAACGGCGGATGGACGGGCACGGGCAGAAATTAGACGATCTGACCCGGGCGTGTATCCAATTGACGGCCGCCGTGGATCGGGTCTCGCTGATTTTGGAAAAACAGGATCAGCGTCTGGACCGTGTGGAAAACCGCGGACTGCTCTCCTTTTTGGAGAGCAGCGGCGGCAAGACGCTCTTGCGCTTCCTGGGGATCGGCTTACTGATCCTCTTGGGAGCCGGAGTGGGGGTCAATATCTTTCAGATCTTATCGGAGGTGTTATGATGTATTGTAAAAAAGAGACGATCTTGAGGACGGTGGTGCTGGTGCTCACCCTCCTCAATCAGATCCTCACCGCCCTCGGCAAAAATCCCTTGCCCTTCAGCGATGAGGCGATCTACGAGGGACTCTCTGCCGTCCTTACGGCGGCGGCCAGCCTTTGGGCGTGGTGGAAGAACAATAGCTTCACCAAAGCGGCGGTCGAGGCGGATGAATACCTCAAAAAACATAAGGAGGAGCAGGCGTGACGCTTTTACCGATCACCGGCCCCTTTCAGGTCACGGCCGTCTTTGGACAAAAGGGGAATTATTGGAAGAACGGTCATCAGGGCATCGACCTGGCGGCTGCAGACCGCCGGATCTTCGCCACCTGCTATGGCACCGTCCGTAAGGTGGCTTATGATGAGGGCGGTTGGGGAGAGTATATCTCCATCGGCGACGACGCCGGCCGGCGTCATATCTTCTGCCACCTGGTACGGGGAAGTACCAAAGTCCGGGAGGGGGAGGCGGTAACGCCTCTCACCCTCCTCGGCACCATGGGTGCCACCGGCAACGTAACGGGGGTGCATCTGCATTTTCAGTTGCAGGAGGGGGAACGGGTCATCGACCCCACGCCCTATCTCGGCATCCCCAATCGGATCGGCTCGTATAATTCCAATGATTTTAAGGAGGAGAAGATGGCATATCAGGATCAGGCTTCCATCCCTGAATGGGCAAAGGAAGCGGTGCAAACGGTGACGGAAAAGGGTTGGATGCAGGGGGACGATCAAGGCAATTTCAATCCCAATAGCCCCGTCACACGGGCAGAGTTGGCGGTTGTTTTGTCCCGTTTAACTTGATTCAGAGACTCTGCTGATAAAAAATCAGCAGAGTCTTTTTTTCGACAAATCAGGCTTGATTTTTCGCATGATTGCTGAATTTGAGGCGGAATGATCGAAAAATGTCAAACGATTTTACTTTACCCGGGTCGAAAACTGTGGTATCACATAGATACGGCGTCGAGAAAAGTCGAGGGTGACAATAAAAACCCGAACCATGTTTTAAAAAGGAGTAAAAAAATGATTCATAATCTTTACATAAATCGCATTCGCATGGGGCTGACCCAGGAGCAACTGGCACGGCTGGCAGGGGTCTCCCGCCGGACAGTCAATGCCCTGGAGAGTACGGGACGGTATCCCTCGTTTGAGGTGGGAGCCCGTCTTTGCAGAGCCTTGGGAAGACGGATGGAGGAGGTATTTCCCTACGATGTATCAGTGTGATAATTGCGGCGGTACTTTTGAAGTTCCCCGCTTGATCGAAGAAGGCTACGGGATGCCCTGGCCTTGGCGTCAGCAGTTTGACGGATGCCCCTGTTGCGGTGTGGCAGGGATGATCGGGGAGGTGGAATGGGATGATTAAGGACGTAAGGGTTCTTCGCCGGGAGTTGGCGGAATATGAGGAACTCAAAAAGATATTAAATGAAGGCTCCGGCTGGCGCAGTGCCGCCCTGCAACGCAAGATCCAGGGGCTGGCGGATCGGGTGGCGGAGCAACTGTGGGAGATCACAAAATTGATCGCCGAAATGGAAGATCCGGAACTGAGACTGATCTTTGAACTGCGGTATTTTCGGGGCTGTACCTGGCCGGAGGTGGCAAAGAAATTGCCCACCCTCCTCAGTCCCGACGGAGCACGGATGAAGCATGACAGATACTTGAAAAAATACAGAATGAAGAATAAATGAAGAAATCCGCCCAAGGGCGGATCTCAACCGAAATTTTGCATTTTGCATTCATCATTCAGCATTCCATAAAAATGAGGGATCGACGGTTTTGTCGTTCTCCCAGAGTTCATAGTGCAGGTGGTCGGTCTCCCCACATTCCAGGAGCATGGATTTACCGACGGTGCCGAGGGGATCGCCCAACGCCACCATTTGCCCTTCCTCTACGGAAACCTCTCCGAGGGAGGCGTACCGGGAGAGTTTGCCGTCGGTATGGCGGACGGTGACCAGATTGCCGAGGAGATCGTCCTTAGCGACAGTCTCCACCACGCCTTCGCTGACGTTCAATACTTGGGTGCCGGCAGCCGCCGCCACATCAATTCCGCCGTGGGTGCGCCAATCCTTCAAGGTATAAGAATAGACCGGCTGTTCCGGGGAATAATGAGCGATGACCTCCCCCTGCAAAGGAGCGGAATAGGGGGCCGGTTGTACCTGCGGTTGGGGCTCTTCGGCGGAGGGCGTTTCTTGCACTTCTTCTCGCTCGTCCGGAACGTTTTCCTCGACCTTTTCCACGTTTTCGGTGGTGTTTGGCGTAAGGGGTGTCTTGGCCTCTTCCTTCTGAGAAATCCGGTAAGAGAGGAAGCTTACGGTTCCTACCGTCAGAACGCTGAGGGCCAGAACCATGTAGTATCCTTTGGTTTTCAAAAATTGTACGATTTTTTCTTTCATAGCCATCATCCTTTCGCCCTTAATATGGACGGATGGCGCATCATTTATTCATTATTTTCCAAAACTGTGCCGGGGTAGTAGTAGGCGAGGATCTCCCGGTAGGTATAGCCTTCCTCCGCCAAAACGGAAGCGCCGTACTGACTCATTCCCACCTGATGTCCGTAGCCGGTGACCTGAAAGAGGATCTCTTCTTTTTCGAGGGTGACGGTAAAACGGGTACTGCGCAGTCCCAAGAGGGTGCGAAGCTGACGGCCGGTATAGGATTGGTCTCCAAAAACCATGGAGGCCACCGATCCGCCCTCGGTGAGGGTGACAGCGCCGGGGGTGACGTCCTCCTGCTCCAGCAGTTGACGAAATTCCGTCAAGGACAAGCGTTTTTCCGAGGAAAAGCCTTTGGCCTCCCGATCCCAATGGGAGTCCACCGACGAAAGATAGGGAACCTCCGCGCCCCAGACGTCCTTGGCGTTTTCGGTGCGGCCGCCGGAGATGGCGTGAAAGACGGTGTTGGCGGCCTTGCCGTCGTAGGTCAGGCGTTGCCCCAAAACCCCGTCCACCGCATCGCAGAGCTTTTGCCGGGCGCTGTCCAGCCAGTCGGCACCCCAAAGAAAGGAGGCCTCTGCCGGCGTGCGGTAGGCTTTGCAATGATCCGGATCGTCGCAGACGTCCCCCGGGTGTCCAAAATCGGTGGAGGGATGGGACTCTATGGTCTCGATGCGGTGGCAGAGATAACTGTAGGACGCCACTACCTGCGCCTTTAACGCCTCTTCTGGATAGGAGGCCGGCATCTCTCCGGCTAAGACCCCCCAAAGATAATCCCCAAGGGGAACCTCTTCCAACTTCTCCGTCTCATGGCGCCAAAGAGAGACCATGCGCTCCGGCGGTTCCGACGGGGAAGGAGGTTCCTTGAAAAATCCGATCTTTCCTAAAATAAGTACCGCAAGGTACGGCAGGAATAAACAGATCAAATAGATCCAAAGCCATTTTTTCTTCATTGTTTTTTCACCTCGGTACAAGCCTATGAACGTCGGTTCAAAATTATGAAAGGAGGTGGGGCGGTGGCTAAACGATATTATTGGCTGAAACTGAAAAAGGATTTTTTTCTCCAACCGGAGATCGCTATTCTGGAAGAGGAGGAAGAGGGAAAAGAGATCCTGTTGCTGTATTTGAAATTATTGCTGATGGGGCTGGAGCAGGAGGGAAGCCTTCGCCTCAACGAAAAGATCCCCTATACCGAAAAAACTTTGGCAACGTTGACCCGTACTTCTCCTGAGATCACCGCAAAAGGAATGAACCTTTTGATGGAATACGGACTGCTGGAACGGCAAGAAGACGGCACCCTCTATCTCCCGGGTCTGACGGAAATGGTGGGGAGCGAGAGTGAGAGCGCAGTGAAAATGAGAAAATCTCGAAATAAGCCGTCACATTGTGACCCAAATGTGACACAGAGTAAGAGTATAGAGAAAGAGATAGAGATAGAGTCAGATCCAGATTTAGAGAAAAGAAGAGCGTTCTTCGTCTCAACCGGACTGGATTCCAAAGATTTTTTTCGTGTAAATCTTTCTTATGACCATCAACAGGAACTGATCGCTTTGATGGGGTATGAAAAGTTGATGCACTATCTGGAAAAAATGGAGCAGTTCGCTGCTTTGAAGTGTCGCCCCGTCAAGGATCCATATCAGACGATTTTAAAGTGGTATCGGGAGGATTGTGATGGGAGATATTAATGAAAAATTTTAAGAAGAGTAAGAAATTTTTAAGCTGGCAAACAGTGTCGGATGAAAAGCGTTGTGTTTCTTGTGAAGCAATGGACGGAAAAATTGTTGAGAAAAAAGATATTTGGCGCATACATCCGCCTTTACATTTATGGTGCCGATGTCTGTTGTCATTTCTACGTTCCATCGAAGCTGGTGAAGCAACGGATCAAGGCATGGAAGGTGTGGATTTTTGGCTGAAATACTATAAAAAATTGCCTGGTAATTATGTTACAAAAGAGGTCGCAGTAGTTTATGGCTGGATTCCCAAAGAGGGAAATCTTGAGTCGGTATTGCCTGGACATTTGATTGGTGGTGATGTATACTATAATCATAATGGGCGGCTACCATCCGCACCCGGAAGAACTTGGAAAGAAGCAGATTTGCAATACGATGGAAAATATCGAGGAATTTCCAGGATAATTTATTCTAATGATGGATTGATTTTTGTTACCTACGATCATTATGAATCTTTTGTTAAATTGAGATAGGAGAAAGAAATGAACGATACTACTTTGATCCGCTTGGATCTTTTGGGGATCACTACGATAGAGGCAATTCATAATTATTTATGTGAACGGTTTTTGCTTCCTAAGGAAACGGGAAAGAATTGGGATGCTTTTTGGGATTTTATGAGGTTTTATTTTGTTGGTGACGGGGAGGTTGTTGTAGAAGTTGAGAACTACGATAAAATGGACTTGGAAATGCAGGAATATTGCACTCCATTGATTGAAATTTTTGAGAGAATTCAACGGGAAACGCCGAATGTGAGGTTTTATGTAAAGTGATTTCTGCGGTCTGTGCCATTTTTCGTTTCGCAGGGGCAAGACGCTCCAAAAAGAGCACAGATTTCGTCAACCGGTCCCGAAGCTGTATGTGATACTGCGAGAGGGCCGGTTGGCGGAAAGGAGAAAAAATAAATTCAAATCCGCCCTGCGGATTTACCTCTAAAAACACAAAAGGAAAGAGCAAAAAACTCTTTCCTTTCGTTTTAACTTTTAATATTGGTACAGACCAAAATAAATTATTTTTATTTTCTGCGGTCTGTGCCATTTTCAACAGTCATAGGTTGGCCCTGCTATGAATAGTGCAAGAAAATCCGGAAAAATGGTTCCGAATTCGTCAACTCGACTGAGGGCGTATGTCGATACGCCGATAGGAGAGTTGGCGGATAGCAGAAAAATCCAATCAAATCTGCCTCGGCAGATTTTTTCCTCTTAAAAAAACAAAAGGAAAGAGTAAAAACCCTTTCCTTTATGTTTAGTTTGAATATCGGTAAAGCCCCCTATACGTTATTTTTTCTGCGTTCGGGGACATTTTAACGATTTTCGATTAGGCTTTGTTTACGGAACCGAAGAGCTCCATCTTCTCTTTGACGGTAGCCTTGATGGCTTCAAAACCGGGAGCCAATACTTTACGGGGGTCAAAGCCCTTGCCTTCGAGATCCTTACCGGCTTCGATATAAGCACGGGTAGCAGCGGTGAAGGAGAGCTGACACTCGGTATTTACGTTGATCTTAGCAACGCCCAGAGAGATGGCTTTCTTTACCATATCAGCGGGGATACCGGTACCGCCATGGAGAACCAGGGGCATACCCTTGGTGGCATCCTGGATCTTCTCCAGAGCCTCGAAATCAAGACCTGCCCAGTTTGCGGGGTATTTACCGTGGATGTTGCCGATACCGGCAGCCAGGAAGTCCACGCCCAGATCCGCGATCAGTTTACACTCAGCGGGATCAGCTACTTCGCCACGGCCCACAACGCCGTCCTCTTCGCCGCCGATGGCGCCGACTTCGGCCTCTACGGACATCCCCTTAGCGTTCGCCAGAGCGATGATCTCTTTGGTCTTTTCGATGTTTTCTTCGATCTCATAGTGGCTTCCGTCGAACATAACGGAAGAGAAACCGTCAGCGATTACTTTCTTTGCGTGCTCATAGGAACCGTGATCCAGATGAACGGCAACGGGAACGGTGATGTTCAGTTCCTCGATCATGCCTTTGACCATGCCCATGACGGTCTTATAACCGCACATATATTTACCTGCACCCTCGGAAACACCCAGGATGACGGGGGAGCGGTTCTCTTCGGCGGTCAAAAGGATCGCTTTGGTCCACTCCAGGTTGTTGATGTTGAACTGGCCGACGGCATAATGACCTTCGTAGGCCTTCTTTACCATCTCTTTTGCAGAAACGAGCATTGGAATTTCCTCCTAATAAAAAAATTACTAAACCTATTATAATCCTCTCTTTGAAAAAAATCAACAATTTCTTTGACATTTCGGGGAATATAATCTATAATATACCTTGGAATTTTATTGCGAAAGGAATTTTACAATGAATAAAGTCGTGATTACTGCAGACAGCATCTGTGACTTAGGTCCGGAGTTGGTTCAGCGTTATGACGTTAAAATTATTCCCCTGTACGTCAATCTGGGGGAGGATTCTTTTAAGGACGGGACGGAGATGAATCCGTCCAAGATCTATGAATACGTGGAGGAGAAGAAACAGTTACCCAAGACCTCCGCTGCGTCCATTCCCGATTATATGGAGTTTTTCTCTCAGTTTACCAAAGAGGGATATGACGTGGTTCATTTCAATATCTCTTCCACCATGTCGGTGACCCACCAGAATGCACGGATGGCCGCCGAAGAGGTGGAGGGCAACGTCTACGTGATCGACAGTGCCAACCTTTCCACCGGTACCGGTCTTTTGGTGCTGGACGCCGCTGATCTTCGGGAGGAGGGCAGATCTGCCGCCGAGATCGCCGGGGAGATCGCCAAGCGTATCCCCTTGGTACGTGCCAGCTTTGTGGTGGATCAGTTGGATTACCTCAAGATGGGCGGCCGTTGCTCTTCCGTGGCGGCCTTGGGCGCCAACCTGATGAAGTTCCATCCGCTGATCTCTGTGGAAGAGGGCAAGATGGGCGCCGGCAAAAAGTACCGGGGCGGGATCGACACCGTCATGGTGCAGTATGCCAAAGAGGTGCTTTCTGCCAATTTGGATAAGATGAATAAAAAGCGTTGCTTTGTGACCCATACCAAGACCGCCCCCGAAACGGTGGAGAAGGTCAAGGCGGTGGTCCTGGAGACCGGCATCTTCGAGGAAGTCCTGGAGACCGAGGCCGGCTGTGTCATCACCAGCCATTGCGGTCCCGGCACGCTGGGTGTTCTTTTCGAGGTAACTGAATGAAAGTAGCCGTTGGCTTGAGCGGGGGTGTGGACAGCGCTGTCTGCACCCTCTTATTAAAACGTGCCGGTTATCAGCCGGTGGGGGTATTTCTCAAAATGCATAACGTCGGCAACGAGGCAGAGGCCGCCCGTAAAGCCGCCGAGGAGCTGGGGATCCCTTTTATTCTCAAAGACCTCACAAAGGAATTTGAGCAAAAGGTCATGCGTCCCTTTGCAGAACTGTATAAAAGGGGAGAGACCCCCAATCCCTGTCTGCTTTGTAACCCTGCGGTCAAGTTTCGGGGACTTCTTGAGGTGGCGGATGCCATGGGGTGCGAAAAGATCGCCACCGGTCATTACGCTTCCATCGAAGAGGGCACCGGCCGGCATCTGGTCTGTCGGTTCCCCGGTGCCAAGGATCAAAGCTATATGCTTTACGGCCTTTCGGAGGACTGCCGCCGCCGTCTCATCCTGCCCTTGGGGGAGATGGCGGACAAAGAGGCGGTCCGTGCCGAGGCTCTGGCGATGGGGCTTTCCGCCGCCGGCAAAAAAGACTCTCTGGACATCTGCTTTTTGGAGCCGGGTCGTTCCCACGGGGATTTCATCGCTCAGTATACCGGCACACCGCCGAAGCCGGGCAAGATCTTAGACCCTTTGGGCAACGTATTGGGATGCCATGAGGGCATCTGCCACTATACCGTCGGTCAGCGACGGGGGCTGGGGGTGGCGGCTTCGGAACGGCTGTACGTCTGTCAGTTGGATCTCGAGGAAAATACCGTGGTCTTAGGCCCCCGTGAATCGGTGGAGACCAAGACCGTCCCTCTGGAAAAGGTTGTCCTTCACGCACCTCTGCCGAAAGAGGGGCTCACCGCCAAGATCCGGTCCCGGGATCGGGATACCGCCGTCCGCATCGAACTACTCCCGGAAGACCGGGCGATCCTGCATTTCGAGACCCCAAAATCGGCACCGGCACCCGGTCAGAGCGCCGTTTTTTACTACCGAGATCAGGTCCTCGGCGGGGGCGTAATAAAAAAACTCTAAAAAATATAAATAACCACTTGAAATTTTGTATATTTTAATGTAATATATTTATATATATGTTATCGAGGAGTGCGCCGAGGCGTTCTCGTCGGAGGTAAGGAGGATGTATATGGCTGAAAATGAATTGCTCGAAGGCTTGCAGGAAGGCTTGGAAGAAGATACCTTGCAGTTGGAAGAGTTAGAGGCTTTGGCCGATGAGTTTACGCTGTATGATCTGGCGGAATTTGATGAAGATTTCGAGTTTGATCTGGAAGATATAGAGGCTTATCTGAAGCCGTCCTATACCACGAAAGAAAAGATCAAGATGATTCTGATGAACAATACGGTCTTTTCTATCATCAAGTGGTGCTTTGCCGGTCTGGGACTGGTTGGCCTGGTGCTTTACGTACTGGCTCAGATGTCCCCCGACATTAGTGAGTCCCTCTCCCGGACCCTTTCTAAGGGCGTTCGGAACGGACTGACGGCGGTCTCCAATCTCTTGCCCGTCTCCTTGATGGAGATCCTGGCGCTGGCGGTTGTGGCAGGCATCCTCGGTTATATCGGCTTCTTGGTGTATAAGACCATCAAGGAAAAAGAGGGTCTCAAGATTGCCGGTCTGTGGGTTCAGTTGGCATACGTCCTGCTGGCCGTGGCCGGTACCGGATTCTTGCTCTATTCCATGTGCTATGGTGTGACCACCAATCGGCAGAAGCTCTACGATACCTATCTGAAGGGCGGCTTCGCTCCCAGTCAGTATAGCGAGCAGGCGCTGACCGGTGCTATGCTGTACTATACCGATCAGGTCAATAATGCGGCGGTAGACGGTCTGGTCAACCAGTCCATTTTCTATACCAATATCGGTCACACCAGATATTATCCCACCGGTGATGCCTTCAATGCCATCAGCAAGGCGGTCAACGCTTGCTACAGCGTGGCAGACAGTGATAAGGCCTTCCGTTTCCTGGACGGCGGTTCTGTCAAGGCAAAGAAACTGCTCTTTAGCCCCCTCTATACGGCAATGGGCATCGGTAGTATCTATTCTCCCTTTACCAGTGAGGTGTTGATCAATACCGACTATCCGGAAGTCCTGGTCCCCATGCAGATCGCCAAGGCGATCGCCAAGCAGCGTGGTATTACCGACGATGCAGACGCCAGCTTTGTGGCATTTATGATGCTGACCCGCTATAAGGACTTCATCAAGAGCAAGACCAATAAATATAATATGGACTTCCTTTCTTACTCCGCTTACCTGGATGCTTACCTGGAGGTTGGCTCCGTGGTCTATAAGGTGGATAAGAACCGTCACCTCTATTGCGCCGCCGCTTTGAAGGAAAGCGCAAAGAAGGATATTACCGCCATGGTGAAACAGTTGGATGCCATCTACGGCAATATCTCCAAGGTGGAATTTACCGCCGCTGCCGGCAAGACCAGCACCGCCGATTATCGGGTTCTGGCAAAGCTTCTGTATAAAGACTATAACATCCGTGTAGACCGGGGTGATATTCCTCTGAACTTTACCACCGCTAAGCCGGTTCCGGCAAACGGTTCTGCTTATCTCTATTCTAAGTATCTGGTCTCCTACTTCAATCGTGAGGCCAATGGTGCTTGGGGGCAGAACGTAGAGAGTGTATACGCAGAGTACAATCCCCAGCCCGAAGCAAACAACGGCTAATACACTCGAAAAAGGCACAGACCGCAGAAAAAGAATTAATTTATTTTGGTCTGTACCGATATTTAAAATTAAAACGAAAGGAAAGAGTTTTTGCTCTTTCCTTTTGTGTTTTTATAGGTAAATCCGCAAAGCGGATTTGGATTTAAATTTTCTGCTTTCCATCCAAATGACCTCTCGGCGTATCGATATACGCCTTCGGGATCATTTGAATGAAATCTGCACTCTTTTTGGAGCGTATTAGCATAACTCACTCGAAAAAGGCACAGACCGCAGAAAAATGAACTTTTTATAGGGGTTGTACCAATGCACAAAAAATGCAAGGAGAAGGAGTTTTTGCTCTTTCTCCTTGTCTTATTTATAAGGAAAAAACCCGGCAAAGCCGGGTTTTAATTTAATTTTTCTGCTTTCCGTCAAACCGCTCTCTGACGTACCGATGTACGCCGACGAGTGCGGTTTGACGAAATCTGCACTCTTTTTGGAGCGTATTAGCATAACTCACTCGAAAAAGGCACAGACCGCAGAAAAATGAACTTTTTATAGGGGCTGTACCAATGCACAAAAAATGCAAGGAGAAGGAGTTTTTGCTCTTTCCTTTTGTGTTTTTATAGGTAAATCCGCAAGGCGGATTTGGACTTAAATTTTCTGCTTTCCATCCAAATGACCTCTTTTTTAGAACACACTATAGAGGCATTACATAAAATTCTTGAAAAGTCAATCAATATGTGTTAAAATTTACATGGAAAGACAGATACCGACACCATTTGACGCTCGTGTTTATTATAATACGATGTATAGGTGGAGGTATAACAGATGAGTAATTTAAATGATCGAAAGAAAAAAAGGGAGAGGAAAATGGCAATTTTGACGGCCAAATGTAACAAGGCCTTTGTAGTATCACCAGAGCAATCAAAAAAGTTTCTCGAGCATAAGTGTAACAATAATAAGAATAATGAAATGTTATCCAAAATAGCAACCAAGATAAAGGATAATAATGGCAAAGCATAACTATGGTTGCGATTACCCTATGTCTTTCCATAAAGTTGATATAAATGATTCTGAGTTATTAAGTCAGTTTAAATGCGAATATACTGCAATAAGTGATTTTATTCAGAATAAAAGCATAGAATCCAAAAAAGATGTGTCGTATGTTTTTGTGGATGATGAAAACAATACGATTATGGGCTTCTGTGCAATTTGCTGTACAGGTATTTCTGTTACAGATATTGATGGCGAGGGTCATGAGTTTATCACAAGTATTCCTGCAATTGAAATAGATTATTATGCAGTTGATGAAGAATATCGCAGTTTAAAGTGGGATGAAAGCTCTAATAGATATGAAACATTAAGCAGGGGATTTTTTTTATATATGTTAGATTACATAAAGAAAATCTCAACGGAATATGTGGGAGCAACGCATATTTGTTTATATGCGGTACCCAAAGCTGAAAGCTTTTATAAGAGATGTGGCTTTGAATCTTTTGCAGATTATATGAATCCCGATGAAATTCCTTTTTTGGAAAACTGTATTCCTATGTTTTATGAGATTGATAAATAAAAGATATTATTTATAATGAAGAAACCCGTCATGCTATGCCATGACGGGTTTTTCATTAATAAAATCAGTCTAAATTCAGGGTATTCAGCAGATCTCTCAGAGCTTTGAGTTCTTCGTCGGTAAAAGATACGCCTTTGTTCATCTTTGTACCGTCGGGAGACCATTCTCTCAAGTCGTACTTGGGAGCGCGCTCCATCCAGCTGATCTTATTGAGCTGTTTTGCCCAACCGTTAGCATTCTGCGGCAGATCACCGTAATGCTCGGTGATTTCATATTTGAATTCCGCCAAAGTGATCCCTCCTTATATTAATATTAATATTAATTATATTATATATGTATTATATTTAAATTGTCAAGAATTATTCACAAGATATTCATAAAAAAATTAGCGGTAGGTGTTGACAAGGGGAGAAAAACATGATAAAGTATGGGTGTTAGCACTCGAAGGCGAAGAGTGCTAAAATAAGAAAGGTGGGGAAAGAGATGAAGGATCGGCTGAATTTGATCCTGAAGGCTGCGGTAGAAGCGTACGTGGATACCGGAGAGCCGGTTTCTTCCAAGTTCCTTTTGGAACGGGCAGAACTGAACGTTTCCTCGGCCACGGTTCGCAACGACCTGGCAGAGTTGGAGCGGGAAGGTTATCTGGAGCAGCCCCACACCAGTGCCGGACGAATTCCCACGGAGAAGGGGTATCGGTACTACGTGGATTGCCTGTTGCAGGCGCCCAACCTGCCGGTAGAACGTGCTGCCGTCATTGATGCGGCCATGGAAGATCCCACCGGGAACGTGGATGAGTTTTTGAAGCACGCCCTTTCCCGTTTTTCGGAGATCACGGGCTATACCACCGCAGCGGTGATGTCCCATTCCGATGAGGATCGCATTATTAAGGTGGAGCTTATCAAGACCGCCGACCAATGCCTGAATTTGGTGGCAATCACCCGGAGCGGTACGGTGAAGAATAGTGTCTGCCGGTTTTATTTCCTGGCAGAGGATGAGGATATTAAGGCACTCTCGGAGTTATTGAACAGCTTTTTGGGGGACGTAAGTTTTGCCCGGCTGACCGACGAAGATTTCGCTACGTTGGAGGAACGGTTATCCGCCCTGCATCAAGGCTGGAACTTCATGGCCGGCGTGGTCAAAAATATGGTGGATTCTATCCGCAACCCCAAGGTCTTTGTGTCCGGAGCCAGTAACCTTTTATCCCATCCGGAGTTTTACGAGGTCCATAAAGTGCAAAACGTCATGCGGTTTTTAGGCCATGAGGACGAGGTGCGAACCCTCCTCGGCAGCCAGACCGGGCAGGAGCTTTCCATCGCCATCGGCTCGGAGATCGCAGGGATGAATTTCAGCGACATGGGCTTGATCGTCCGCAAGTACGGCAGTAAGTCCGGCTTCGGCGCCATCAGCCTTTTAGGGCCGAAACGGATGGACTACGGCGCAAATGCTTCTCAGGTGGAGTATTTTGCTAAATGTATAGAACAATATTTAAAGGATAGGGAGGGTTCCTGATGGACGAAAATAAAAAGGAACAGACCGCACCGGAAACGGCTACCGAGGAAAAAGAAGTAAAGCCGAAGCCCAAAAAGAAAAATAAATGGGAAGAGAAATTCAACGAAGAGCATGACCAGTACCTGCGGTTATATGCGGAGTATGATAACTACCGTAAGCGTACCGCCAAGGAAAAGGATCGCTTGGTCGGGGATGGGGTGGCAAAAGCCGTTGGCGCCATCCTGCCGGCCATCGACAATCTGGAACGGGCCATCGCCGCTTCGGAGGACGAAGGCGGAATGAAGAGCGGGGTGGAGATGACCCTCCGCCAACTGCTGGAGTCTTTGAAAAATATCGGGGTGACCCCCATCGGCAAGCCGGGCGAAAAATTCGACCCCAACCGCCACGAAGCCATCATGCACATAGAGGACCCGGAGCTGGGCGAAGACGTCATCGTCGAAGTGTTCCAGCGGGGCTATGTATATAAGGAAGAAACAGTAATCAGACCTGCGGTAGTCAAGACCGCAAACTAAGGAGGAAATTATTATGAGTAAGATTATCGGTATCGACTTAGGTACGACCAACAGTTGTGTTGCAGTAATGGAAGGCGGCGAGCCTACCGTTATCACCAATAGCGAAGGCGCACGGACCACCCCGTCCGTGGTGGCATTCAGCAAGACCGGCGAGCGGATGGTGGGTCAGCCTGCTAAGCGTCAGGCGGTCACCAACCCCGACCGCACCATCGCATCCATCAAGCGTGACATGGGTTCTGCCCGCCGCATCAATATCGACGGCAAGGACTACTCTCCCGAGGAGATCTCTGCCTTCACCCTGATGAAGCTGAAGGCTGACGCCGAGGCATTTTTGGGTGAGCCGGTGACCGAGGCGGTCATCACCGTTCCCGCTTATTTCAGCGACTCTCAGCGCCAGGCTACCAAGCACGCCGGTAAGATCGCCGGCCTGGAGGTCAAGAGAATTATCAACGAGCCTACCGCCGCAGCTTTGGCATACGGTGTCGATAAAGAAGGCGACCAGAAGATCATGGTCTACGACCTGGGCGGCGGTACCTTCGACGTCTCCATCCTGGAGATCGGCGACGGTGTCTGCGAAGTACTGGCGACCGCCGGTAACAACCGCTTGGGCGGTGATGATTTCGACCAGCGGATCATCGACTGGATGGCCGCCGATTTTAAGGCACAGAACGGCATCGACCTGAAGGCCGACAATATGGCCAATCAGCGTCTGAAAGAAGCCGCCGAGAAAGCCAAGATCGAGCTTTCCAGCGGTATGACCACCAATATCAACCTGCCCTTTATCAGCGGCGGTCCTGCCGGTCCTCTCCATCTGGATATGACCTTGACCCGCGCCAAGTTCAACGAACTGACCGCTGATCTGGTAGACGGCACCATGGGTCCCGTCCGTCAGGCTCTGTCTGACGCAGACCTCCAGCCTGCCGACGTCAAGAAGGTTCTCTTGGTAGGCGGTTCTACCCGCATTCCTGCCGTTGCTGAGGCCATCAGCAAGTTCATGGGTCAGGAAGCCCATAAGGGCATCAACCCCGATGAGTGCGTTGCCTGCGGTGCTGCCATCCAGGGCGGTGTTCTGGGCGGCGACGTCAAGGGCGTCGTTCTTCTGGACGTGACCCCCTTGTCCTTGGGGCTTGAGACCCTGGGCGGTGTCTTCACCAAGCTCATCGACCGCAATACCACCATCCCCACCAAAAAGAGCCAGATCTTCTCCACGGCTGCCGATAATCAGCCCAGCGTTGAGATCCACGTTCTGCAGGGTGAGCGTGAGATGGCGGCCGCCAATAAGACCCTCGGCAAGTTCCAACTCACCGGTATCGCTCCGGCTCCCCGTGGCGTGCCTCAGATCGAGGTGACCTTCGACATCGACGCCAACGGTATCGTAAACGTATCCGCTAAGGATCTCGGCACCGGTCAGGAGCAGAAGATCTCCATCACCGCTTCCACCAATCTCTCCAAGGAAGAGATCGAAAAGGCTGTGAAGGATGCAGAGGCTTGCGCCGCTGAAGATAAGAAAATGAAAGAAGCCATCGAGATCCGCAACAACGCCGATCAGATGGTCTACCAGACCGAAAAACTGATGAACGAAGCCGGCGATAAGCTGGACGAGAACGATAAGGCCGGCGTCAACGCTGAGCTGGATAAACTGAAGGAAGCATTGAAGGGCACCGATACCGAGGCCATCAAGGCCGCCACCGAAGAGGTGCAGAAGAAGGTCTACGACCTGTCCTCCAAGATCTATGCCCAGGCACAGGCCGCAGGCGCTGCTCCCGGTGCAGAAGCCCCCGGTGCAAACGCCGACGGCGTATACGACGCTGACTTCAAGGACGTCGAAGATAAGTAAAGAATAAATAAGAAAGAATAGAGAAGAAATTAGGAAGATTTTCGCCCCGTAAGGGGCGAAAATCCACCTTCTTTATTCATTTTTATAGGTGATATTTATTTTATGGCAGAAAAAAGAGATTACTATGAGGTCTTAGGGCTTTCTAAAAGCGCCTCGGACGACGAGATCAAAAAAGCATATCGGAAATTAGCCAAGCAGTACCATCCGGACCTCAATCCCGGCGATGCCACGGCGGAGGAAAAGTTCAAAGAGGTCAATGAGGCCTACGGCATCCTCTCTGACCCCGAAAAGAAGGGGCGGTACGACCAATTCGGTCATGCCGGGGTAGATCCCTCCTATGGCGGCGGAGCCGGCGGTTTCGGCGGTTTTGGCGGCATGGGCGACTTCGGCGATATGTTCAGTTCCTTCTTTGGCGGTGGTTTTGGCGGCGGACGCCGTAATGCCAATGCCCCCCGTAAGGGCGACGACATTGAGACCTACGTCACCGTCTCCTTTGAAGAGGCGGCCTTCGGCTGTGAAAAGGAGATTTCTCTCCGCCGACGTCGGAGCTGTAAGAAATGTAACGGCACCGGCGCCAAGGACGGCACCGAACTGGAGACCTGTCCCCAGTGTCAGGGCCGTGGCGTGGTTACCAGCGTCCAGCGTACCATTCTCGGTAATATCCAGTCCCAGAGTACCTGTCCCACCTGCGGCGGCCGGGGTAAAAAGATCAAGACCCCCTGCAGCCACTGCCAGGGCGGTATCGTGACAGAGGATAAAAAACTGAAGGTGACCATCCCTGCCGGTATTGATAACGATCAGACCCTCACCATGCGCAATCAGGCCCATGCCGGGGTCAACGGCGGCCCTGACGGCGACGTCTATATCTACATCCGGGTCCGGCCCCACGATCTCTTCGAGCGCCGTGGCACCGATCTCTATTGTAAGATCCCCATCAGCTTGGTGGATGCTTCTCTGGGCACCAAAATGCAGGTGCCGACCTTAGAGGGAAAGGTGGAGTACGACCTGCCCGAGGGAACTCAGACCGGCAGTACCTTCCGCTTTAGAGGCAAAGGCGTTACCCGTATCGGTACTAAGAATAAAGGCGATCTCTACGTTACCGTCGAGGTGGAGATCCCCCGGAACCTTTCCAGAAAGCAAAAGGATCTTTTGAAGGAGTTTGAAAAGACCCTGGATGATAAGAATTTCGAGAAAAAGAATTCTTTTTTGGAAAAGTTAGGAAAACTCTTTAAATAAAAGAAAAGGATGTGTGGTTTACACATCCTTTTTTATGTTGTTACTTTTTCCCCAAGGTATCTGTCACGACGATGACCGTGCCGAAGATCATGATGGCAAGACCGGCAAAGTAGGTCCACGTCAGAGGCTCTTTAAAGAGCAGAAAAGATAGCAGTGTTCCAATAAAAGGGGCGATCGCATAGTATGCGCTTGTTTTGGAAGCTCCGATGCTTCCTTGGGCTTTGATGTAGAAGAAAATGCTCAGTCCGTATGCGATGAACCCTAATAAGAGTGCCAATGCAAAATAGACAAGGTTTGCAAACCGTTCTCGTAAGCAGAGTGCCACGATCAAAGAACCAAGTCCGGAAAAAATTCCTTTAAGAAAGACGATGTGGTAGGTGTTTTTATTCGATAGATTCTTGGTGCAGTTGTTTTCCAGTCCCCAGCAAAGCGTCGCCAATAACACGAGGATGGCACCCCAAGAAAATCGAAAGACCGTGATATCGTCAAAGGAGAGGATAAAACTTGATAGGGTGATGAGAGAGATGGCAAACCACATTCGTTTGGAAACGGCTTCTTTGAATACGAACAACGCAATGAGCGAAGTGCATACGATTTCAAAGTTATTTAACAGAGAGGCGTTGGTGGATGCACTGTCAAGCAGGCCAAACATCAGCAAGATGGGGGCTGCTATGTCCAATGCGATCATTCCAAAGACGTTGGGCAGGTCTTTTTTGCTGATCTGCTCGTAGGTCGCTTTTTCTTTCTTCTTCGTGATCAAATAGACGGCCCCGATGCCGATTCCGGCTCCTAAATATAAATAGGATGCCATCATCGTCGGGTCGATATAACGTAACAGCAGTTTTGAAAATGGAATGTTGATTGCGTATAACCCTGCGGCTAATACGGCAAAAAATATGGCTAATAGTTTTTGGTTCATAGTCCAATTCTCAGCATCAGCAAAAATATCTTGTGCGGATATTATAACATGCTTTTGGGGATTGTTAAAGGGATAACTGAATTTTTAAAAGAATAAATAATAAAGAAGAAAGAATAAAATCGGTTGAGATCCGCCTTTTGGCGGATCTCTTCTATTTTAAAGGGACATGTGACCCAAATGAACTGGGTTAAAACACCAAATGAATTGGTGTCTCAGTGTGAATGAAAGAAAACACCAAATGAATTGGGGTCTCAGCGTGAATGAAAGAAAACACCAAATGAATTGGGGTCTCAGCGTGAATGAAAGAAAACACCAAATGAATTGGTGTCTTAGAGCGAATGAAAGAAAGCACCAAATGAATTGGTATCTCAGCGTGAATGAAAGAAAACACCAAATGAATTGGTGTCTTAGAGCGAACGAAAGAAAGCACCAAATGAATTGGTGTCTCAGTGTGAATGAAAGTAAATGCCAAATGAATTGGTGTCTTAGAGCGAATGAAAGAAAGTACCAAATGAATTGGTGTTAAAAGAATAAATAATAAAGAAGAGTGGAAAGTTGTACAGTAAAAGTGGACACAACGAAGAGTGAATGGTAAAATACATTCAGAGAGGTGTTCACGATGAAACGAACTTTCAGCAAAGAATTTAAAATCAAGGCGTGTGAATTGATCATAAAAGACGGGATCAAGCAC
>JAZQAE010000059.1:0-15650 GCA_045544995.1 Eubacteriales bacterium
AGGTTTTAATATCACTTTGCCGATAGGCAAAATAACACTGTGAGACCTGTCTCACAATATCACTATTAAAATATTTTTTGAGACAGTAAAACGGATGTGCAGAAATTCTACACATCCGTTTAATATTTGTCTCATACCATAACAAGCAGGACATTTAGGCGCCCAAATGTCACTTGTTAGGAGAACCTAAAACCCTTTTCTAAACAAATATCACCTATTCGATAAATTGGAATTTATCTATCGATTTAATTCACATTTATAACGGAGAACCGTTTCATCACCATAGGTTTCATAGAACTCTGTAACGCTAAAAGTATTCTTTAGATAAAAACCAACAGCATCATTATCTGTTTCTGCATATACGGATATTAAACCATAATACTTTACTATTTGATTTATCATATAAGAACCAATGCCCTTGCCACGAGCAGATAATTCTACAGCAATGCCTATTATTTCAATTTTGCGCTGCTCTGAAAATGAAATGACAATTACGCCAACAATTTCTCCTTGATTAAAACAAGCAAAGATTTTTACAGAGTTATCAATAAGAAATGTATCTATTTTATTATTGAATTTTTCTTCGGTTGGCAGAAACATACAGTGTTTGTATATCTCGTATGTTTTGCAAACATCATTTTTATGTGTTAATTCTATCAGTTTGAGTTCCATTGCACACCTACAAATTCTTATTTATCGGTTAGTTGTATTATAGCACAACTTGACTAACAAAGAAAGAGAATATTAAAAACACCCACAGTTTTAAAAAACTACGGGTGTTTTTGTGTCGTGTTGTACTGTCCTTAAGAGTACGACTCATAAGCGGTGCTGTTTCTTTTTGGGCGGATAAATCCTACCAACTGAGCGGACTCATGAGTGCAAAAAACGAACGATATTACGAAAACTGTGTCTGATTATACATTGATATATGCAGAATTCTATTTTACAATATAAATGAAATGTGTTCAAATATTATTTTGAGACTCATGTTTTACAGTTTAATTTAAAAGGAGAGGTGTCTTTATGGGAAGCAAATTGAAGGTTTTGGATTATAATATCCGATACGCAGATGACGGCGAAGGAAAAATGATCGCCGACCGTGCGCCCCGTCTGGAAGCGTTGATCCGGAAATACCAACCGGACGTCATCGGTTTGCAGGAGGCGACCCGCAGATGGATCAATCAATTGGAGGATCGGCTGTATCAGGACTATAAGATGCGCTATCTCTATCGTGCGCCCACCAGCCGGGAAGCAACCCCGATCCTTTGGAAACGGGATAAATTTGAACTGTGCGGGGAGGGGCATTTCTGGTTTTCCGATACCCCCGAGATGCCCTCCAAGATGGAAGGCGCCCGGCACTGCCGGATCTGTAACTGGGTCCGGTTGAGGATCAAGGAGACCGGCGAGCAGATCATCTTCGCCAATAGCCACCTCCAGGGTGCCAAGTACGCCGCCCGCAGTGCCGAGATGGTGCTGGAACGGCTGGAAGCCCAAGGTGCTTTCAGTGACTACGGCGCCTTCTTTACCGGCGACTTCAACGTCCCCCCGGAGAGCGATTGCTGCCGGATCCTCAACGAAAGCGGACGGCTTAAAGATATCAACGTGGATCTGGGCTTTGATCCCTCCATCACTAATAACGGCTTTAACGAGCGTCCCGACGATGCACCGATTTGCAGTATTAAGGATTATATCTTCTACACCCCGTCGAAGATGATTCCTTTGAAATATCAGGTACTGAACGAGAATTATTTTGATGGTTGGATCTCCGACCACCGGGGACTCTACGCCGAAGTAGAATTGAAAGATTGAGGTGTAGCATATGAAAAGATGGATCGCAATTCTGATGATCACGGTCTTGGCGGTAGGTCTTATGGCCGGCTGTTCCTCCGTTTCGCAGGAAGAGGAGAACGCCGTCGTGGATACCTATGTGGAAGGGGAGCAAAACGTCCCCTCCGGCAGTAAGCCGGTTCAGGATGAGACGCCCGACGAAACGCCGGATGAGACGCCGGATAAGACGCCGGAGGAGACCCCCGATGAGACCCCGGAGGAGACCCCCGATGAGACCCCGGACGAGACTCCCGATGAGCAACCCGAGGAGCAACCCGGTGAGACCCCCGACGGGGAGTACTCCGGCGAGGACGAACCCACGGTCACCTATGATCCTAAAAACCATATCAAGGTGGCGGACTATAATATCCGCTACGCCAACGACCCGGACGGCAACAGCATTGCGGAACGGGCACCCCGGTTCTATGCATACATGGAAAAGCACGACCCGGATATCATCGGTCTGCAGGAAGCGGTTCCCGAATGGATCCACTATCTGGAAACGGGCATCGACGACTACGACGCTTTGGTTCTCAAGTATGAAATGCGGTATAAATACCGGGCAGAATCCAGTGAGGAGTCTACTCCTCTCCTCTGGAAAAAAGATAAATTTGAACTTCTGGACGAGGGGTATTATTGGCTGTCCGAGACACCGGACGTCGAGTCCAAGGGCTGGGGTGCTAAGCACTGCCGGATCTTGAACTGGGTCAAATTGAAGGTCAAAGCCACCGGCAAGATCTTTATCTTTATCAATACCCATCTGCAGAACAGTGATCACGGCGCCCATAGCGCACCCCTGATCGTCAGCCGTGCCCAAGAAATTGGCGGCTTTACTGATTATCCGGTCATCATCACCGGCGACTTTAACTATGCCCCCTGGAGTGATGGGTACGTTGCATTTATGAACGAAGGGTTTAAGGATCTCAACGATGAGCTGGGCTTTAATAACGCCTATACCAATAACGGATATAATAAATGGGGAGACGATGCTTCCAGTAACTCCATCAAGGACTTTATCATGTTTGGCGGCGAGCAGATCGTTCCGTTGAAATATCAAGTGGTGAATGAGAGTTATTATGACGGCTGGATCTCGGACCATCGTGGCCTGATCGGCGAATTTGCATTGAAGTAAGTTGAAAAAAAGCACCGCTTTTGCGGTGCTTTTTTGGTAGGCGGATCAATGATGTAGGATACTCTGCGCCACTTCCTTTTTCGACCGCCCCGGGCGGTGACGAAAAAGGTGCGTTGCTCGAGACACGCCGATCCTCAAAGCCTAACGCGGCTTTGAGGCCGCCTCAACGAACTTTTTTGCATCAATGCAAAAAATGTTCGAACGCCTAAGACGATCTCCACCATAGAAAAAAGGGCTAGCCCAAGGGCTGCCCTTTTTTCTATGGTGGAGATAGTAGGATTCGAACCTACGACCCCTTCGATGTGAACGAAGTGCTCTAACCAGCTGTGCTATACCTCCGAACGCCTAAGCAAACACGACCAATCACAACCTGATTTTAAGGGGCGGATCTGTCGTATTTGCTTATGTATTATACTACCATTTTCAGCGGTTGTCAATGGGCTACGCCGGTTTTTTACAAACTTTTTTCGATCTCTCTTTTCAGTCGGTGGATGATCTTTTTTTCCAGTCTGGAAATATAGGATTGAGAGATGCCAAGGACGTCCGCTACCTCTTTTTGGGTCATCTCCCGATATCCGCCGAGGCCAAACCGCATCTCCATAATCATCCGTTCCCGAAGGGGGATCCGCTCCAGGGCGGCATGGAGGATCTGACGCTCAATATCCTCCTCTAAATTTTTGGAGACGCTGTCCGCATCGGTGCCGAGAATGTCTGAAAGGAGCAGTTCGTTGCCGTCCCAGTCGATATTGAGGGGTTCGTCCAGAGAGACCTCGATCTTTTGACCGTGGTTCTTACGTAAAAACATCAAGATCTCGTTTTCTATGCACCGGGAGGCATAGGTGGCCAGTTTGATATTTTTATCCGAACGAAAGGTGTTGATGGCCTTAATGAGACCGATGGAGCCGATGGAGATGAGATCTTCCGAGGCGATACCGGTATTTTCAAACCGCTTGGCGATGTATACCACCAGTCGGAGATTATGCTCGATCAGCTTTTGCACCGCATAATGCTCTCCCGCATCCAAAGCACGGATGTAATCCTGCTCTTCCTCCGGCTTGAGGGGAGGGGGAAGGGTGACGTACCCGTTGGCATAATGCACCTTTCCGGCCAATCTATGTAATAATTTCGCCAGTAATGGATGAAACAATAAGTAATACTTTTTGATGTTCATAGGTTACTCCAATCTCTGTGTAGTAGTGCTTGGAAACGGTTGTCAGCCGAAAGGGGCTGGAGGGTCAGACCGATCAGCCCCATCCGCTCCACGCCGTCCACCTCCAATTGCTGAGGGCGATAGGCATAGATCAGCGTCCGGGCGCCGGTGGCATCGGTATAGGGCAGAAGCCGAAGCTTTAAGCCGGGGAATTGGTCGATCAGCCCGGGAAGAGCGGCGGCATCCTGATGAACCACCGCACGAAGAAGTGCGTCCGGCAGGGAGAGGGCATCCCATTGGCAGAGGATGACCGGCAGGAGGGTGATGGGATCATAGAGGGAATTGCCGGTGTCTAAAAGGGCCAGTATATTCTGTCCGTCCACCGTCAGGGTATGTAAAAAGCTTTGTTCCCGCCGCCGATCCAAGGCATAAAAGAAGCCTCGCACCAAGCCGTAAAACCCAAAGGCCAGTAAAAGCAGCAGCCAAAGGGGGAGATCCATGTAGTAGTATCCTCCGGAGTACCGCATATGACTGCCGGCGGTGGTAAAGGCATAAAAGGCAAACATTCCGCCCCCAAATAGTAGATGGGCGGAGAAATAGACCAATGCCGTCCGTAGATAAACGGAAAGCCTTTCATAGGGAAATGCGATCAAGAGGAGCAACGCCGGCAAGAGGAGCTTTATAGGCAAAAGAGGCACCAGGGGGAGTCGTGCAAAAAAGAGCATGCATCCAAGGAGCGCTCCCACCGCAGAGGCCCCCAGCATCCGCCAAGGCCGGGGTTTTCGACCGGCGATGAGGGCGGTGACTGCCAAGAGCAGGGTGTCCATCATAAAATTGGTAAAGAATAAAATATCAACGTAAATGACCATGGGTTCAGTATAGCACTCCTTTAGCGTGGATTTTGCCGAAAGCGGGCGGGAATAACAAAAGAAATTAATTGTAAAATCCTATTATATATGTTATAATTAAGTTTAATAATAAAATTGAGGTATTTTGCCATGGTTGATATTTCTAAAATAGATAAAAATTTTGCGGTAGACAGGGAAATTGATAAAACCGGTCTCGCTTTCCGTTCCGCCGAGGATCGACCCTTTGAACTCCACGGCATTTTCCGTGAAGGGGATTGCTTCAGAAGAATGCCCGAAGCGGTGGCGGAAACCGTCAGTAAAGGGGTGCTGAGACTGCACAATAATACCGCCGGCGGACGGGTCCGCTTCGCCACCGATAGTGCCCGTATCGCCATCCGTTCAAAACTGCATAAGATCGGCAAGATGCCCCATTTTGCGCTGACCGGCTCTGCCGGGTTTGACCTTTATGCAGACGGCCGGTACGTCAAGACCTTTATTCCGCCTTTCACCGTGGAGGGCGGTTATGAGAGTGTCATCGACTTAGAAACTGCCGAAAGAAGGGAAATCACCATCAACTTCCCTCTCTATAGCGGGGTGCAATATCTGGAGATCGGTCTTTTGGACGAGGCGGAGGTTTGGGCGCCTGCACCCTATCGTCTCTTGAAGCCCATCGTTTATTACGGTTCCTCCATCACCCAAGGGGGATGCGCCTCCCGACCGGGCAGAAGCTATCAGTCGGTCATCGAGCGTCGGCTGAATGTGGATTATGTAAACCTCGGTTTTTGCGGGAATGCTAAGGGCGAGCCGGAGATGGGAGAGTATATCAAAAATCTCCCCATGTCGGTCTTTGTCTATGACTACGATCACAATGCCAAAACAACGGAGCAGCTCCAAAGTACCCATGAACCGATGTTTTTGCAGATTCGGGAGGCAAATCCGGAGCTCCCCATCGTGATGATGAACCGCCCGAAGCTTTATTTGACCCCTGCGGAACAGGCGGGTCGTGCCGTCATTGAGACTACCTATCAAAATGCCCTGAACCGGGGCGATCGGAACGTTTATTTTATCAGCAATGAAGAACTTTGCGCCCTCTGCTTAGACGAGGGGACGGTGGATAATTGCCATCCCACCGACTACGGCTTTGCCTCCATGGCAAAGGCGATCGGAGACGTATTGGAAGAGATTTTGAATGGATTATCGTAAGATCACCTATCAAATTGAAGAAGCAGACGCCGGGCGGACGGTGCTTTCCTTTTTGAAAGCCCACGGATATTCCTCCCGGGTGCTGGCCGGATTGAAACGCAATCCCTACGGCATCACCATCGGGAAAAAACGGGTAACGGTGCAAAAGCAACTCAAAAAGGGAGATACCCTCACCGTCCGGATCGCCAATAAGGAAAGTCAGGTGGCAAACGAGCATATTCCGCCGGTGGAGATGCCTTTGACGGTGGTGTATGAGGACGAGGACGTGCTGGTGCTCAATAAACCGCCCCATCTGGCGACCCACCCTTCTCTTGGCAACCACGGCAATACCTTGGCCAACGGTGTAGCATATTATATGCAGAGCCGAGGCAGGGAATTTGTCTTTCGTCCGGTCCATCGGCTGGATAAGGACACCAGCGGTGCCATTTTATTGGGGAAGAATGCCCATAGTGCCGGGGTCTTGGGGGAGGATCTGAAAGAAAAAAAGATCCGCCGTACCTACCTTGCCATTCTGGAGGGGACCCTTGCGGAAAAGACGGGGACGGTGGATGCCCCCATCGCCCGCAAAGAGGGCTCCGTGCTGGCTCGTCAGGTGGATCCCAAAGGGGACCGTGCCGTGACCCATTACCAAGTCCTTGCCGAAGGAAACGGCTATACCCTGGCTCGTCTGTGCTTAGAGACGGGACGCACCCATCAGATTCGGGTGCATATGGCGCATCTGGGCGCTCCCGTGGCAGGGGATTTTCTCTACGGCCGGGAAGATCCGGCTTTGGGGCGTCAAGCCCTCCATTCGGAAACCTTGACCTTTATCCAGCCGGTAACGGGGGAGGAACTCTTCTTTACCTGCCCTCTGCCGGAGGATCTGATACATTTTTTGAAAGAAAAAGGGATCGAATATCATGAAACTTCTGATCTTTGACGGAAACTCTATTCTGAACAGAGCCTACTATGCCATCCGTGCGTTATCCACCCGGGACGGACGTCCCACAAACGGCATCTACGGCTTTTTGAAACTGTATCATAAATATTTTGAACTCTCCCGTCCGGATCTGGTGGCGGTGTCCTTTGACTTAAAAGGCAAGACCTTCCGCCATGAACTGTATCCGGAGTATAAGGCTCAGCGCAAGGGGATGCCGGAGGATCTGGCGGCTCAGATGGCGCCGTTAAAAGAACTGTTACGGGCGATGAACGTCACCATTCTGGAAAAGGAAGGCTATGAGGCAGACGACGTCATCGGTACTGTCAGTAAGTTTTGCCGGGATCACGGGTTGGAGTGCGATATTGTATCCGGCGATCGGGACGACTTCCAGTTGGCAGACCCCGGGGTGCGGATCTTGATGCCGGTGACCCGTGGGGGTGCCAGCGAGATGGAACTCTACGACGAGACCGCCATTCGGGAGAAATACGGCCTTGCGCCTCATCAGCTCATCGACGTAAAATCCATTCAGGGCGACACCTCGGATAATATTAAGGGCGTGCCCGGCATCGGGGAAAAGGGCGCCTTGGAACTGATCCGTCAGTACGGCTCTTTGGATGAAGTCTATGCCCATCTTTCGGAGATCAAGCCGGCCTTGCGGACGAAATTGGAAAACGGCAAGGAGTCTGCTTATCTTTCCTATGATCTGGCAAAGATCTGCCGTGAGGTGCCTTTGGACTTAAATGCAGACGCCTTGCAGGTTCAGCCCTTTAATCACGATAAACTCATCCCGCTTTTAGAGGATCTGGAATTGGAGAGCCTGCTCCACGTCTTTCAATTGGAAAAGACCGAAAAGGTGGAAAAGCCGGAGCACCTGAGCGGGGATTATTCCGACTATCAGGACTATTGCAAGACCCATCCGCTGTACTTCCTTTGTACCGACGCTTTTTATCTGTATTACGAGGGAAAAGTCGTCCGGGTGGAGGAGGGAGAGAAACTCCTTTCTTTGGCGGAGGAGATCTGCACCTATGATGCCAAGCCTTTTTACGGCATGGGCTTTGAGGGAACCCCCTATTTTGATTGCATGGTGGCCGCCTACGTGGCGGATCCCGGCGATAAATATGATCTCGTGCACCTTGTGAAGGAATACACCGGTCGGACGGCGGAGACCGCCGAGGATTGCGTGGCATTCCTGCCGGAGCTGAAAGAGGCACTCTTGGCCAAAATTCAGGAAAACGGACAGGAAAACCTCCTCTATGAAGTGGAATTCCCCTTGACGGTCGTCTTGGCGGAGATGGAAGAGCGAGGCTTTCAGGTGGATCGGCAACGGCTGGAGCAGTATACGGCCGATCTGGCAGAGCAGATCGACCGACTGGAAAAAGAGATCATCGAACTGGCAGGAGAGCCCTTTAATCTGAATTCTCCCAAACAGCTCGGAGAGATCCTTTTTGTGAAAATGGGGATCAAGGGCGGAAAGAAGACCAAGACCGGCTATTCCACCAACGCAGAAGTTTTGGAAAAACTCAAGGATCAGCCCATTGTGGCCAAGATTTTGGAATACCGCAAATATGCCAAACTCCGTTCTACCTACGGAGAGGGGCTTTTGAAGCTGATCCAGCCGGACGGACGGATCCGTACCACCTATAATCAGACCGTCACCCAGACGGGGCGGATCTCCTCCTCGGAGCCGAATCTTCAGAATATCCCCGTTCGGGATGCCTTGGGACGGGAACTTCGCCGGATGTTCGTGGCGAAGGACGATGGGCATCTCCTGTTGGATGCAGACTATTCCCAGATCGAATTGCGCGTCCTGGCGCATATCGCCAAGGACGAGACGATGATCCGTGCCTTCCGGGAACGGGAGGATATTCATACCGTCACCGCATCTACGGTGTTCGGGGTGCCGGCCTTTATGGTGACGCCGGAGATGCGCCGTCATGCCAAGGCGGTGAATTTCGGCATCGTTTACGGCATTTCGGACTTTTCGCTGGCCGGCGATATCGGGGTCACCAAAAAGGAAGCCAAGGCCTATATCGACCAATATTTAGCCAAATATAACGGCGTAAAGGCGTATATGACCAATATCGTGGAGCAGGCCCGCCGGGACGGCTACGTCACCACCTTGATGGGACGGCGCCGTTACCTGCCGGAACTGAAATCTTCTAATTTTATCCAACGTTCCTTTGGGGAACGGGTGGCGCTCAATACCCCCATTCAGGGTACCGCCGCTGATATTATTAAAGTAGCGATGGTACGGGTGCACCGGGCCCTCAAGGAAGAGGGATTGGATGCCCACCTGATTTTGCAGGTTCACGATGAATTGATTATTGAAGCCTCTCGTCAGGATGCAGATCGGGCGGCAGAGGTACTTCGCCGGGAGATGGAAGGGGCTTGCGCTCTTTCGGTGGCGATGCTGGCGGAAGTGGCCAGAGGGGAGAGCTGGTATGACTGTAAGTAAGATGCGGGTCTCTGCAGTTCCGGCGGTCTCTGCCTTGGAGCGTCTTTTGTTCTCCGGAGAGTGCTGGAGCGAAGAGGATTTTTATACCTCGCTGGAGGATGCCGACCGCTTTTTTCTCACGGCGATGGAGGGGGAGACCCTTCTCGGCTTTGCCGGACTACAGCAAAGCTTTGAGCAAGGGGATATCCTCACGGTGGCAGTTGACCCCCAGTTCCGACGCCGTGGCGTGGGAACGCAGTTGTTGGCAGGACTTATTGAAGCATTCCGTCAGCGAGGCGGAAATCAGTTGTTTTTAGAGGTGCGTGCCTCCAATACGGCGGCACGAAAATTATACGAGCGTTTCGGTTTTCAGGAGATCGGTCTCCGCCGGAACTATTATCAGGATCCCCGGGAGGACGGGGTGGTGTATTGCTTAGAGGTGATAGCGTGAATATACTTTGTTTTGAAAGTTCCTGCGACGAAACGGCGGTAGCCATCGTCCGGGACGGACGGGAGATCGTATCCAACGTGGTGTTCTCTCAGATCGACATTCATAAGGTCTACGGCGGTGTGGTGCCGGAGATCGCCTCCCGTTACCATATTGAAAAGATCTCCCAACTGACGGAGGAATGTCTCAGTCAGAGCGGACTTCGGGAAGAGGATCTGGATGCGGTGGCGGTGACCGCTGCCCCCGGATTGATCGGTGCATTGTTGGTAGGGGTGAATTTTGCCAAGGGCTATGCCTATGCCCGCAATCTTCCTCTGATCCCCGTCCATCATATCCGTGCCCACGTGGCGGCCAATTACTTAGCCTATCCCGATCTGAAACCGCCCTTCCTGGCCATGGTGGTCAGCGGCGGTCATTCCCATATCGTTTTGGTCAAGGACTATACCGATTATCAGATCTTAGGCCGTACCAAGGACGATGCGGCGGGAGAAGCCTTTGATAAGGGCGCCCGGATCTTGGGTCTGGGTTATCCCGGCGGTGTCTATATGGATCAAGTTGCCAAGGAAGGCAACCCCAAAGCGATGAAATTCCCTCGGGTTCATTTTAAGGACGAGCCCTATGACTTCAGTTTCTCCGGCGTCAAGACCGCCATTGTGAATTACGTTCATAACGCCCGGCAGAGAGGGGAGGAGCTGTGTATCCCCGATCTTTGCGCATCCTATAGCGATGCCATTACCGGCGTTTTAGCGGAGAACTTCCTCGCTTGTGCCAAGGAGTACGGGCAAAAGACCTTGGTGATCGCCGGCGGTGTCAGTGCCAACTCTATGCTACGTCAAAAACTCTTGGACGGTAAGGGGCCGGACCAGACCCTCTATATGCCGCCCCTCTCCCTTTGCGGAGATAACGGCGCCATGGTGGGAGCCCAGGCGTACTATGAATTTCTGGCCGGAAAAACGGCAGGATTAGATTTGAATGCACTTTCGGCATTTTCCATCGAAAATCAATTATGTTAACCAAATTATTCCACAGTTCGAGGAAAAAATCCTGTGCAAAAGCCTGTTAAAACTGGTTAAAACCGCAGGGATGCACACTTTTTTAGTGCAAAAACCTGTTGATAATGTGTATAAACAACTATTCCAAATTAATTGGAAATAAAATTATGTCATTTTCCGACGGAAAAATGAGGTGAAAACATGAAGAAAAAGGGAGCGGTAGGAACCTATCTGATCTTGGTTTCAGCGGTGTTGCTGTCCAAGGTTTTAGGGATGGTTCGCAATATGCTTCTGGCCGGCCACTACGGCGTCAGCGCCATGACCGATGCTTTTAATGCGGCCAGTTCTCTTCCCTTGAATTTATTTGATATTACCCTCTCGGCGGCGATCGTTTCCGCCTTTGTGCCGGTCTTTAATGAAAAACTGACCCAGACCGGCCGAGAGGAGGCGGATCGCTTCGGCAGTAACTTTTTTAACGTCATCGCTCTGATCTCCGCCTTTTTATCGGCCTTGGGAATGCTTTTCCCACGGGCGGCGCTGAAACTGGTGGCAGGAGGGCTTTCGGGGGAGGCGCTCACCTATGCAGTGGGACTGACCCGAATTATTATGCCGGTGGTGTTTGTGGCGGCCGCCGTGTACGTCTTTGTGGGGATCCTGCAGTCCTACGGCGAGTTTACCGGCCCGGCGCTGATCTCCTTAGTCTCCAATCTTGTGATGGTGGGCTATTTCCTCCTGCTGGACCGCAAGTTCGGCATCTACGGACTGGGCGTGGCCTTTACCCTGGGCTGGGTGGCGCAGTTCCTCTTTTTACTCCCTTATTTAAAAAGGAAAAAGTACCGTTACTCACTGACCCTGAATTTACGTTCTCCGGATCTTCGCCGGGTGCTGACCCTGACCCTGCCCCTCTTTGTGGCGGCGTTGGCGCAACCCATTAACCAGTTGATCTCCACCAATATCGGCTCTACCTTGGAAGAGGGAGTGCTCTCCTCCGTCCATTACGCCTATCAAGCCTATTTCATCGTGGCTGGCATCTTTTCCTATTGTCTGACCAATCTCTTCTTCCCGGAGATGAGCCGTTGCTTTGCCCGGAACGACGTGGAGGGCGCCAAAGGGATCTGCGGTAATATGTTGGGCTCCATCTCCGCCATCGTCCTGCCGGTGATGGCGTTCATCGGCGGAAACAGCAAAGGCTTGATCCGTCTTCTCTATGAGCGCGGAAGTTTCACCGCCGAAGATACCGGCCGGGTGGGAATTCTTTTGAGTATCTATGCGGTGGCGATGATCTTCTACTCCTATCAGGAGATCCTCAATAAGTATTTTTATTCCATGCAAAAGGTACGGGTTCCGGTCATCACCGCCTTTGTCGGTGTGGCGGTGAATTTAGGAGTCGCCCTCCTCACGGTGGGACGGCTCGGTGCCTACGGACTGGCCTTGGGTACCGTGGCGGCCGCCATTCTGATGGCGGTGATCCTGTTGATCAGCACGGCAAAGGTGACCCCCGGTGTCTTTACCCGTAGCGTGGTATTCGGGATCGGGAAAGATCTTGTGGGCGCCATGGCCATGTTCATAACTTCGAGAGAACTGCGTATAATAGTAGAAAAGACCATGGCAGGACCCTTGGGTACCGCCTTGGGACTCCTTGCAGGACTCCTGGGGGGACTTGTGGTGTATGGGCTGGTTTTATGGCTGACACGCTCCAAAGAGCTCCGTTCCTTGCTTGAAATGACTAAAAAATAACCGGGAAAAATCGACGATTTAGTGAAACATACAAAAGTGTGTCCGGCATCTTGACGAATGGAAAAAATTCCGTTAATATAGTACTAACAAATTTTAAAATTCAGGGGGTTCTCCTATGTTTTCTAAGACCGTAACGGTTACCAATAGCGTGGGGCTTCATGCCCGTCCCGCTACCTTCTTTATTCAGAAGGCCAATGAATTCAAATGCTCCATCTGGGTGGAGATCGGCACCCGCCGGATCAACGCCAAGAGCCTTCTCGGCATTTTGTCTCTCGGCATCATCAAAGGCACGGATATCACCATTCTTGCCGATGGTGCAGACGAAGAAGCAGCCGTAACCGCTCTCATCGAGCTGGTGCAGAAATTAGAAGATTAAGTTCAGGGGATGTTAAATTTCCCCAGACCGCAAAAAGCAAAAAATTAACAAGTGAAATGATTTGTCATTGTTGACAAACCCCTAAAAAGGAGGAAAAACATTGTATTTAATTTATAAATACAATGTTTTTCTTTTTATATGGTGCTTTTTGCTATTTCCAAACTTTGCCGCTCGGCGTGCGTCGAACACAATGGAATTCGCTCCATTCTGCTAAAGCAGAAAATCCGCTTATCTCCATTGCATTCTCCTTTGCCCCAACAAAACGTGTTTTGTCGGGGTCCCCGTAATTACGCCGTCGGACAAGCCTAAAGGCAAAGTTTGAAAATTCTAAGAAAATTTTCCGATCCCCTTAATGGCACGGTTATAAATATTGATAAAATATATAAAAGTGAGGTACATAACATGAAGTATATTCTTTCTCCCTCCATCCTGTCCTGCGATTTTTCCAAAATGCGGGAGGACACGGAATTGGCGGTGCAAAACGGCGCAGAATGGCTGCATATGGACGTGATGGACGGTCAGTTCGTTCCCAATATGTCCATCGGTCCCTGCATCATCAAGAGCCTTCGTCCGGTCAGTGATGCCTTTTTTGACGTTCATCTGATGATCGACCGCCCCGAGCGGTATATTGATAACTTCCTGGATGCCGGTGCCGATCTGATCTGCGTCCACGTGGAAGCCACCGAAAAGATCGAGGAGATCGCCGAGCGTGTTCATAGCGCCGGGAAACTCTTTGCCATCTCGGTGAAGCCCAAGACCCCCGCAGAAGCCATCCGCAAGTATCTGCCTCTTTGCGATATGGTGTTGGTGATGACGGTGGAGCCGGGCTTCGGCGGTCAGAAGTTTATGGCCGATATGATGCCGAAGGTCTCTGCCTTCCGTGCCATGAGAGAAGAGATGGGGCTTTCCTATCATATCCAGGTGGACGGCGGTATTAATCTCGAAAACGTCAAGGTGGCGGCAGAAGCCGGCGCCAACGTCTTTGTGGCAGGTTCTGCAGTCTTTGCTCCCGGCAAGACGGCGGAAAATACCAAAGCCTTTGTAGAGAAATTCAAGGAGATGTAAGACGATGATGGAACTGCGTACCGAGCGTCATACTCCCAAATATATCGGTCAGGATATGGCGGAGTTCTTGTCTTGTGTCAAGTTTGAGATCTGCCTGCTGAGGTGGTGAAACGTGCCAAGCATATCGTTATGGACGCCATGGCTTGTATGCTGGCCGGTTATGAGACCCGCAAACTCTATGATATTTCCCTGGAAAGTATGGTGAAGATGCCCGGAACGATCCGTCCGGTCGGAATGGAAATGACCACCGATGCGGCAGGTGCGGCTTTTCTCAACGCTATTCATGCCCAGACCCACGATGCCAACGACGGCCTCAATAACAGCGGTATGCTGGGCGGTGCCTACCATCCCGGCCGTACTGTGGTTTCGGTGGCTTTGGCAGTCGGTCAGGCGGTTCATGCCTCCGGTAAGGACGTGCTTCTGGCTGTGGTGCTCGGCATCGAGGCTGCCGCTCGGATGCGCAACCCGGCTCATAAGAACTTCATTGCAGACGCTTATTCCGGTGCGGCGGTAGCCGCCAAACTGATGGGTGCTGATGAAAAACAGATGCACGCTGCTCTTGCCTTCGGCGCGCTCCTTTGCCCGGCCGTCATGACCAAAAAAGCCCCCTATATGGCACCTTATCACGGCAATAAACATTACGGCCATACCTATAACGTTCTGCCCTACGGCCAGATCAGTAAGATCTCGGTAGAAGCGGCAGAATTGGCGATGATGGGATATCCCGGTGCAGAGCTGGATGATAATCAAGCCATCTCCAGCCGGTACTATACCTGTGGACTGGGCAAAGAGTTTATGTGTATGGATATGTACTTCAAGCCTTGGCCCACCTGCCGTAAGACCCACGGTGCCATCTCGGCCGCCTTGGCGCTCAGAGAGGAGCACGGCGTGAAGGCAGAGGACATCAAATTCGTTCGGATCTATCAGCAGACCACCGGAATGTACGTGAATACCCCCTTCAACGAGGATACCGACATCTGCTTTGGCGGACAGTTCTCTCTGCAATATACCGTCTCCTGTGCCTTCCTGGACGGCTCGGTGGATCTTCGTCACTATCGTTGGCCGGAGCGCAAAGCACCTCAGAAGTACGTGGATTTTGCCAGAAAGATCAAGGTCTTCTCGGATAACGGCCTGGATGGACACAACGCCATCTCTCCCAACCACGGCATCGTGGAGGTGGAGCTTCTGGACGGCAGAGTTCTCTCAATGTATAGTCAGTATCCCTTGGGCTCCGAACCCAACGGCATGACCGACGAGCAAAGAACTGAAAAGTTCCGTGCCTTTGCCGGTGCCATGCCTGAGGCGGAAAAAGAAGCCATGCTGGACTGGATCCTGCATCTGGACGAAAAAACTTTATAAAAAAATCCCCGATGCTTCAAGTGAACAAGTCCGTTAAAAACGGACAATAGAAAAAAATACCCTCCTATGGTAGAATGAAAGAAACTACCATAGGAGGAATTTTTATGCCTAGAAAGTATACACGTCTAGAAAAATATGAAAAGGAGATATTAGACTTAAA
>JAZQAE010000060.1:0-25946 GCA_045544995.1 Eubacteriales bacterium
CGGAATCATTGCTCTCGTTTCCGCCCTCATCGAGAAGGAGCACGCCTATGAAAGCAACGGAGACGTTTATTTCCGAGTCAGAAGCTTCCCCGAATACGGCAACGGGCTTCTGAAGCAATCAATCGAGGACTTGGCGTCGGGCGCCCGCATTGACGTGAGTGAAATCAAGGAGGATCCTCTGGATTTTGCTCTCTGGAAGGCATCCAAGCCCGGCGAGCCTCATTGGACCTCCCCCTGGGGCGAAGGCCGCCCCGGCTGGCACATTGAGTGCTCCGCCATGGCCTGCAAGTTCCTCGGCAAGACCATCGACATTCATTGCGGCGGCGTGGATCTGATCTTCCCCCACCATGAAAACGAGATCGCCCAGAGCGAAGCCGCCAACGGCTGTGACTTTGCTCATTACTGGCTCCATAACGGCCACATCAACGTGGATAACCGCAAGATGAGCAAATCCGCCGGCAACTTCTTTACCGTCCGGGATGCGGCGGCAGTCTACGGCTACGAGGCCATTCGTCTCTTTATGCTCTCCTCTCACTACAGAAGCCCCATCAACTACAGCAAGGACGTGCTGGAAGCCGCCAAGGCCAGTCTGCAACGGCTTTACACCACCAAAAACAATCTGGAATACTCCATCAAATCCTCTACGGGCAAACTGACCGCCGAGGAAGAGGCACTCCTCAAAGAGATGGATCCCTTTAAGGAGAAATTCCTGGAGAAGATGGACGACGACCTCAACACCGCCGATGCCCTCTCCGCCATCTTTGATCTGACCCGTTGGATCAACACCCAGTTGGCAGACACCCATTCCCTGGCATTCCTCAACGCCATGAAGGAGCTCTTCTTAGAACTGACCGGCGTGCTGAATATCGTTACCGGCGAACAGGAAGTGGAGATCCCCGAAGAGGTCAAAGCCTTGGTGGAAGAGCGGACCGCTGCAAGAGCTGCCAAGAACTTTGCCCGGGCCGATGAGATCCGTGACCAGTTGGCCGCCATGGGCGTCGTGCTGGAAGACGGCAAAGACGGCGTCAAGATCTTGATGAAACAATAAAAAAGTGAGGTTTTTGCTATGAGTTTTCAGCTTCCCCAATACCGCCATCCGAATTTTGAGGCCTTAGGGCTTACCAATGCGCCGGATGCGCTCTACGCCATCGCAGAGATGGACGGCGTGGCCCCGGAGGGGTATCACAGCACCTCGATGTATCCCGAATATTTTAAGGTCGACGGAAAATGGACCTTGGCAGAAGAGAGCCGGATGGACTCCAGCGTGGTCATCGGCGAAGACGGCGTCCTTTCCGTCATTGAGAACCGCAACCTCAAAAAGGGCGACAAGGTCATCCTTAGGCGGACGGAGCACGGTGAAGAGGGCATCTTTGTCCACACCGATGGATTTCAGGTTCCTGCTGAGGACACCGCCGATGATAAATTCGTCTTCCGTCAGGGGCGCAGTCGAGAAACCTCCTATGCCAGGGACTACGATAATCTTTTTGAATTGCTCCGTCACGAAAAAGAGCATGGTCACATCACCTGGGTCATGGGTCCTGCCTTCTCCTTCGACTATGATGCCCGGCGTGCCATGCAGGCTTTAGTGGAAAACGGATACGTACAAGGCATTATGGCCGGCAACGCTTTGGCTACCCATGATTTGGAGGGGGCCATGCTTCACACCGCTTTGGGTCAGGACATCTACACCCAAAAGGCGCATCCCAACGGACATTATCATCATTTGGACGTCATCAACCGGGTGCGCAGAAGCGGATCCATCAAGCAATTTGTGGAAGATCACAACATTCAGGACGGCATTATGTATGGATGCGTCAAGCATGACGTTCCTTTCGTTCTGACCGGCTCCATCCGAGACGACGGCCCTCTGCCGGAAGTCATCGGCGATGCCTACGAAGGTCAAAAGGCGATGCGTCAGATGGTGAAAAAGAGTACCACCATCATCTGCCTTGCCACCATGCTCCACACCATCGCCACCGGCAACATGACCCCCTCCTTCCGGGTCATGGAGGACGGTACCGTCCGTCCGGTCTATCTTTACACCATTGATATTGATGAGTTCGTGGTCAATAAACTACTGGATCGGGGCAGTCTTTCTGCCACCACCATGGTCACCAACGTACAGGACTTCATCACCATCGTGGCCAAAGGTTTAGGACTTCTTTAAGCATAAAAAATGGCTCTGTGCTAATGCACAGAGCCATTTTTTATGTTCTTACTTTTTCTTTAAGCCCAGGTATTCCCAACCGTTCTGATTCTTTCTCTCGACGGAAACAGCGAATTCGGAATAGTCCTTATCTTCCAGGGAAGCGATCTTACGATAGCCCTGACCGATATTATCCAGCACCATCGCCGCCATTCCAAGAGAGGCCAAGCGATGACCATCGCCATATAACTGCCGGTCAGCCGTCCTGCTCCGCCGTGTCCGCAACAGACGATGACCAGAGGATGCTTTTCCTCTTCATCCGGCAGGTACAGGGTGGAGGCTCCATCTTTCGGACAGTCTCCGCCATCGTCACCTCCCCCCGGCAGAAAAAATTAGTTCCTGCCGTCCGGTACCTTTTGAATCATCTGACCAAGGGGATCGACTGCCGGACATTGGCGGAGCTCTGCGCCCTCTCCACCGCACAATTCTATAATCTTTTCCATGCGGAATACGGCATGGCTCCTTTGGAATATCGGGATCACCTCCTCATGCGACGGGCCACCCTACTTCTCAAGGACGGTTCCTTTTCCGTCACGAAGGTGGCAGAAACCTTGGGGTTTGAAAGCGTATCCTATTTCAGTCGGTTCTTTAAAAAACACAAAGGGCTCTCTCCTGCCGCCTATATTAAGAAAAAGGCAGGAGAAAATTGATGATTGTTTTGTCCTAATTGTTCGAAAAATCCTATTTCTTCCCAATAAAATAGTGTTATAATCGTTGAGAAGAAAGGAAGAGGTTGCCATGAAAACGAAATTGAAACAAAATTACAAATGGATCATTGTGGCTCTTTGCTTTATGATGGTACTGACCACCCTTGGGTTTTGCAGTTCCAATAAAGCCTTATATCTCTCTGCGATTACCGAGGCTTTGAACATTCCCCGTTCTGCCTTCTCGGTGGGGGACAGCATCCGGTTTATCACCACCGCCATCATCAACATGTTCTTTGGCTCTTTGGTTCGGAAGTTCGGTACCAAAAAAATGATCGGGGCCGGTTTTTGTTCTTTAATCTGTTTTACCGTCCTCCAGGCTACCTCTAACTCCATCTGGGGCTTTTATCTCGGCGGTGTCTGCCTGGGACTGGGTCTTTCCTGGACCACCACCACCATGGTCGGTTGGGTTATTGGCAAATGGTGCAAGGAAAACAAAGGAACCATTATGGGTGCGGTGCTTGCCGCCAACGGCATCGGCGGTGCGATCGCAGCTCAGATCGTTACCCCCATCATTTATAACCCCAACAACGTCTTCGGATACCGCAATGCCTACTGGATGGTGGCCATTCTCCTTCTGGCGGTGGGAACGCTTATTATGATTTTCTACAAAGAAAAGCCCAAAGAGGACGGCGATCACATTCCTCAGGCCAAGAAAAAGAACCGGGGGCAATCCTGGACCGGTCCGGACTTTTCCGAAATCAAAAAGAAATCCTATTTCTACTGCTCTTTGGTCTGCATCTTTCTCACCGGCGCCATTCTCCAAGGAACCAGTGGGATCTCCGCCGCCCACTTCAAGGACGTAGGAATGGATACTGCTTTTATCGCCACCATCCTCAGTATTCACTCCCTCTTGCTGACCGGAAGTAAATTTATTACCGGGTTCTTTTACGACAAATTGGGCTTGCGCTTTACCATGACCCTTTGCTACGCCGCAGGATTTATCTCCATGCTTTCCTTATTTTTCAGTGGCCCCGGTAAACTGGGTACATGGGCGACCTTGATCGGGTACAGTTTCATCTGTCTAGCCTTACCCTTGGAGACCATTATGCTTCCAATTTTTTCCGGCGATCTCTTCGGGGAGCGGTCCTACGACCACACCTTAGGGCTTTTCGTTTCCGTCAATACCGCAGGATATGCAGTAGGTGCGCCGGTGGCCAACTGGGTCTTTGATCAATTCGGCAGTTATAAGCCTCTCTTTCCTGTCTGCGCCGTGCTGATGGTCGTGATCTGCATTATCTGCCAGTTCAACGTGACCGCCGCACACAAGATCCGCAAAAAAGAACAGGAAGTACAAACTGTATAAAAAAATTGCCTTTGCAATGCAAAGGCAATTTTTTATTGGACTTCTTTATTTGTTTGCTGATTATATTTCTTTTCCATCAGTTCACTGCGGCCTTCGATCTGTTTGCGGTACTCTGTGGGCGTGAAGCCGGTCTTTTGCTTGAAAACTCGGCTGAAATATCCGGGGTCTGAAAAGCCGACCGATTTGGCGATCTCCTCTAAAGATCCGCTGCTGTATTGGATCTGCTCTTTGGCATACTGCACTCTGAGGGCAGTGATATAGTCCTGCGGTGAGGTATTATAGACCTTACGGAAGCAACGGCGGAAATGCACCTCGCTCAACCCAGATTTCTGCGCCAGGTCGGCAACCGATAACGCAGGGTCAGTATATTGCTCCGAAAGCAGATGAAGCACTTCGTCAAATAAGATCCTCTTATCGTGGGACAGATAGTTGGGTTTTGCAGAACGGATCAGTTGGGCGAACAACTGGTATAAAAGACTCATGCTTTCGCTCATATAAGCGATGCCGTGACCCGCCCACTTTTTATACAAGCGCATAAAGTTCATTTCGATTCCCTCTACGCCACGGATCAATTGATGCGGAGGGAGGTCTTCGGTTTCCTCGTCCAGATTGAAATAGACGTATACCGTGCGATAGCTTTTACTTCGGATCTGACGTTCGTAATGGCAATCCCGGGCGATGAACATCACGTCGCCGGCTTGCAAATCTACAGAACAGTTCTCAAATTCATAACGAGATTCGCCCTCCAGGACACAGATCAAAAAATCCTGCTGACGGCGAACGAACACTCGTTTTTCCCGTTCTTTTTCATTGGGATAATTACGCTGAACCACCGCATGGATCTGCTTAATATTTCGTTCCTTGGAAAGAAGATTGCGCTCTTCCATTATTTTTTCTCCAACTTTCGGATATACTGAAAGGTCAGGGGCCAGACGGCACCCGCAAACAAGACCAAAACAAAATAGGCGATCATACGATGAAGCAATTCACCGGGAAGGAAATCCAACAAAAGATACATCAATTCTTTTATCGCCACGGAAAGGCCGAGGCCGGGGAGCCATTTCAAAAGCTGTACCCACCAGCAGCCGACGGTCTCATAGCGGATATACCGCTGATCCAATTCATAGACCACCACGAAGCCGGCCACGGCACCCAGCATCTTATAGGCATTTTTCAAAGCGCTGAACAGCTCTTCTCCATTGGCGTCTGCCGGGAAGGGGAACAGCTCCATAAACAACACCTGCCCGATCGACCAGGCCAGCATTGCCAACAGCAAAAACTGCATCCCCTTGGGATGTTCGCCTGCTTTATGGATGATCGGGTACAGACCGAAGATCAATGCGGAGGCGATCAAAATCGAAACGCAAACGTCGGCCGGGGTATGCACACCCAGATACATCCGAGTAAAGGGAACGATAAAACAGATAGCAATACAAATCCAACGAAGCCACCGCCGATGGGTCCAGCGGGCAAGGCCACCAAAAGTACCGACACCGCTTTGGGTATGTCCGCTGGGAAAAGAATAGCCCGTGGCTTCCGGGACGGCACTTTCCACCACCGTAAAATTCGGGTCCTTGACCCAAGGACGGGGAACCCGGAAGGTCACTTTCAATAATTGATTGATCTGTGCGCCTAAAAATCCGATGGTCAAAAGGTAATAGCCCTTCATTTTATCCACACACCACAGGAAAAACATGGCCACTGCCATAAACACCGTTTCCTCCCCCAAATGGGTGAGGGTCTGCATCAAAAAATCCAGCACCGGATTCCGTAATTTTTCCAAAAAATATAGAAACTCCATGTGTACTCCTTTGTTCTTTTTGTCCTATTTATATTATCACACCATTTTCAAAAAGTAAACTACTGCTTTTCCATATATTCCCGAGGAGCGCATTGAAATTCCTCTGAAAATGCACGGTAAAACGTACGGGTGGAATTAAATCCGCTCTCATAAGCGCAGACAGAAATGTTTTTTTCCTTCTCCCTCATCAGCATAATTGCTTTTCTTAGCCGAAAAATGGTGATATACTTATTCAACCCTATGTGGAAGTTTTCTTTAAAGTAACGGGAAAGATAGCTTGGATTATAACCGAGATCCACAGCGATGGAATTCAGCGTTAGCGGTTCTTTATAATGTTCATTGATATAAAACAGAAGGCGGGTGGCAAGAGCCGGATCGGCAGGTTGTGTCCGCTGTTCCACCTTCATCTGTTCCAGAAGGGTTCCTAATATTTGATAGACATATCCGGTGGTTTTAATTTTATTACAACCGGACATGATCCCTCGGCAACAAAAGTCCAATTCCTTATACGTTTCTTTATCTCGAATGATGGGTGCTTTCAACCGCTTATTGCGTACCGTTCTTAAAAACTCCTCGCAATACTCCATCGGAATTATCAAAGAGGTAAACGCCGCCTCTTTCATCGTACGATAGCTATGGGCATCATAGCTCATAGCAACCGAGATCTCTCCCCCCTTTAAAATCTCCCGACTGTCATTGATCCAGACCTCCACCGCACCGGAATGAATCAACAAAAGTTCAATTGCAGAGTGAAAATGATAGGGCGTTTGAGGATTTATATGATTTTTGCAGTATAATTCGTTATTTTGCTCTCGAAAGACGTTAAACGTAGGTTTCATAAGTACTCCGTAAAAAAATGGCACACTTTTTTGATTTTTTGGCACCAATTTGTCATTATTTATGTTATAGTTATAGTACAACCGCCTTTAATTGTCAAGTGGAGGTCTTCTCATGCTTTTTTCAAGACGTGATCTTATTAAAATCACCTTACCTCTCATCATCCAGCAAATCCTTTCCGTCATGGTGGGAATGATCAACTCCATCATGGTCTCCTCTTCCGGTGAGGAGGCGGTTTCCGGCGTATCCCTCATCAACACACTGGACATTCTGCTGATGCTCTTTTTCACCGCTCTGGTGACCGGAGGTTCGGTGGTCGTCTCCCAGTTCCTTGGAAAAAAGGACATGAAGTTGGTACAGGCTTCGGTCAAGCAATTGATCTATTCCTCCACCTTCGTGGCGATGGTGGTCTCTGCTCTGGCCGTCACCTTCCGTGTCCCTCTCCTTAATCTGCTTTTCGGCGATGCGGAGCCGGCAGTCATGAAGCATGCCTTGGATTATTTTTTATACATCGCCCTCTCTTTCCCGGTCCTCTCTCTTTATAACGCAGGGGCGGCTTTATTCCGGGTCATGGGTAATTCCTCCGTCTCCATGGTGACCACAATTTTGATGAATCTCTGCGTTGTGGGCGGAAACTTTATCCTCATCACTAAGTTAGAAATGGGCGCTGCCGGTGCTGCCATCTCCACCCTCATCGCACGAACCATTTTTGCGGTGGTGATCTTGGTCTTACTGCATAATCGCAAAAACCTGATTCGAGTCGAAAAGCTCTTTCACTATAAACCGGATTTTCGCATCATCCGCAAGATTCTACAAATCGGAATCCCCTATGCCATTGAAAACTGTCTTTTCCAATTTGGCAAACTACTGACCCAATCCCTCATTTCCACATTGGGTACCACCGCCATCGCCGCCAATGCGGTGGCCAATAATCTGGCAGATTTTCAATACATGCCCGGCAATGCCATCGGCCTTGCGGTCATCACCGTGGTGGGACGGTGCATCGGCGCCGGAGAAAAGGAACAAGCTAAAAAGTACTCCCGAATCCTTATCGGTTCCATGTATGCCACGCTCTGGCTGGTGGTGCTTTTGACCTTCCTCTTCTCCAAGCCCCTGATCGGTTTTTACAATCTTTCTGATATTTCCACTGCTACCGCCCGGCAATTGCTGCTCACCCACGCCGCCATCGCTACCTTTATCTGGCCTTTGGGTTTTGGTCTGCCCCATGTATTCCGCTCTGCCAGCGACGTCAATTTTCCGCTGATGGTCTCCATCACTTGTATGTGGGTCCTCCGGGTGGCCGGCGCCTATTTCCTGGCACTGGAAAACATCTCCGTTTTCGGTCTTGCGATCCCCGGCTTAGGATTGGGCATCTACGGCGTCTGGTATGCCATGTTTGCCGACTGGGTGGTTCGTGCCATTCTTTATGCATGGCGGTATTTTAGTAACCGATGGCTCAAGCATTTTGATGCTATTATATAAAAAACGTGCCGATGAGGCACGTTTTTCATTTTATCTGCTTTATATAGTTCTTAGGCGTACATTGAAACTCTTTCCGAAATACACGATGAAAGGTACGCAGAGACCCAAATCCGCTCTCATAGGCACACTCCGAAAGGCTCTTCCCCTCCTGCATCAGCAGGACGCTTTCTCGAAGGCGGAGCATGGTCACGTAACGGCTGAAGGATGTATGAAAAACCTCGGTAAAATAATGCGAAAGATACGCCGGGTGATAGCCTAAAGCCTCAGCGGTGGTTTGCAAAGAAAGCTCTTCCTTGAAGTTTTTCTTCAAATAGCAAAGCAACTGCGTAGACAGCTGCTGATCCACCCGTTCTTGCCTCTCTTCCAAAGAAAGAGCGTTCAAAATTGTCCCCAATGCAACGTACAAAAATCCCCGCTTGATCATTTTATCGTCGGTCTGTTTCATCTCTTCCAGGGCCTGATTGACCCGCTCAAAAACCGCCGCATCCCGAATAACAGGATCTACCACCTGCTTTTGATCCATCTCCTCTCTGAACTCTCCGCACAACGATAGAGGAACGATCAAGGTCCATATCAAGGTTTTTTCTTCCAATGCACGGTATCCGTGGGTATCATAGCTAAAGGCGATGATCATCTCGCCTTGGCAAAGTACTTTCCGATTACCGTTGATCCAACATTCCAGCCGTCCCTCTAATACGACCCAGACCTCAAGAGGGGAATGGAAATTCAAATGCGAAGTCGTGACATAGTTCTTATTGCAAAAAAGATCGTCCTGATATTCTCTTTTTATATAAAATCTCGCATCCATTCCATCACCTTAAAAAATGACATATTTTTCCCTGGTTTTGGCACGAAACCGCCAAATGATTATGTTATATTTATAGTATAAAATCGTCTTTTTGTCAAGGGGAGGAGTGATCGTTTATGATGTTTTCAAAAAAAGATCTTTGGAAACTGATCTTACCGCTGATCTTTCAGCATATCCTTTCGGTATTGACCGGTACCATCAACACCATCATGGTCTCCCGGGCAGGAGATGCAGCGGTTTCCGGCGTTTCACTGATCACCACCTTAGATAATCTATTGATCATTGCCTTTACCGCCGTTGTGACCGGTGGTTCGGTGGTCGTCTCTCAGGCAATCGGACGGCAGGATACCAAGTTGATGCACAATTCCTCCAAGCAGCTTCTTTACTGCGTCACCATCATTGCCTTAACCCTCACCGCCATCGTCTTTACCTTACGGGTTCCGCTTTTGAACCTACTCTATGGAGACGTGGAGCCGGACGTCATGTACCACGCTTTGAATTATTTCAGCATCATCTCCCTCAGCTTTCCCCTTTTGGCGATCTACCAGGCAGGGGCGGCACTTTTCCGGGTCATGGGCGATACCATTACCGGGATGCTGTTAGGCTTTGCAAGCAACATCCTGCTCATCTTCATGAACTTCATCTTCATTTCCAAAATGGAAATGGGTGCCGCAGGGGCGGCGCTTTCCACCCTGATCTCCCGGGCTATTTTTTCTATCACCTTCGTTATTCTGCTGCATAATAAAAAGCGTCCCTTGTATTTTGAAAACCTATTCCACTACCGCCCCGACCTTCCGCTGATCAAGCAGATCCTGCGGATCGGGATCCCCACCGGTATTGAGAGCAGTATGCATAGCTTTGGCAAGCTGCTGACTTCCGCGCTGATCTCCACTATGGGAACGGTGTCGGTGGCGGCAAACTCTGTTGCCCTCAACCTGGCAAACTTTCAATACATGGCAGGAAATGCCGTGGGAAGTTCCACCACGACCATCGTGGGCCGTTGCATCGGTGCCGGAGAAAAGGAGCAGGCAAAAAAATATGCCCGTCTGCTTCTGGGCATTTGCTATGCTCTTTTATTTGTGGGGGCAGGCATTACTCTCCTCTTCACCAGACCTCTTCTCTCCCTTTATGGCCTCTCCGCCGCTTCGACGGAGCTTGCCGTCAAGCTTCTGCGGCTCCATGCGATCGTAGCGATGTTCATCTGGCCCTTAGGCTTCTATTTTCCCGGTGTATTCCGCGCAACCGGAGATGCCAAATTCCCCATGAAGGTGGCAAGCACCGCCATGTGGGTCTTCCGGGTGGCAGGGGCTTACGTTCTTGCCTCGGACGGCTTTACCCTTTTGGGAATTTCCATCCCCGGCTTCGGAATGGGAATTATCGGTGTCTGGATCGCCATGTTTGCTGACTGGGTATTCCGTGCTTCCTTCTACGGGGTAAACTTCTTCAGCGGACGTTGGCTCCGGCATATTAAGAACATATAATTTAAACACTCCTTTCATAGAATGTCTTGAAAGGAGTGTTTTTTCTATGACCATTGTGACCATTCAGCCCGGTGACAGCCTCTATCAGATCGGAAAAACCTATGGTGTCTCGGTAGAGCAGTTGGTGCAGGCCAACGGCATTGATCCCAACAAGTACTTAGTCGTCGGCGACAGTCTGATCGTTCCCTCCCCGGAGGACAAAAGCGGACCTCTGGAGGTCAACGGCTATGCCTATCCCTTTATTGATCGGGAGGTCTTACGCAAGACCCTGCCGTATCTGACCTATCTTTCCATCTTCAGTTACGGCGTTACCGATGAGGGGGGACTGGTTCCTCTACGGGATGATGAACCGCTCATCGAAATGGCCAAACGGGCCGGCGTTGCCCCCCTCTTGGTCCTGACCACTGTGGATGAAAGTGGAGGATTTAACAGTGAACGGGCCGTCCAAATCTTAGAAAACAACGATCGCCGGCAACGGCTGGCCAATGAATTAAAGGCCGTCCTTGCACAAAAAGGATATTACGGCGTGGACGTGGATATGGAGTACATCCCCGGACGATTGCGGGAGGATTACACCGCCTTCGTGGAGTTCCTTAAAAAAGAACTGGCACCCCATCCGGTCTTTATTGCTCTGGCGCCCAAGACCTCCAGAGATCAGCCGGGGCTCCTTTACGAAGCCCACGACTATGCCGGAATGGGTCAGGCGGCAGATCGCACCCTCATTATGACCTATGAATGGGGACACACCTACGGTCCGCCTTTGGCGGTGGCACCCTTACCCAACGTGGAACGGGTGATGAATTTTGCGGTGGAGGAGATCCCACGGGCAAAATTACTGATGGGGCTCCCCAACTACGGCTATGATTGGACCTTACCCTATGAGCAAGGGGTTCCCGCCCGCTCCATCGGCAACTATGAGGCCGTCGCCATCGCCCGAAAGTACGGGGCAGAGATCCTTTACGACGAGAATGCACATTCCCCTTGGTTCCGATATTACGACACCCGACGGCGGCAGCATGAGGTCTGGTTCGAGGATGCCAGAAGTTATCAAGCGAAGTTGGCTTTGGTCCGGGATCTGGGAATTCGTGGGGTCAGCATCTGGAACCTGATGCGATTCTTCCAGCCCCTTTACACCCTCTTAGACGGATACTTTAATATTGCAAAAATTTCTCTAAAATAAATAAAAAAAGAAAGCCATTGTTCTTAAAACGATGGCTTTCTTTGCTTTTTATGTTTATAGCCCTTGCAGTTGTTCGTCGATGGCTTTAGCCGCCTGTTTACCGGCGCCCATCGCCAAAATGACCGTTGCCGCACCGGTCACGGCATCGCCGCCGGCATAGACCTGATCACGGGAGGTTTTTCCCGTCTCCTCTTCGGTGACGATACAGCCCCATTTATTGGTCATAAGTCCCGGAGTGGTAGACCGGATCAAGGGGTTGGGGGACGTGCCAATGGCCATGATGACCGTATCCATCTCCAGAGTATGTTCGCTTCCTTCCTTGACCACCGGTCTGCGGCGTCCGCTTTCATCCGGCTCGCCCAAGGTCATTTCCACACAGGAAAGTCCCACCACGTTTTGATGGTCATCGCCTAAGATCGCCACCGGATTGGTCAGCGTCTTAAAGATGATGCCCTCCTCCATGGCATGATGGATCTCCTCCTGACGGGCAGGGATCTCATCCATAGAACGGCGGTAAACGATATAGACTTCCTCGGCTCCCAAGCGTTTGGCGCAACGGGCGGCATCCATGGCCACGTTACCGCCGCCGACGACTGCTACCCGTTTGCCACGGGGAACCGGGGTCTCGCTTTCGGGAAGATAGGCTTTCATCAAGTTGACACGGGTCAAAAATTCATTGGCAGAGAGAACGCCCTTGAAATTCTCGCCGGGAATGCCCATGAACCGAGGCAGACCGGCACCGCTTCCGATAAAGACCGCATCGAAGCCTCTTTCAAACAGTTCATCCACCGAAAGGATCCGGCCGATGACCATATTGGTCTCCACCTGAACGCCCATGGCTTTCAAGCCTTCGATCTCACGGGCTACAATGGCCTTTGGCAGACGGAATTCGGGGATACCGTAGACCAGAACACCGCCGGGAATATGCAAGGCTTCAAAAACGGTAACGTCATAGCCTTTGCGTGCCAAGTCGCCGGCGCAGGTCAGGCCGGCAGGACCACTTCCGACCACGGCGACCCGTTTGCCATTGGCTTTCGGCCGTTCCGGCAGTGATGCGGTATGGCTCATATGCCAATCTGCCACAAACCGCTCCAGCCGGCCGATGGCCACCGGTTCACCCTTAATGCCACGGACACACTTACCCTCGCACTGGGTCTCCTGGGGGCAAACCCGCCCGCAGACGGCAGGCAACGCACTGGATGCGCTGATGATCTGATAGGCGCCCTCAAAATCCTGCTCCTTGATCTTTCCGATAAAAGCAGGAATATCGATCTGCACCGGGCATCCGCCCACGCAGGGTTTATGCTTACATTGGAGGCAGCGCTCGGCTTCCGCCACCGCCTGCTCGGCGGTATATCCCAAGGCAACTTCCTCGAAATTTTTATTCCGGATCTCGGGTGCAAGTTCCGGCATTTTCTGCTTTTCAAGACTCATATTTGCCATCAATCCTGCACCTCCTTTTTAAACAGATTACACCGCTCCTGCTCATATTCATGGTAGGTACGGCTCCGCTCCATTGCCAGATCAAAATCCACTAAATGACCGTCAAATTCCGGTCCGTCCACGCAGGCAAACTTCGTCTCGCCACCCACGGTCAGTCGGCATCCGCCGCACATTCCCGTGCCGTCGATCATAATGGGGTTCATACTGACCACGGTCTTGACACCGTATTCCTTTGTCAGAAGGCAGACGAATTTCATCATCACCAAAGGTCCGATAGCAATGACTTCATCATATGTATTCTTTTCTAAGAGTTCTCTGAGCGCATCTGTGACCAGGCCCTTTTCTCCGGCGGAACCATCGTCGGTCATCAGGCGGTACTCATTACTGGTTGCCCGGAATTCTTCCTCTAAAATCACCAGATCCCGATTACGGAAGCCCACCACGGCATCCACCTCGGCGCCTGCCTCTTTCATCGCCTTTGCCACCGGCAGAGCAATAGCGCAACCAACGCCACCACCCACGACGGCAACACGCTTCTTTCCTTCCACTTCAGTGGGGCGGCCCAGAGGGCCAAGAAAATCCGCCAGACAATCGCCTTCCTCCAAACGATCCAGCCGCATGGTGGTGGCACCGACGATCTGATAGATCACCGTCACTGTCCCGGCAGTACGGTCATAGTCCGCTACTGTCAAGGGGATCCGCTCGCCCCGCTCATCCACCCGAAGGATGATGAACTGGCCGGCACGGGCCTTTTGCGCCACCAAGGGGGCCTCGATCACCATTTTGGTGACGGTGGGATTTAAGGCTTCTTTTTTAATAATACGATACATTTTTCTCACACTCCCGTGATATATAAACTGTGGCACACTTCCTTCGAAGTGTGCCACTGGTTGTTTTAGCGATACTCAATTTCGATGGTACATCCGTAGTAGGTATAGGCTTGGGTCAGAATATTATCGTAAGTACCATTGATCTTGACATAAAACTTTTTGGATGCTGTTGCACGGACACCCAGAAAAGATTCAAAGACGTTATTCATCACCAGGGGTTGCTCGAACATTTCATAGATCTCCGGATATTGCAGAGAAAAGATCTCTGCTACGGTGGCACTGTTTTCCACCTTTAATTCCCGGGCGGTCATATCTTTTCCTTCGCCCATTCCCGTGACGGTCACGTAGACCGGGATGATCTCTTTCTTTTCCTTTCCGAATGCATTCCAACAAACGGCAGTCGTAATTCCGACCGCCACGACCAAAAGAATGGCAACGGAAACAGCCCAATGCTTTGCGACCCAACGGCCAAAACCGATGATCTTCTCCAGCATTTTATTTTTCCTCAGTGTTCTTCAGTGCATCTGCTGCGGCGATTTCAGCATCGGTTGCTTCCTGCAGAGCGGTCTCCACGTTGGTACCGGTCAGGGCTTTACGGAAAGCGTCGACGGTGGTATCAATGGTCAACAGACGATCACGCATGGGCCAATCGGCGTCAGTTGCCTTGGTCACCAACGCCTTAACGGCCTCGTCCATCTTGGTGGTCCCAAAATTGGAATAATAACTTTCCTCGGGGCAGAAGGTAGCTTCCGTCTTGAAGATCTCATAGAAATCTGCACCACCGAAGTAATCGGTATAAAGCAGTTCGTAGATGGCATCACATTCACGATCGCCGCCATTGAAGAACTCTGTACTTACATAGAAACCATGGTTGATACGGCCGATGAAAGCGCCCTCTTCCCGTTTGCCGGTGGGGGTCTTGGGGAAGCCAATGACCTTCACGTCGTCTGCCGGCAGATTGCCGCCAAAGGCATCGGAAGGAGCTACGATCATCGCTGCTTTGCCATCCAGGAAGTCCTGCACGGCGGTCTCAAAGTTGACGTTATAGCAATCTGCAGTGAAAGCTCCCAGATTTTCCAAAGTCTTAATGTCGTCTACTGCACGTTCCCAGCTGGAAACCACACCGAACGTGGGCTGATAGCTATGCTCAGCAACGCCGCCCTCGGAGAGAACCATCTCGTCCACCATGTACTCCAAGCCTTCGTCTGCAAAGCCGGCAGCGATGGGAGTTACACCCTTTTCTTTCAGTACGGTGATGGCGGCAAGGATATTATCCCAGCTATTGGGGTTCTCCAGTTCGTACTCTTTGAAGAGGGTACGGTTATAATAGAGACCCTGATATGTACCGTAGATGGGATACATATAGTTCTTGATGCTCTCTTTTTCCTCGGCGAGGGTAAAGATCCCGGCCGAAGTCTTTGCCAAAAGGCTATCGTAATTCTTTCTGAGGGTCTCTACCAGCAGAAGGCTCTTATTGGCAACCATCTCTGCCACGAAATCCTGACGGCCGTCAGCAAAGAAGCAAGCGATCTTACCGCTATCGACCTTCTTCATAAACTGCTTCAGTTCTTTTCCTTCGGTGGGAACCTTTGTAAACTTCACGTTGATGTTATAAAACATCTTGAAGTCCTTTACAATGGTGCCGAGAACGGTCTCCCACTGGGACCAAGCTTCATCCTTCGGCGTAACGGGGATACCGATCGTCAGATCCATGGGATCTGCATTCTCACCCACATCATCATTTTCTACAGTAATACAACCGGTGAACATACTCAGTGCCATTACCAATACCATGACAAGGCTGAGCAGTTTGATCATTTTCTTCATTAGAGATACCTCCACCTTATATTCTTTGTTAATAATAACATAAAGTAAAGATAAAATAAAGAGGTTTTTTCAAATTTCTTTCATCTTTTTATAAATTTTTGCATCATTCGCTCAAACTGCTCCACCAAAAAGAATTTGATTTCCTGTTTTTTGCCGGTTTTTTTAAGAAAGTCCGCCGCCTCTTGCCCGAAGGTTGCCGTCAGTTCCTCTTCCGCTTTTTCTTCTGCCACCGCCGGTGCGATGCACAAAGCCGGATATAAAACACACCAAAAGTTCTGCCCTTTTGCCTCCCCGATGCGGATGCTCACCGCTTGATACTGCCCTGCCGGAAAAGAAAGAGCGCCATAGGTCTTGGTGGGGAAATAGCGTGTCCCGATCTCCAAAGTTACCGGCGTATCATCGCCGTTTTCCAAGAGGATCTGCTCTGCTGCCGACTCCAATTCTGAACGATGAAGTTCTGCTTTTTCCAGCGCTTCCGCCTGATTTTGACAACGAGCGAACAGTTCTTCAATCCTCCTGAATATGCCGTCACGAACCTTTAATTTTAACGCCTGATCTTCTTCACTATCCGATGCAGCCACCACATGAAAACGCACCACGCTCTCTCGGACTGCGGAAGCATCCCGCTCCCCCAACAGCAACAAATAAACCATACAAACCGCCAGTGTCAATGCCGGAACGGCTAAATATAAGATCGTCTTTTTCATAAAAAACACCTCCGTGTCTACATCATCGACACAGAGGTGATAGATTATTCAAAGCCGGTCAAATAGGATCGGCTTATTTGGTACCGAAGATACGGTCGCCGGCATCACCGAGACCCGGAACGATATAACCATGCTCGTTCAGTTTTTCATCCACGTGAGCACAGTAAATATCCACGTCCGGATGGGCTTCGCTCAAGGCTTTGACCCCTTCCGGTGCGGCGATCAGGCACATGAATTTAATCTTTTCACCGCCCAATTCCTTGATCTGATTGATGGCATCGATGGCAGAACCGCCGGTGGCCAGCATAGGATCCACAAGGATCGCCAACCGCTTGCCGATATTGGCGGGAAGTTTGCAATAATAGGGATGGGGCTCCAAGGTCTCTTCGTCCCGGTACATCCCGATATGACCCACTCTGGCAGAGGGGACCAAATTCAACACACCGTTGACCATGCCAAGGCCTGCACGCAGAATGGGAATGACTGCCAGCTTAATGCCGGCCAGCACATTGGTTTTGGTCTTGCAGATGGGGGTGGTGATCTCTACTTCCTCCAAAGGAAGGTCCCGCATGGACTCATAACACATCAGCATGGTGATCTCTTCCACCAAGGCACGAAACTGATTACTGCTGGTTTCTACGCTCCGCAAAATGGAGATTTTATGCTGGATCAGGGGATGGTCAAAAATAATAACATTAGACATGAGAAAACACTTCCTTTACAGTATTTCTTTATTAAAATCGTATCACTCCAAAGGGGCTTTGTCAAGGGCAAAAATTTGCGAAAACTGTCAAAAAAGGGTTTACAATTATATAAATATAGGATATACTTTTTAAGGGTCTTTAATTCGATGCGAGACATCGGCAAGAACCGTTTTTTGAAAAAACTGCGCGGTCTTGCCAAGCCCCTTGGCAAGACTTTTTTATTGAGGTGAGGTGATCTGATGGCCGAAACATTTCGTTCCCGTATTATGGAAGAGGCGGACGTCCGCCGGGCTTTGGCACGCATCGCCCATGAGATCATCGAACGGATCGGTTCTGAAAAAGAAGTGACCCTCATCGGCGTGGAACGTCGGGGCGAGCCCTTGGCAGAGCTGATCGCACAAAACATCGAAAAATTCTCCGACCTGACGGTCCACCGGGGAACGGTGGACATCACCTTTTACCGGGATGATCTGGAGAAAAAACCGGCTGCGCCGGCCGAAGTCGGCTGTCCGGTAGAAGGAAAAACCGTTATTTTGGTGGATGACGTCATCTACACCGGCAGAACGGCAAGAGCCGCTTTGGAAGCCGTCCTTTCCTGGGGGCGTCCCAGCCGGATCCAATTGGCGGTGCTCATCGACAGAGGGCACCGGGAGCTCCCCATCCGGGGGGATTACGTGGGCAAAAACGTCCCCACCGCCCGGAGTGAGCAGATCAAAGTTCATATCCCACCTTACGACGATGCCGTAAACGTGGAATTATATGAAAATTAAATTTAGGAGGAAGTTTTTGCATGAAACTCGTTTTCCAACCCAGCGACAAACCCAAGTTCGGTGCAAACATCGTGTTTGCCATTCAGCAGCTGCTGGCGATCATGGCCGCCACTCTGGTCGTGCCCCTCATTATCGGTCACGACATGAGCCCTGCCGCTGCTCTTTTAGGCGCAGGTATCGGCACCTTTGTTTACCTGCTTTTCACCAAATTCCGCAGCCCTGTTTTCTTAGGAAGTTCCTTTGCTTTCCTCGGTTCTATGGCCGCTGCCTTTGCCGGCGGCGTTTCCATGAGCCTGGGCTATCTGGGACTGATCCTCGGTGCCGCTTTTGCCGGTCTGGTGTACGTCATCATCGCCATCATCGTCAAGCTGGCCGGCGTCAACTGGATCAATAAGCTGATGCCCGCCGTTGTGATCGGCCCGACCGTTGCCATCATCGGTCTCTCCTTGGCCGGCAACGCCATCGGCGATCTGCAAAAGGCTCCCGCAGGCGGTCACACCCTCATCGCAGTCCTCTGCGGTCTGGTAACCCTCTTTGTAACCGTAATTGCTTCTACCTTTGGTAAGAAGATGGCGAAGATGATCCCCTTTATCATCGGTATTCTGGCCGGTTATGCCGTCGGTTCCATCTTTACCGTAATCGGTAACATCGCCGGTATTGATGCGCTGAAAATCATCGATTTCTCCCCCATCACTGCTCTTTGGGCAAACGGCGTCGGTCTGGAGACCTTTATTCAAATCCCTGATATCACCATCGCCACTGCCCTCAAGGGGGTTGGCGAGCTGAACGGTTCCTACATCGCTTCTATCGCTGTGGCTTATATCCCCGTTGCATTCGTCGTGTTTGCAGAGCATATCGCAGACCACAAGAACATCTCTTCCATCATCGAGAAGGATCTGCTGGAAGATCCCGGCCTCCATCGTACCCTCCTGGGCGACGGCGTTGGTTCCGCAGTCGGCGCCATCTTCGGCGGCTGCCCCAACACCACCTACGGTGAGTCTGTGGCTTGCGTCGCCATCAGCGGTAACGCTTCCGTTTATACCATCGGTACCACCGCTTTTCTGGCCGTGCTGATCTCTTTCCTGGCTCCCTTCGTTGCTTTCGTAAACTCCATCCCCTCTTGCGTGATGGGCGGCGTTTGCGTTGCGCTCTACGGCTTTATCGCCGTATCCGGCTTGAAGATGATCCAGAAGGTAGACCTGGAGCAGAATAAAAATCTCTTCGTGGTTTCCACCATTCTCATCTGCGGTATCGGCGGTCTGACCCTGACCTTCGGTAAGGTGACCCTGACCTCCATTGCCTGCGCTTTGATCCTGGGCATCATCGTCAACCTGGTGCTCAGCAAAAAGAAAGACTAATTCTTAAAAATTTAAGCGGGATGGCTCAGCCATCCCTCTTTTTTATTTGACTTTCTGACTTTTCTTGCTATAATAAAAGTAACTTGAGTAAAGGTTGTGAAAAGAAATGTCTGTTATTTTAGGTGTTGACGTGGGTGGATCCACCACCAAGATCGTCGCCTTTGACCAAAAAGTGATCGGGATGCTCCAGGTACGGGCCGGAGATCAGCTGACCTCCCTCTACGGTGCCATTGGAAATCTTCTGCATCAATATCATTTAAAATTAGAAGAGATCGAGAAAATCGTTTTGACCGGGGTGGGTGCTTCCTTGATCGAAGAAGACATCTACGGAATCCCCACCTGCAAGGTCAATGAATTTTCCGCCATCGGAAAAGGCGGACTTCTTCTGGCAGGCGAAGAGGATGCTTTAGTGGTCAGCGTAGGAACCGGTACAGCCTTCGTCTACGCCAAAGGGGATGGGATCGAACACATCGGCGGCAGCGGTGTGGGCGGCGGCACCCTGATCGGTCTTTCTCAAAAACTTTTAGGCGAGACGGCCTTTGACGCCATCCTGGCGATGGCAGAAACCGGCGATCTCTCTCACGTGGATCTTTCGGTGCAGGACATCAGCACCGCCGATATTTCCACCCTGCCGAAAAACGTGACTGCTTCCAACTTTGGACGCATCAAAACCACTGCCACCAAAGGAGATCTGGCGTTGGGTCTCATTAATATGATCTTCCAGACCGTAGGCGTCATGGCGGCCTTTACCGCCAAAGCCCGGGGCTTTAAGAAGATCATTGTTACCGGCTCTTTGACGGCAATTCCTTTTGGTCGGGAGGTATTCGACGGGGTTACTGCCCTCCATGGCATTCCCTTTATCGTTCCGGAGAACGCTACCTTTGCCACGGCGCTCGGAGCGGCAGCTTTGCAAAAATAAGGAGAACATCATGATTGCAACCAAAAAAGACATTGACACTTTAGAAAACCTTTATGCCGGCAGAACGCCTTATCATGGCGAGTTGCACGATCATTCTGCCTCCGGCGGAACCAGTGACGGAAAATGCACCCTGGCCTTTTGGCGAGAGGATATGGCTCGGCTGAAAATGGACTTTGCCGCCATTTTGGATCATAAACAGGTCCGGCATATGTATCAGCCCGAATGGGAAGACGGACTCTTTATCGGCGGTACTGAGCCAGGCGGCGGTTTGACCGACAGCACGGCCAAAGTTCCCAGATTTCACTATAATATGCTAACCGAGGGTCCTGCTCAGCTGGAAGAGCTCCTGGCTGAATTTCCGGAATACAAATTCATCGGCGGAAGAGAAGGACATTTCATTTATCCGAGATTTACAAAGCAACGGCTGAATGAACTGATCACCGCATTGAAAGAAAAAGGCGGTTTTTTCGTCCATCCCCATCCGATGCAGGTGATGGTATCTGACGATCCTTTAGATTATTGTTTCCAAGAAGAGACCGGCATTGAGGTTTTCTATAATGATAACCAAAGCGAATGTTCCTCCCGGAACTATAAATTATGGCTGGATCTTTTAGCGGCCGGGAAGCGCCTTTGGGCTTGTGCCGGCGGCGACTATCACAAAGGTCCCAATACCTCTGCATTGACCACCATCTATGCAGAAGAAAAAAGCAACAAGGCTTATCTTTCCCATCTGAGAGTGGGTGATTTTATCTGCGGCCCCATCGGAATCAAAATGGCCATCGGCAACACCAAGATGGGCGGAAAATGTAAGTTTGACGGTCAACGGCTGATCTTCAGTGTGGGTGATTTCCATCCCCACCATATTCCGGAAGGTCATGAATTCCGTGTCTATCTCTACGATGACCATGGTTTCATCACCAGCCGTACCATTGATCCTCATACAACCAATTATTTTGCCATTGACTGCAAACCCTGTAAGTTTTACCGTCTGGAAGTTTTTGACTACAGTCAAAAAGTCCGGGTTGCCGTGGGCAATCCCATCTGGAATGAAGAATAAAAAATATCCCTCCGTATGGAGGGATATTTTTTATTTTAAGGTACGGAGTCCTTTGGGGTAATGATTTTTACCGATGCCGTCGGAGGATTTGATCCAGCCAAGAGGCACTCCGGCCACGGTGACCACGCCGTAGCCCCGTTCCGTGCTGGAAACCGTTTGCCCATTGAGATAACGCTTTGCTTCCTCCAACTCTAATTCCAGTGCATAACGGAACTGTTCTTTGGGAAGGCACAGTGCCAGGTGATGGGTGGGTTTCCATTGGCGTCCTTTCAGTTCCAAAACCTGCATGCCGGCACGGAGAATTCTCAAGCCTTGAGGGTTGGGAAGATCTTCATCTGCCAGATAAAAGAAGTTGCCCCGTTGCAATAAATTTCCTTGCAGAGGGGTTTTGAGCAACTCTCCTAATGCCTGCGTTGCTTCCGGATGCTTCTCCTTTGGAAAGAGGGGAGCCGGACGGGAATCGCCGTCCCCATCCCGTTGCAGAGCGCAGACAAAGTGCCCCTCTCCACCATCGTCCAGGAAGATGCGAACCGCAAGATCCAGTCCTAAAAATCCGGGGCGGCCGCCGTCTATTCCGGTTTCGACCACGTGAAAATCCGGATGGGTCTCTAAGAACCACAAGATGGTCTTTTCGTTTTCTTCTAAATTAAAGGTACAGGTGGAATACACCAAGCGACCGCCGGGACGCAGGGTCTTTGCGGCATTTCCAAGCACTTCCCGGCTTCGTTCCCGGCAAAGGGTGACCAAATCTTCCGTCCATTCCTCTAAGATGCGGGGATATTTTCGGAACATTCCCTCGCCGGAGCAGGGACTGTCCACCAAAACTTTATCAAAATAGTCCGGCAGCGCTTTGGCGATGGCAGAGCTATCATTATTCGTAATAACTGCCCGGCGAACGCCCATCCGCTCCATATTCTCCATTAAGATCTTGGCTCGGCCGGCCTGGATCTCATTGGCCACCAAAAGCCCCTCCTCCAATCGACCGGCAATCGCCGTCGCCTTAGAGCCGGGGGCGGCGCAAAGATCCAACACTTTTTCATGCCCTTCCAGTTGCAGGGCGGTGACGGCACTCATGGCGCTGGGCTCTTGAAAATAATACAGCCCTGCCTGATGGTAGGGGTGATTTCCGTCGGTCTGACCGGCAGGAAGATAATAGCCGTCCTCATGAAAGGGGGATCTTTCTACGGAAAAGGGAGCGATCTCCAAAAATTTTTCCCGAGTGATCTTTTTTCGATTGAACCGAACGCCCTCAAACGGAGGTTGATCCAGCCAGGGCGTCAGGTCGATCCATTCTTTTAAGTAATTGAGCATGTTTTTTCCTCAACGATCTTTGCAAACAAATGGTGCAGCCGTTCCTCTTCGCCGGCCAGATAGAGATATCCCCAAAGGGCCTCAAAGCCGGTGGCGGCATGGTAGGTGCCATAATCGGCGGAGCGGGGCTTGGAATGGGTCTTTGCATTTCTGCCCCGACGGACGACTTCCAGTTCATCCTCCGTCAACTCTTCCTGCAAGAGGGTCAAAAACGCTTCCTGCGCTGCGCAGTTGACGAATTTTTGGCTCTTTGCATGAAGTTTTTGGCTCTGGCAGTTGCCCTGGCTCAAGACGTGAGCACGAACGTACAATTCGTACACGCCGTCCCCAAGATAAGCCAATGCCAGGGGGCTATATTGACGCAACACTTCTTCTTTAGTCATATAAATGCAGCAATGCTCCTTTCGCTTTTTGCTCCTCGATCTCCAAAATTCCGTAATCACGGGTGGGATTGCGAAGGGCGCCGGGATTCATCATCAACACACCGTCCCGCTCTTCCATAAAGGGCTGATGGGTATGGCCGAACAGTACCACTTCGGCACCACGGCGTTTGGCCTCCGCCAAGGCACCGCCATATCCGCTTTTAACACCAAAGCGATGGCCGTGCATCAAAAGGATCTTCACCCCGCCCAATTCCAGCAGGAGATCCTCCGGGCCTTCCATCCCGAAATCGCAGTTGCCTTTGACACGGTAAACCGGATGGCCGGCGGTACGTCCATACAACCACTCGGCATCCGCAAGGTGGTCTCCTAAATGGATCATTCCGTCGTTTGGATACCGACGGTATAATTCCTCCATAGGCTCTCGAAGCCCATGGCTATCGGAAAAAATTAAAAATCGTAACATCTCTATTCTCCCGGTTATCATTATTTTAATTGTAGCATAAAATAAAGGGAACCGCAATATCGGAAAGGAGAATTCCTATGAGCCAAGGTAATTTATTTGATCAAATCAAAAACATGGATAAAAAAGAGCAACGGGCTTTACTGGAGAAGCTGACCGGGGCTTTATCTCCCGATCAACAGAAGCAGATCCGTTCGCTGATGCAGGATAAAAAGCAGATGGAAAAACTTCAGAACAATGCCACACCGGAGGATCTGCAATCCCTCATTAACGGCCTGACCGGCACGGAGGATCCCCGGGATTTTCTTCAAAGCCCCCAAGTGCTCAACCGGCTGAAGGAACTGCTTCGTTAGATCTTGGAGGGCTGCTTTCCTCCTTGGGCGGAGGGGAGGGACTCGGAGGGTTGCTCTCCTCTTTGGGCGGAGAGGGGTCGGTCGGTTTGGATCCGGCCTTATTACTTAAAGCCGGAAAGGCCCTCTCCGAACTCAATTCCACGCCGGATGACCGCTGCCAACTCTTGACCGCTCTGCGCCCGTACCTCAAGCCGGAACGGCGGGAACGGGTGGATGAGGCGGTACGGATCCTACATCTTCTTAGGTTAGCTGAATTATTCCGGAGGTGAGTATGGACATTTTACTGCAATCAGACGGGCAACTCTATCCGCCTCGTTCCTCAAAAACGCCCTCGAAGCCGGCGCCGCCTCCACCGCCGAAGCCACCGGCTCCTCCCCCTGAAAAGAAGCCACTCCTTCAGGGATTACCTTGGGAGGAGCTTCTATTGATGGCGGTAGCATACATCGTAATTAAAAATAGCGATCAGCCGGATGTTCCTTTGCTTTTGGCTTTGGCGTACATTTTATTTGACCAGAATTTTTCTATCAAAAACTTTCTATGAAATGCGATCTCTTTGATCGCATTTTTTATTTGCTTTTTTTGTCTATTTTCGGTATAATAGATACAGTTTTTTAAGGAAGGAGCGTCGGAATGAGACTATATCCGTTTTGTTCGTCCAGCAATGGAAATTGCACGTTATTACAGTCCGGGGAGCAGGCTATTTTGATCGATTGCGGCGTTCCTCTCAGTCGAATTAAAGATGCGGTGAGCCAGATGGGACTCGGCATGGAGCAGATTGCCGGAATTCTTTTAACCCACGAACACAGCGACCACATCAAGGCAATTCCACAGCTGGTTAAGCATTACTCCATTCCCTTTTACGGCACCGAGGGAACCCTCGCCGCCGCTGAGGTAGTCGGACATGACCATCAAAATCTCCCTTTCACCGTTGGAAATTTTAACATCACGCCTATTGAAACTTCTCACGACGTGGTCTCCCCCTGCGGATACCGCATCGAAGCTGAGGGAAAGACCATTGCCATCGTGACTGATACCGGCAAGACCACGCCGGGAATGTTGCAGGCTCTTTCCGGGTGTTCTCTCATTATGCTGGAAAGCAATTACGATCCGGAGCTTTTGGAGTTTGGCCCCTATCCCGCAGTACTTAAACGACGGATCAAATCCGACAAAGGACATCTTTCAAACAACGACTGTGCCTCTCTTTTGGCACTTAAAGCCCTGGAAGGGGAGCTAAAAACCGCCGTCCTGGCTCATTTGAGCGATCACAACAACACCCCCCTTACCGCTCAGATGGCAGTACTCAACACCTTTGAGCAATACGGCATTGAGGATGTCCGTTTAGAGGTGGGCGGAGCGTTCTGTCCCATTCTGGAGGTATAAGACGATGAAATGTACGGTTCTTTGTACCGGATCTTTAAAAGAAAAATATTGGAAAGAGGCGGAGGCGGAGTATGCCAAGCGCATGAAGCGGTTCGGCGGTTGGAACGTGATAGAGCTGCCGGAGGTATCTCTGCCGGAAAAGCCTTCTCAAAAGGAGATCGAGCAAGCCCTCAAAAAAGAGGGTGAGGCGATATTGAAACGGATCAGCAACCAAAGTTACGCCATCGCTCTCTGCGTGGAGGGAAAGCCTTGCTCCAGCGAAGCGTTGGCAGAGTTGGTGGCAGAGATCCCACGATTGGGAAAAAGTGAGATCACTCTTATCATTGGTTCCTCCCACGGTCTGGCGCCGGAGGTGAAAGCAGCGGCGGCAAGACGGCTTTCCATTTCTCCTATGACCTTTCCCCACCAGATGATGAGAGTCATTCTGGCGGAACAATTCTACCGTGCTCATAAAATTAACGCAAACGAGAGTTACCATAAATAAAAAATGCACCCCAGATGGTGAAGTGATATAGTGATGGTAGACACTAAAAAAGTGTCTACCATCACTATTTATGTTAGAATGGAAGAAAAGGAGATGAATAGAATGGGAAGACCAAAAGGTGGGACAAATATCCATCATAGCAAAGAAGAGAAATT
>JAZQAE010000061.1:0-3998 GCA_045544995.1 Eubacteriales bacterium
AAAAAAGCGCAGACCAACTAAAACAAGGAAGCCTCCCGAGAAATCGGGAGGCTTTTTTATGTTTTAGGGTCGTGGCGACCGCTCGGCGTATCGCATACGCCTTCGGGATCACCCCAACCCTATCTGCATCCTTTTTGAGCTGTCTTTAATTCCTAATCACCGATCGAAAAAGTTCTGCCGGTTTAATTCCAAACTGCCGTTGGATGCGTAACAACACCCGGCAATCCAGCCTTGGGGGAAGTATACCGCTTTCAATCGCCATTAACGTCTTTGGACTGATCTGCAAGATCTTCGCCATCTTCGTTTTAGATAAACCTTCCCGTTCTCTCAAGTGTTTAATATTACTACAGAAATATTCCAATCCACGATCTTCCTTCATAATTCACTCCTTGATTTTTTAGATATATTATATGCAAAATTTGCATAAAAGTCAATATGCAATTTCTGCATATGCTATGATGGATAGGGTGATAAAAATGTATGAAAGAATTCGTGCTTTGCGTGAAGATAAAGATCTAAATCAAACGCAGCTTGCAAAAGAATTAAATATCAGTCAAGCAACTTATTCTCGATATGAAAGTGGCTATCTTGATATTCCCAGTGAAATTTTGATTAAACTCTCTAAAATTCATCAGGTTTCTGTTGATTATATCTTAGGTCTCACTGATGAACCCAAACCCCTGAAATAAAAAACAGATCCGGGATGCTACTGCATCCCGGATCTGTTTTTAGTTGTTCATGATTTGTAACAGACGGATGGGATCGAATAACGTCATTTTCCCATCGCCGTTAATATCTGCCCGATAAAGGGGCAGGGTGATGATGCGATCCACCGCACGGAGCAGTTGAATGACATCTGCCATGGTGGTTTCGCTGTCGCCGTCCGGATCCAGTTCCTGATATACTGCACCGCAGGAGCAACGATAGGTCTTGCTTTCCTCGTCCCAGAGATAGTCGTGATCGCAGGGTTCGCCCTCTTCCTTCACCGCCAGAGTATAGGCGCTGAAGTGATCGGTGGTAAAGGAGATTGAGCCGGTCAGAGGGGTCACCGGATGGGGCGTTACCGTCCCGTCTTCTGCCACGTAATAAACGATCAACGTCTTACCTTCGAACTTTTCATCCAGCGGAATTTCTACCTCGAACATTCCGTTCTCCAATTCGGTCACCTGGCCCTTGGAGCCGGAATACAAGCCGATGTCATAAGTCTCATGCTCTTCCACCTGAATGTAATTCATAATATGATCATAAACTGCACCCTCGGTCAGTTTTTCCACCTGAATCATGGTATCCAAAGGAACCGATGCGTCCTCTGTCCGCACCGCCACTTCGGTGGTGACGTCCACACTCTGATAGGTGGGCGCCTCTACGATCTTGGCGCTGTCTTTCACTGCAAGGAAGGTATAGGTAAAGCCGTTGATGGTGGTCTTGAAGCAAAGGTCCGTATCCTTCAGCCACTCCAGACCGGTTGCCTCTGCTGCCGTATAGCTGGGAGCAAGACCGCTGTTTTTCCAGTCCTCATAAGACATCTCGGGATCAATATCGCCCCATTCAATGCCAAGGCGGTAGTCTTCCTGCAAGAGATAGTCCAGAACAGGACCGCCCTCTTCCACCGTCACTTTTCCTTCACCGAGATAAGCGTCGATCCGGCCTTGGATCGCCGCCAAGACGTCTTCATCCGCAGTCTCGGTAGGAACGTAGAAGATATGATCTGCCCGAACGCCCATCTCGGTAGAGCAATATGTGGTATCACCGTAAACAAAGTTTGCAATACCGGCGGTCTGGGTCATAAAGAAATCGCCGTCTCCCATCCGGGCATCCAGTCCGTCCAGACGGAAGTTTTTATAATTGATATACTCTTTAAACTCTTTGGAATAGTTGATCAGGTTATTGATATTGTACTCTTCGTTTTCCTCCGTACAAGTCAGCCAGTAATTGATCAACTCCAGATCGTTTACCTGATAATAGTGAGGTTCATACCAGCCCTCTCCCCACTCATCCGGATAATACACCGGGGGAGGCAAGGTCTCCACAAAGGCATCTACCTGCGCTTTGATCGCTTCATCATAGACGAACTCAAAGGTGATTTGGTGAACCTCCAAAAGTTCTCCATTCTCTCCGGTGCGGGAAACGTACATCGTCTGCGCTTCCGCATCGTAGGTGTCGCCGAAAAAGGCGTACTGCTGAGGCCCTTCCAGATCGGGATACCCATAGGTCATGTAGAGCATATCCACAAAGTAGTCCATATCTTCCGGGGTCGGCTCATAGCGTTTCAGCGTCAAAACGCCGTCTTTTCCGGTCAGCGTAAAGTCCTCGCTGAACTCCGTGGCAATCGGATAGACTTTATAGCTGCCCCAATCGTTCAGACAAACCATACCCTCTTCCAGATAGGGCGTAACGTCCACACTAAAGCCACCGCCGGAAATGCTCACCTGCGCCGCATCTCCGCCAAACAACGGACCGGACCATGGGCCTTCGGGGGTTTGCGCCTGATAATATCCACCCGTTAACGTGATGCCGGGTTGCAAGGTTCCTTCCGGATGCTCTACCATAAATACGGCGTCCGGATTAAAGGTCTGCCCCTCTTGAAATCGATTAAATCCGTACCAGCTTCCGGCTTCGGATACGATTGCCGTCTGCGTCTCTGCGCCGATCAGCTTTGCAACACAGCCGTCGCCCTGATAAGAAATACACGCCGAATTTCCGTCAACACCTGCCTTGATGGTCAGGGTGGCACCTCTCACGACGAACAACGACTCCAGCTGATGCTCCGGATCAGAGTTCATCACCTGAAGATCTGCGCCCAGATATAAGGTCAGATCCTTTTCCACCACGATCGGCCCATCCACAATATCGATTATTTGAGTGATCTGGTACTCACCGCCGGCCAATGCCGCCTGGTGCAGAGAGTACTCTTCCGTCACAGCGGGGATCTCCTCTGCAAAAGCCATCGGCATGAAGGTCAATACCATGCAAATGACTAAGAATAATGCAATTCCTTTGGATTTGAAAGAGCGCATCTTTCATCCCTCCTCATTCATTATAACTTGATTATAGCATGGGCTTTTCTTTTTTTCAAGGATGTGATAGAATATCCTTGAGGTGATACCATGTTTTTATTTAAATCAAAAGCGGAAAAGGAATTGGACTTTATTCTCTCGGAGCTCAAAAACTTTCTTTCCAATAATTATAAGGATTCCGCCCACGGCTGTCGTAAAATGCTGGGACAAAAGGCGGAAGAATACTATACCGCCGGTAAAATTAACCGAGCGCAATACAATAAGTATATGGAACTCTATAAAAAGTACACCCGCCTCATGGAAAACTAACATCATTAAAAACTCGACCCCGTCGGTTATGCCGGGGTCGATTTTTCTACTAATTTGATCAGGTGCCGGGTAAAGGGTAATAAGAGTGCGGTGATCGTCACGTTAAAGAGGGTATGAATGATTGCGATCCCCACCGGAGAGGTGGGGGAATCGTCCATACCGAACAGCCATTCCGCAACGGTATAGAGCACCAAGCAGACGGCTGTCCCCAAAGAGTTAATCAAGAGATGGGTCTTCGCCACCCGCTTTGCATTTTGATCTGCGCCGACAGCGGCGATCAGTGCCGTAACGCAGGTGCCGATATTTTGCCCCATCACCAAGGGAACCGCCATGGAGCGGGTCACCCGGCCGGTGAGGGAGAGGGCTTGGAGAATGCCCACCGATGCAGAAGAGCTTTGAATGATCGCCGTGATGACCGCCCCGGCCGCCACCCCCAAAAGCGGATTACGAAAAGCCACCATCAGATCGCCGAACCGAGGATCGTCCGCCAGGGGCTCTACCGCCACTTTCATCAGTTCCATACCGTGCATCAATAAAGAAAAACCTAAAAGAGCAGATCCTACGGTGCGGCGGCGGTCTTTTTTGGACGCCATGACCAAAATCACCCCGACCGCCGCCAGGATCGGCGCAAAGTTTTCCGGTTTGAGCATCTGTACCCAAAGCGTCTTACTT
>JAZQAE010000062.1:0-1924 GCA_045544995.1 Eubacteriales bacterium
CATTGATTATCGGAATATTCCTGCCCAATGGCAAAAAGCTCCCCCGGATAAAGCTCTACCCCGGCCTCCTGCGCCAGCCGGCAAAACTCCCAAAGAGGCTCTTTGCAAGTCTCCGTCGCCACCAGCGCCTGCCGAAGCCCCTCATTAGCCCGGGCAAGAGCGGTTAAGCGGTCTAATTTCTGAAAGGTGGTCATCCCGGAATCTCCCCCACCTCAAAAAGATGCTCTGTCACTTTGATCTCCTTGCCGTCAATATCAACCTCATAATATACTCCATCCGGTTTTCCGCACAGGGTCAGATCGGCAATGGGAGAACCAAAGACGTGATAATCCACGCCGTTGCGGTGCTCCGTATAGGCGACGTGTGTATGGCCGGAAAATACCGCCAAGAGATTCTTATCTTCGTCCAGAACCTCGAAAATCTTGTCCCGATTTTCAATTTTTGCATAAGGACTCTTCCACCCATCGCCCAGAAAGACGTAATGGGTGCAGAGAATACACGGCTTCTCGTTTTTCGCAAGATCCTCTTTGAGCCATGCAATGTCCGCCTCGGACATAGAATGGGTCTTAACAGTACCGCCGCCGGCAGTGCCCAGCTCCGGCTTCAGATCGTTGGTCATAAAGACCAGATGATAACCGGCTAGATCCAAAGAATACGTAAACTGCTCCTGCCCAACGATGGCGGAAATCTCCTCCTTGGAGTCAAACATTTTCATGTCGTGATTGCCAAGCACCGAATAACAGGGACAATTAAACTCTTTAAACTTATTAAAAATAAAGGAAAGACACTCGGCATCGGCCGCCCGGTCGTTGGCATCCTGAATGGAATCGCCCAGATTGATGACCGCATCCGGCTTGTACTCCTTGTTGACCTTCTCGATCAACTGCTCCAGCATCGGCAGAGCATATTGGGTCAATTTCTTGGCTTTTCCAAAGATCGCCGTCTCCCGGTCCCCATGATAATGATGTAAGTCTGTAAAAAAGATCAGTTTCATGCGTTTACTCCAAAGATTTTTTCTTAATCATAGCACATTTTAAAAATAAGGTCAATAAAAAAAGAGACTCTCGAAAGAGCCTCTTTTTTGTGTTTTTCTTTTTAAAATGAATCAAACCGAATACGATCGCCACTTTCTTTCCAGTTTAGGTTTACCTCTTCCAATAGTGAAGGAACATAATCTGGACAATCCGATGATACAGAAATATTACTTCTTATATCTTTATAAAGAATACCGCCGCCAATATTCTTACTGTAATAACCGAACTCACCTTTCTTCGCATATCCAACTTTCCAGCCCGGAAGATACTCTTTCCAATCTTCACTGAGAAGTTCATCATTAAATGACTCAATAATCACACGATAGCATGATATTTCCGGCTTGGCAACAATACGTACGCTTCCATAGTAAAACCTATTTTTATCGTTATCGGCAATGTCTCGATGCTCTTTGAAAAAAATCTCTGCTTCATGAACTGTCTCTATCAAACCCGGAAACCATTCATCACATTTCTCTCGGTGCGTTTTGGGTTTCGCCACAGTCTTTTGCGCAGGTTTCTTTTCTGGTTTTAGAAAGAATCCTGCGATTATCATAATGATTCCAATAGGCGGAAAAATCAACAATAATACTACCGCTAAAATCCAATATCCTTTACTCATAATCCCTCCACGTGTTGTAAATGATGTTCTTTTATTTTTACGCAATACTATTTGATATCGCTCTGCTCAAATCAATATACCATAAGAATGAACCAATTGTTTTGAAAGCACAAACAATTTAAAATAATCAGACAGATAAATCCAATATGTACTTGTACGAATATACCTTTTCGATTTTCCATTCAGGATTTCTTCTTTGCACTTCGTCCCAGACTGCTCTGTTAAAATGATCCCATGATCCTATCTCTGAAGATTTTTCCGTTGCATATAT
>JAZQAE010000063.1:0-3180 GCA_045544995.1 Eubacteriales bacterium
CGGCTTTGATGCCGTTCAAGATATTGGTGGTAATATCGAAAAGGGTCTGTTTCTCTTTCATGATTGAAAGATCATAATCCGGCTCCACATGAAATGCATTCAAAACCTGAGTGAGCATTTCACGATGCTGACCGGTGACGCAAACGACTGTTTTGATTCCTTTTCTTTTTTTGAGTTCGTTCACAAGGGGGCACATTTTGATGGCTTCCGGACGGGTGCCGAAAACAAGCATGACGGTTTTCATATTCATAGTTCCTTTCTTGCTTTACGCTTTAAGCGCTTTTATTTTTTGCAGAATGAATTTACGTTTGATGATGGCCAGGATGGCGATGGCGCCGATAAAGGCGTACCGAACGACGGTGAGGGGATACAAAAGATTGCAAAGCTCACAGGCGCCCAGAACGACCGCGCTGATAAGGAAGATGTTTTTAGAATTATAGATCTTATCCCGGGTGCTTTTGCGGTAGCCTATATAGTGCATCGCCACAAGGACGATATAGGAGATCAACGTAGTGTAGGAGGCGCCTACGTAGGAAAACTTGGGGATCAACAAGGCGTTTAAAACAATGTTAACAACCGTCGCAACCACGGTTGCCGTGGTGATGTAAACGGACTTTTTGTTGAAAAACTCAATGTTGGCATAGACGTTATAAAGAGCAGAAAGAAAGGCCATTCCGGCGATGGGAGGCACGGCGTAAATGCCGCCGTAATACTCCGGCGGAGCAAGGAGCGCCAATACTTCCGGTGCGATCAGGCAGACGGAAAAACAGACGATTCCATACCCCAGCACCAACATGGTGACGGTGCTGTTGATGTTTTTATATTCTTTCTTTTCTAAATGGTCAAAGGTATAGGCGATCAGCGAACCGTTGATGGCCGCCCATACGATGCCGGATACCATACTGATGTTGGCCACTACGGAATAAACACCTGCCGCCGCCTCGGAGACCAACTCGCTCAGCATAATGCGGTCGGCACCCGACATAACGTGCTGAGAAAGATAGTGGGGGATCAGGGGAAGGGCAAACACCAAGATCTTTTTCCAACGTTTAAAATCAAAAAACGTTCTTCCGCGCCAAAAGATCATAATATAAAGCGGAAGGGTAAAGACCATACAGCCGATCTCGGTACTGAGCAGTTTGGTGAACGCCAGATCTCCGTTTTTCATTAACAGTACCGCTATGACTGCCAAGGCTTGGGAGATCACGGAGGAGAAAATAACGACGAAGGTGGCAAGCTTATACTTGTATTCGTATTTCTGCCGTGTGATCCAAAAGATCTGAGCGGGACTGAAAATGAAATGGACAAACATCAAAAAGAGATATTCGGTGGGGAGCAAAAATCCATCCCCTAAAACGCTTTTTAGGACGAAAATGATAGAGAAGGTAACGACCGTTGTGATATTACATAAGGTCTGAACCGAAGAGATGTACTGGTTTCTCTCGTGCTTATAATCGTTCAGGCCTACGTTGAATACCCCTGCGGATGTCAGTCCCAGCAGAGCGATGACCTCGATGATGGAAAGCCATTGGAGATAGACGCTCATAACGCCGTAATCTTCTTGGGAAAGGATGCGGGTAAAGATCGGCGTGGTCACAAAGCTGATCCCTTTCAATACGAAAGAGGAAAAGACAAACGCTAAGGACGATTTGGCAGAATCGGGCATCGCCTTGAATTTGAGCAAAAGTGATTTCATTTTTTGCAACGAGCGAGGATAAAGTTCGCCACCCTTTCTGAAGATTGACAGTCATCCACAAAGCCATAGTCGTTCAAAAGCCGGTCCGTCTTTTGGGCATATTGCGCAGAATCAAAATGACGGATCGCATCAAGGAGCCCCTTGAAGTCGACGGCACAGGGATAGGGAAGATCCTCCACGTTGCCGTAAAAACCGCGTTCTTCAGAACCGTAATACTCCAAATCGGGGAAGAACAAAAAGCACGGCTTTTTGGTTAAAGAGAAGTCAAACATCGAGGAACTGGCATCGGTCAATAAAACGTCGGTACAGAGCAGGTATTGCGCCATGTCGTCGTGCCGGTTTCCGTTGATGATCCGTCCCGGATACTGCTGTTCCAGGGCATCCCAGTCCACCATTTTTTCCACGTGATAGTGAAAACGGCAGACAAGAACCCAGTCGCCCCCGAACTTTTGCGCCAAGGTCTCGAAGAGCAGATCAAAGTCCATCTCTTCCAACTGATTGATTCCGCTGCGCGCAATATTTTTATCGGCGATGTTGGAACCGTCCGTTCTGAAGGTGGGGGCAAAGAGAATGACCTTTTTATCGGCAGGCAGACCAAGCTGAGCCTTTACTTTGGCGATCTGTTCCGATCCTTGAAACAGGATATCGTTACGGGGCGTTCCCAAAAGCTGCATATCCAGTTTATGGAAGGTCAGATGATCCATGATGTCTAAGGTGAATTGATTTCCTAAAATCATGGTCGTATCGGGGCAGGAAAAGTCACAGACGGTGGAAGCGTGCTGGTCGATCCCCATTTTCTTGAGAGGGGTTCCGTGCCAGGTGGTAAATACGTCCTGGGAGCCTTTTTTCTTTAAGAAAGTTTTGATTTTAAACTTCGCTTTACGATCCCCGTAAATGAGGTTGTTTTCTCGCTCTCCGTAAACGTTGTCGATGATCGCTCTGGCAGACGCACGATGCCAAAAGGCTTTTTTACTCCCAATATTAACGGCTTTTGCATAGGAGGGCACGTCACTGATGTAAGCGGGATTCACAAGCCAAACGATCTGAGCCTGAGGGCTTTGGGCATGGAGTGCCTCGCAGATATATTTGGGGTTGTCCGAATAATGGCCGTTAAAACTGGTGAAGACGTACTTATTCTTCTGAACAGGAGTCGCCTTATAAACCAAAGATGATATGCAATTTCTTAAAAAACCAAGTCCCATCATTTCTTAGTGATCCATTTTACCGTTTCTTTTACTGCGGCACCAAAACCGTGATGTTTTGTCTGAGAAACAAACCGTGCCAGATAACTGGCAAGGGAAGTCGGATCGTAGCCATGTCGTTCTGTGAGCCAAGGAGTTGGTGCCCATTGTTGTCTTCCTAAGACCGCTTGGCCTCCGACTTCCATCATTTCTTAGTGATCCATTTTACCGTTTCTTTTACTGCGGCACCAAAACCGTGATGTTTTGTCTGAGAAACAAACCGTGCCAGATAACTGGCAAGGG
>JAZQAE010000064.1:0-9929 GCA_045544995.1 Eubacteriales bacterium
AAATGACGATCGGGATTAATGGGACGAAAGGCCTTTATAAATCTGCCGTTCCGCATCATTTTAACTTTACCGTCGCAGGAATCCAAGGGCTTTGCTTCATCCAAAAATCCACGTCCCGCCGCATTGGATTGCCCGATCAATAAAAATGAATGTATCATCCTTAAAAACCTCTTCTCATTTTCTAGGATATCTTCCTATGCCTTTTTCCACCAGTGAAAGAGGCGGTGCATCCGTTCTTTTTTAAATCTGCGTTTTTCTGCCTTTTCCATCGCTTTGACCACGTCCTGATCCTTCAGCAGTTCCAGCGTTGCCAGTTTTGAGACGTCTCTCCCCAACTCAATGGCACGTAACACAAAAGCCTTATCTTCGCCGACCGACACGTCGTTGTCCAGCTGGTCCACCTGATCGAAATAAATATCCAACACGGCGTTCATAAAGGCGTCGTCCCGGAACAATACCTCCGGAATCTGCACATTTTTGAACTTTTCATCAAAAGCATAGGCTCTTCTATAGCCATCCTCAAAATTAGCCACAAAGGCACGCAACACGTCCACGTCCGCCTGCATACAGGGCGCAAGAAATTCAAGGGCATAGCGGCAATCAGGATGATTCATCGCCATTAAAGCCAGTTCCTTGTCTGCACGTAAATCCTCGGAGGCGTATACAATGAGGGACGGATCAATGGCGATAAACCGCTTTACGTATTCCTTGTCCGCCAAGATTTCCTCATCAAACTCTTCAACAATATAGGAGTCGCACTTTACAGCCGCCTCTAAAACGTCGATATCATGGAGGAATTTTTCATCCACGTAATCGTAAAGATACCCGTGGAGCCCTACCAACTTAATGGCCACCTCTTTATCGGAAAGAAAGTGCTTGGGAATGTAGGGAATCAGTTTATTGAAGACGTCAAAGGAAGAGCAATACTGTAACGCCGCCAAGATCAACTCCCGCTTTTCACGAAACTCTGCCGGTATATATTTCAGCGCAGCACCGTCGCTGGCAGCCGCCGTAAAAGCCACGTCCCAGTCAGATCTCCACTCCTCCGAAAGTTCCTCAATGACCATTCCATTGGAAGTGACCGCCGTCAAAATCACGTCCTTTTGCTTTTTCAGTTCTTCGGCAATGCTTTTGTAGGCCAGCCCTTTATTTGCCAGGGCTAACATCACGGTTTCGTAATCACTGCGAAGCCGTTCGGATGCGAAACACAAAATATAGCCGTTCTTCTGCACCGCTTCACGGATGAAGTCGGTATCATCCTGCCATTCGGGAAATTCCGCAAGTCTGGATGGCCTTTCATTTAAAATAAAAAGCAGTGAATCTTGTTCCATTTTGCCCCTCCTATATGTGCAAATCAATCATTATGATTCATTATAGCATATCATTGAACATTTTTCCACCCAATAATAAAAAAACGAATGATTGAATTCCCATCCCATCTGTGATAAAATCTGATTACATTAAAGTTAAGGAGACCGCTATGCTTCAGGATCTGGAACTCGGACGATTAGAAAACGAATTTTATAATAGAACTGCCCATGCGGAGGACCCCATCCTTTGTTTTCACCAAGGACAAGTGTTGCTTTGCCGAGAAGAAGACGGCTCACCCAAACTCCCCACCCTGTCCATGATGGAAGCAACGCAAGGCGGGGGCGCAACACGCTATGCCTTTCGTATCCGGGAGCAGAACTATTTTCTTTGGTTCTCCCCTGCCCCCATCACCCCCACGGAGGGCTTTTCCTTTGAACCGGTACGCCAGTTACGTGATCTGACGTACAGAGAACTCTGCTTTGCCGTCATGACCGGCTGGCACTTGTATAACTGGTATCGTACCAACCGCCTTTGCGGATGTTGCGGCACCCCCACCGAGCACGACGGCAAGGAGCGGATGCTGCGCTGTCCGAACTGCGGCAATATGATCTTTCCCCGCATCAGCCCGGCGGTCATCGTGGCAGTCACCAACGGAGACCGGCTGCTTTTAAGTAAATATGCAGGACGAGCCTATACCCGCTACGCCCTCCTGGCCGGCTATGCGGAGATCGGTGAAACCATCGAAGAGACCGTCCACCGAGAGGTCATGGAGGAAGTCGGACTTCGGGTAAAGAACCTGCGCTACTATAAAAGCCAGCCTTGGGGTGTGGACGGAAACCTGCTGATGGGATTTTTCTGTGATGTAGACGGAAGCGACGCCATTCATATTGATGAAAACGAACTCTCCATGGCGGCATGGTACTCCAGAGACGCCCTGCCTGCCCATGACGATGGCTTCAGCCTGACCCGAGAGATGATCGGCATCTTTGAAAACGGAAACGAACCCAAATAAAAAGGGACTGTAAAAAACGCACGTTTTTTACAGTCCCCTTTTTTATAAATTAAAAGTAGAAAGATACTTTTTAGGAGATAGCCCGAAAAAGTTTTTAAATGATTTACTGAAAGCAAAGGGCGACGAATAGTTCAGTTCGTCGGCAATCTTTTGAACAGAGGCTCCGCCGATAAGCTTTTCGAGCGCTAAATTCATTTTGCGTTGGTTAAAATATTGTGCCGGTGTCATGTGATATTCCATCTGAAACTGCCGCGTTATATACTCTCTGCAATATCCAAGTTCAAAGCTTAATTTATCCATGTAAAAATCGAAGTCGGTCATATTATCGATATAACTGCGTGTTTTACTTGCAATGGACGGGGCGTTCTCAATATCGTTTTCAATACATGAAACGACAAACTGTACCGTATCCGAAATAAGCTTGTGATCTCCGGAGAGGATATGCTTACGCCACAAATCGACCCCGTCGGCGAGCGGGGTTCCCTTTACCACTTCAATCTCCGTAAACTTGGTTACAGCGGGAAGCGTAACGATGTGTACGTACGTATGAAGCAACTTGTCGTTTGAATTCTCATACAGATCGAAACTTCTTTTGACAGGGGTAAGATATAAATGATTCTTTTTTAATCTTACTCGTTTACCTTTCTCCTCATAATAGGCTTCGCCGTCAATAATGTAATACAATCTGGAAAATTCGACGTAGACGTTTCTGTATTCCCAATTTGGATTCGTATACGATTCGGATGCAAGTAATAACTTCTGTATTATCATGATAAGTTCATTATATTATTGATAAATTCCTTTGTCAACACTCCTCTTCCCGTATCCTAAAACACATCACAAACGGATATGCAAATGTCGATTTTAGACATTTGCGAACTAATATAAATCTAATATAATGATCTCAGATCATTTAAGGAGTGATATTTAATATGAAAATCATTCAAAAAATCAAGAACAAGACGCAAGACCGGTATCTCGAGGGCGTTACCATTGCCTTTTTAGGAGACAGCGTAACGCAAGGTTGCTTTGAACTTTATAAAAACGCAAGCGGAGGCGTTTCCACCGTTTGCGACCAGCAAAACTCCTATGAAATGAGTGTGGTAAAAATTCTGAACAACCTCTTTCCCACTGTGCCGATCAATATTATTAACGCTGGTATAGCGGGCGGCAAAGCGGTAAAAGGACTTGAGCGGGTAGAGCGGGACGTCATCCGTCACGCCCCGGACCTGACGGTGGTCTGCTTCGGCTTGAACGATTGTAAGGGCAGGTACAGCAAGATAGAATCCGAAAATATCAAAATCTACGTTACGGCGCTGGAGGGGATTTTCACAAAACTGCAGGACGCAGGCATCGAGGTTCTCTTTATGACCCCCAACATGATGAATACCGCCATCAGCCCCCATCTGACCGATCCCGCCATCATCAAGGTTGCCGAAACCTGTGCAGACTTTCAAAATCGTGGTGTCCTTGAGGCGCACCTAACAGCGGCCAAGGAACTTTGCCGCAAAATGAACATCCCCGTTTGCGATTGCTATGCCATCTGGAAAAAGCTGTACGAAAGCGGTGTCAATACTACCGAACTTTTAGCCAATAAGATCAACCATCCCACAAGAGAAATGAACAAATTATTTGCCATCGAGCTTGTACGGACCATGTTCACGGAGGAATAATCTCATGTCGGAGTTTTTTATAAGATTTAATAGCGGATATGATATTACCGTTCCAAATCCCCGGGATATAGACGTATTATCTGTAGGTACGGGCGACAGCCCGGCGGAGGTACAGAAAACCATTGACCGATTAAACGCAGTCCACGATTACAGAGGAACGTTATTAAAGGAAAAGTTCAAGGATGACCTTTCAAAACTCAACGGCCGTAAAACCATGTTTATCGGTGATTCTATCACCAGAGATAATCTGGGATACCGTGCGACTGTAACGCTGACGGGAGAATTAGAGCCCTGTAACCTTGCCGTGTCCGGAACGGTTTCGGCCATGTTACTGAATAAGTACAAACGGAGCCTCAAGAGTTTCCGGCCGGAGCTCGTATCGATCATGATCGGCGGAAACGACGCTCTGCTCACAGGCGAAGAGCGGTTGCCCAGCATCAGTATTTCGGAATACAAACGAAACGTGTCTGCTTTCGTACGTTGGGCAAAAGAAGCCGGTGCCACCGTTTTACTGTTTGAGATCACTCCGGTTCATGAGCGTTGGTTTGAAAAGCATTACACCACCAAAGAAAAATATCAGACGAATGAAAACGTTTCAAAATATAACGCCGTTTTAAGAGAAGTATCTCTGGAATATGATATTCCGCTCTGCCCGAACGGATGGCTTTTGGAAAACCTTGATCTTTATTATGAAAAAGACGGGATCCATCTTAGCGAAAAAGGCCACGAGGCTTTCGCATTGAACTGGATGGAAAACGCCATAAAGATCATATAGTTGATTTCAGATCAAAATTTCAAGGAGTACACGAATGGATAACATCAAATGGATCGGCAAGACCAATACCCCGCGGCTTGAATGGGGATATAACGGCGAAGGATATCAAGACGTTCACGACGACGCCGTAAAACGGATCTCGCCGGAGAGAAAAAGCATTCTCTTCCGCAAAGAGTTTGAAATAAAGGGTACACTCCAAAATGCGATCCTCTCCGTCTGCGGACTTGGATTTTATCAGCTCTATATCAACGGCGGAAAAGCAGGAGATTACGTCCTTACTCCGCTTGAGACTGCTTATCGCAAACGTGTTTTGTATGATGAGTACGACGTGACCCATCTGCTTACCGGCGGCGTCAACGCCGTAGGCGTCGAGCTTGGCAACGGAAGATATTCCACCCCTAAAAAGTATTGGGGCTGGCGTGCAGCATGGTACGGCGACCCTTGTCTTGCGTTGCGGTTGACCCTTGTGTATACCGACGGCAGACGGGAGACGATCGAGACCGATCACGATTGGAAATGCGATTACGGTGCTATTCTCAAAAACTGTTATTACGACGGCGAAACATATGATGCCAACTGCGAACAGACCGGCTGGAGCACCGCCGGCTTTAACGATAGCAAATGGCAAAATGCGCTGACGGTAGACGCCCCCTGCACCGACCTTCAGAAAAATACGTATTTTCATCTCAAAAAACATCGCACCTTAAAACCGGTCAAGGTACTTGAAAAACTGAACGGGAAAACGATCTACGTGTTTTCAGAAAACATATCCGGCTGGGTGCGTATCCGTGTTACAGGTCAAAAGGGCGAACAAATACAGATCCGGTATGCAGAGAAATCAGACGCCGTCAAAGGGTATCTTGATACCTATAGCAACCGTAACGCAGAGAATACCGACCTTTATATCCTGAAAGGCGCCGCTTCCGAAGAATACGAACCAAAATTCACCCTGCACGGTTTTTCTGCGGTGGAGATCACGATCGAAGACTGTATGGCGGATATTTTAGAGGTAGAAGCCTATCAGGTGTACGCCGATCTGGAGCAGGACGGATATTTCGAGTGCGATAACGAGGCGATCAACCGTCTGCACGATGTGATCCTCCGTACCCAGAAAGCCGCGTTTATGAGCTTTCCCATGGATTGTCCCCAACGTGACGAACGGTTAGGATGGTTAGGAGATGCCTCCGTTACCGCCAGTACCTGTCTGTACAATTTTGATATGCGTCGGTTCTACGATAAATTCTTAGAGGATATACGGGGCTGTGCCCATTCCGAGACGGGTGCGGTATCGTTTTTAGCGCCGTGGCATACCTGTAATCACGCCGTTGATTTTGGCGCAGGTTATCTGGTTATCCTTTGGGAACGCTACCTTTTTTACAAAGATAAAGAACTATTAGAGCATCATTGTGATTCCGTCATAAAATATGTGGACCACCTTGGAACCTTGGGCCCCATTTTAGATAAGACAAAATACGGCGACTGGATGTCACGGGACAAGGGTTGGGTCCGTGGCGATCCTGCCTGCAGCAGCAGTCTTTTCTATTATTATACTCTGTTTTTGACCATAAAGATTCTGGGCGCTTTAGGGCGTGATTCCCAAAAGCAGCATTATATTTCAGTGGCGGAACAAGAAAAAGCCGCTATCTTAGATCGGTTTTACGACGCCGAAAATAAGGGCTTTGGCAATAACAGTCAGTTCTCACTTAGCTTTGCTTTGAGACTGGGGCTTATCCCCGACCAAGACAAGCGGGCGGTACTTGAACGATTGCTGGCGGATATTAAAGCCCACGACGATCATCTGACCACCGGCATCTTCGGAACCAAGCACATGATGGAAGTGCTTAAAGAGAACAATGAGTATGAAACCGCCATGCGTCTTATATTGCAGGACACCTTCCCGTCATGGCTGGATCTTATCCGTGATAAGACCACGCTCCCGGAACGGTGGGACGGCGGCGGCTCGCAAAACCATTGTATGTTCGGCAGCATCGACAGTATTTTCTACAGCATGATCGCCGGCATACGGGTAGATGAACGGATCGAGATCCTGCCCGTTGCGCTTGATAAGGTAGGATCTGTAAAAGCCAAAGTATCGATCAGAGAAGGACAGTTATCCATAGAACGTACGTCTGATAAAATCATCCTGGATATAGACGGCGTGCCCGATGTATTTTTCAAAGGAGCTTCGTTAAAATCGGGTCATTATGAATTCAGCATATAAATATCTTTAACACGAATGTTCTCAAATTCGTCAAAATAATGAACGCTCGGCGTATTTCATACGCCGAGCGTTCATTCAGCGTGTCAAAGAACCCTGTTTTTTATCTTTGACACGCTGAGCAGACTCTCAAAAATGTTTCCGAATTCGTCAAATCGGTCTCGTCGGCGTACATGGGTACGGTAGAGAGCGATTTGGCGGATAGCAGAAAATTTCAATCAAAATCCGCATTCTCATGCGGATTTTTTCCTTGTAAAGAAACAACGAGAAAGAGTAGCTTCTCTTTCTCGCCGTCATATTGCAAAAGCGGTATGAACTTTTTTCCTCTTTTCATTTTCTGCGGTCGGGGACTTTTTTGACAGTCTGAATGAACGCTCGGCATACGCCGAGCGTTCATTTTCAATTCTTAAAAATATCAGGACGAAGTCCGTCGTTTATAAAATCATCGTTGCGGATCATGCCGCCGCCAAAGCCTGCCGTGCGCATATGTTTTTCTTTAGGGTCGACGTTTGCAGAGACTGCACCCGTTGATTTCCCCATGTCTTTTAATATGGTTCCATTAGGCGCAATGATCATGGAACAACCGCCCTTTTCGTCGCTCTCCATAGAATAAGACGATTTCGCCACAAATGCATTGCAACGAAAGGCAATCATTTTTGTTTGAGCACGGATAATATCGGTCGCTTCTCCCCGTTGGTACCCGGGGATAAGAATGATATCCGGCTTCTGGCTTGCCAGATACTCAATTTGTTCATTAAAATAAACGTCATAGCAAGTTAAAAAGCCAAAGCGAATACCGTCCAGATCGCAAACGCAGGCACCGTCTCCATATTTAACGCCCAAAGCGACTTCACTTGGCGGAAGATGGATTTTATCGTAAACAAAGGAGGTCTCCCCCGTTTTATCAAACAAATACGTGCTGTTTTTAATCTCTCCGTCTCTTTCCTCTAAAACGTTGATGGCGACGTAGGCAGATCGTTCTTTCGCGATCGCCGACGCTTTTTCAAGCATTTCCTTAGCGCGCGGCATAGCGGCTTTTTCGCTTTCAATATCTGAAACACCGCCCGCATTAGAATATTCGGGCAACACGATCAAAGCGTCTTTTTCAACCTTTTGCAGTTCATGAATTAAAAAATCCGCAATCTTTTCATCCGGATGATCGCCCATAAAATATGGGGGCTGTACAACGGTTATATTCAACAAATTCATCACCTCTTTTGTATTATAGCATTTATAAATTCAAAAAGCAAGGAAACACCCTGCAAAACAACAAAACCTGTCAAAGCATCCTTAAGGCGAGAAGCTTTGACAGGTTGTATTAAAATAATATTGATATTACAGTTTTTTTCTGCAACCGTCGATCTGGATATTCTGTCCCGAAATATAGCTTGCTTCGTCACTTGCCAAAAACAGGATCAGATTAGCATTTTCCCGATCGGTGCCGGTGCGGCCCGTAAAACTCAACTCTGAGGGCTTGAAAAAGTCCATATCCTCATTTTGAGAAGGACTTACGCTTCCCGGAGAAACGCAATTGACCAGTACCCCCTTTTCGGTCACCTCTTTGGCCAAGGCCTTGGTCATCGCAATCACCGCCCCTTTTGTTGCGGAATAATGCGACATTTTTGCATTTCCATAGACCCCTGCGACGGATGCCACGTTCACGATCCTTCCGTACCCGTTTTGAAGCATTCCGTTCAGTACCGCCTTCGTGCAATAAAAAACGCCCATTACGTTTACGTCGAAATATCGCTTCCACAAATCGGAAGATGCTTCCGCAAGTTCAAACCTGTCCCGCCACAGCGCAGCATTGTTCACAAGGACGTCGATTTTTCCGAAGTGTTCCAAAGCACCGGCGACCACTTCGTTGACCCGTTCTTCATTACTGACGTCACATTCATAGGTCAAGACTCTGCTTCCGATTTTTTTGATCTCTTCGCCGACAGCCAAAAGCTGTTCCATATTCACGTCCAACAAAACCAAATCGGCCCCCTGCTCTGCAAGGCAAAGAGCCACCGCTCTGCCGATTCCCACGGAAGCACCCGTTATCATTGCAACTTTTCCCTGAAATTTCATTCGCTCACTCCTTTTTTATTAAGGATAGCATCCGATCCCCTGTAATTCAATGCCCGCAACAGTATACGTTTTAGCATTTCCGAAACAAAAACGTTAAAATCCGCTAAATCCCCTCAATTTCATTGACTTTTTTGAAATAAAACATTAGAATATACGGGGGTGTTAAGAATGAATAACGAGCGTATTAATATCGAACAATTTCTAAATATTTCCTATGTCAAAGATAAAAAAGGGCGTACCTTAACCTTTCAGTCACGCTATGCCAGTTGCTTTATCATAACGCTGAAAGGGCGGCTTAAATTTACCTTCGACGATAAAACTGTCATTACGGATTGCAACCAAGGTGTTTTCATTCCGGAAGGAACCGCTTACACAAACGAATGCCTTGAAAGTGCCGAGAGCATCTCCGTCAATTTTAATATTTCCAATTCTTCGGCTTTGCCCTGCCCCCTCAATGGCATGAACCAAAAACTGGCCATGAGCTTATATCAAGAAATATCCCAAAGATCCTATAATAACGACGAAAGTACACGATACTATTTGTTATCCAAACTGTACCAGCTTGCCTTTTTTCTTTTTAAAACCGATTCTCCCAAAAGCGGCAAAGAGCTTCTTGCAGAAAAAGCGCTTTGCTATATGCAGAGCAAATGTGAACGGGCGGATCTTCAAATTGATGAGGTGGCTGCCTTTTGCAACGTAAGTGCGGTTTATCTTCGTAAAATAGTAAAAGAGGTTTATCAGAAAACACCGTTTCAACTTCTGACCGACTTACGGATGAAAAAGGCATACGAAATGCTTTTGGAAAAGAGACCAATTAAAGAAATTGCATCGTCGGTCGGGTATTCTGATATTTATCAATTCAGCCGC
>JAZQAE010000065.1:0-8601 GCA_045544995.1 Eubacteriales bacterium
TTCATATTGACCTCCTATGTCTTTAATGCTTGTGGTTGGCAGACCTTTTGCATTATACCATAGGAGCCTCTTTTTTACTCATCGGCAAAAGCCTCTTTTGAACCACCTGCTTAGCAGGTGGTTTTCGTTATACAAAAAAAGGAACTGTAATCGTTTGATTACAGTTCCTTTTTTATTGTTTTTTTATAAACCATACGATAGAGTACCAGAAGTGCTTCGGGAAACAGGCAAACCAGGAGCGAAACCATCCCGATAAAACCCACTGACATAAGACTCAAGTAACGATAGATCTTCCGGACACGCTCAAAACGATGGACGCCCACATTCTGACCGACGAAACTGAGTCCGGTCTGGAAGAAGGTCTGGTAATGGCGTCAGCAAAGGATTCAATGCTGATCGCCGCCGCATTAAACAACCGTTGCACCAGGCCGGTCAACAGTAACGGGATCATAAATGTTACCAATTTGGTAAAAATCGGACCCTGGGTTAAATTTGCCTTATCCCGTTGCATCTTAATCCCCCTTCTATTGACATCACAGCCTAAGAACCCTTCGACATCTCATTATAATTCGCCCGATAATTTTTGCCCCAGTTCTCCGCTATAATTCCAAGTTCCTGTTTTCCATTCCCCGTTTTGATATTCAAAGGTGGAAACAGAACAATTCGTACAGAAAAACTTACCGTCGTCCGGGTCCAGTTTACTGACCATCCGCAGTACGGAACAGATAAATCCGTTATGGGAAAAGACCGCCACCCGCTCGTAGGGGGACTCTTCCAGCATTTTCAGAAACTTCATGGCCCGCTCACAGATCATGGCACGGTTTTCACCGCCATAAGGGACGAAATTAGATTTATTACGATCCTCCATAAATCCCTCGCCCCAGATCTTAACGCACTCCGTCCGATGCTTTCCGGCAAGTTCGCCCACGTCCATCTCCCGCAAAAGAGCCAAGCGCTCCACGTCGCCGCAGGGATACATCAATTCCTGAGTACGAATAGCACGGATCAGATCGCTGGAGTAAACTTTATCAAACGTCAATCCCTCCAACATCGCTTTGACTTTTATCGCCTCCTCTTCTCCTTTGAGAGTCAAAGGAATTTGAGTCTGACCGCCAAAGACGTCTTGTACATTCGCTTCGCTCTCCCCGTGGCGGATTAAATACAGTCTCATTTCAAATGCTCCTTCAGAGCACTATAAAGATGTTCTGCATAATAGGCGAAGCCCTCGTCATTGGGATGAAGACGCAGGTCGGCAAAATACTTTGAGTCAGCAGGCACAAACGAAAAGCCGTCGAGCACCGTCACGTTGGGGAGATCTTTCGTCACTTCCCGGATCAACTCCGCTACCTTTTCAAAAGATCCGAACGGAACCTCTTTGGTGGCGTGATCTGCCCGCCAGATGGGGGTGATCGCAAAGATCTGCGCATAGGGATACAAACGGCTGACCGTTTCGTAAAACTTTTTGCAATTTTCAGGCAGAACCGCTGGTGCGTCAAACTTGCCCCAGTCGTTGGTTCCATAGGCGACAGTAATATAATCCGGATCAAAATCTTCCCGAAGTTCTACCAGATCCGGCACAAAGATTTCTCCGCCCACGCCCTTATTGGTCTCCTCCGCATCCAAAAGATCTGCCAACTTAGAGGCATAGCGGTTGGAGGGGCGCAAAGCATCGTAGCCTTGGGTGATGGAATCACCGAAAGCCAGCAGTTTCTTGGTGCGTTTGACCGGCTCAAAATATGCGCCGTCGTCCAGGCTCATCTCCAAGATCTCCGTACTGCAGGACCAAGGAAAATAAACCGTCACCGTCTTGGTGCCGTCTCCCAAAGAAAAGTTCTTGGAATTGATCCCCAGCGGATACTCCCCGGTGATATACACCTCCGGAAGTTCCTGATCTGAGAAATTATCCATATAATCGTGAGGTTTTCCATCCACGAAAACATCGACCGAATAATACCGGCGGCTGGCGCCTGTATTAAGGCTTAATTTTAAAAACATATTCGTACTATCGGTCTTAAAATTCAACCGGATGCCGGCCGTCGACATCGGTCTTTTACCGAATCTGGGGCGGTGGTTGAGATATAATTCCAGCTGCTCGGCGGTAAAGCGGTAAGGGCAAAGAGCGCCGTCTGCCTCCTCGGTATGTACCGCACCGGTCAGTAAGGTTTTGATCTGTTCGTTTGTCAGTTTCATCATAATTTCTCTCTTTCTCTTTCTATTACAGCAGCCACTTTTTATTTTTTCTTAAAGGCGAAGAAGCGTTGACCGATATAATTCAAGCCCACAAAAAGACACATTCCTACCATCATGGCAATATTCTCCCGAACGTTCACGGAGGATGAGAGCAAAAGCGCATTGACTGCCGGTTTGGCGATCCCGTATGCCACAAGGTAGCATACCAGAATATTGACGGTGAACCGCAGGATGGGTCGGAACCCTTTTTCGGTGTTTTTAAAGGTGAAATGTTTATTCAGAAAGTAACTCAGGATACTGCCTAAAATATAGTTGGCGGCGGACGAGACCCAATAATTCCAATGCAATAGATTATAGCAGCCAAACATCACCGCCGTTCCAAACAGCGTATTGACCACGCCGACCAAAACAAACTTGATTAACGTTTTATCAATCAATTTCATTGATCGTCTCCCTCTTTGAGAACGCCGTCCTCCCCCATCTTCAACCGTTGGACTTTATAGCCGGTATATTTGATGATCTCTTCCAGTTTGGTCTTTTCCGCAAAATTATTCAGCATGGAAAAGACCACACCCTTTTTCTTGGCACGTCCCGTCCGGCCGATGCGATGAATATAATACTCCATCTCTTCCGGAATATCGTAGTTCAGCACGCAGTCCACGTCGTCCACGTCGATTCCCCGAGAGGCCACGTCGGTAGCAACCAAAACGGTCAATTTGCCGTCCCGGTATTTCTGCATCGTCTTTTCCCGTTTACCCTGAGGAATATCGCCGTGGAGACAGTCGCAGTTCACGCCCGCCTTACAAAGGTCGTCGCTGAGGCGCTGACACATCACCTTGGTATTACAAAAGATAATGACCCGTTCAAAGGGGCCTTCCGTCACCATGGTCACGGTGGCTTCCGTCTTTTTAAAGGGCGGAACGGTAACGGAATACTGGTCGATATCCGGCCGATCCTCTTTCTTGGGCTCGACGGTGATCTCCACCTCGTCCCGCTGATATTTCCAGGAAACATCCATGACTTCCCGGCTGATGGTGGCGGAAAACAGACCCAAATTCCGGCGGTTTTTCACCATATCCACGATCCGGGTCACGTCTTTATAGAAGCCCATATCCAACATCCGGTCTGCCTCGTCCAGCACCACCGTCTGAATCTGGTCGAACCGCAGATTACGGCGTTTATGATGGTCCATCAAGCGACCGGGGGTCGCCACGATGATCTGGGGATTTTTCTCCAGCTGACGAGCCTGTCCCTCCAGACCGGCACCGCCATACAACACCGCCACCCGGATTCCTTTATAGTAGGTCAAAAGACCTCTCAGTTCTTCGCCGATCTGCATGGCCAATTCCCGGGTAGGTGCCAAGATCAAGCCCTGAATGGCCGGATTTTCCGCATCAATATGCTGGATCATCGGAATCCCGAAGGCAAAGGTCTTGCCGGTTCCGGTGGGGGCTTTAGCCACCACGTCTTTCCATGCCATAAATTCCGGAATGGCCAGTTTTTGGATGGTTGTGGGGTAAGCATACCCTTTCTCTTCCAGGGCCTTAAGCAGTTCCTCCGAAAGTCCTAAATCTTTAAACGTTACGTTTTCTTCCATAATCAACTTCCTTTTTAAACAATACTGTTATTCTATCACAGTTTTGTAAATTAAGCAACTAATAAAAACAGCACCCGATTTTAATATCGGGTGCTGTTTTTATTTTGTATTTAATACACGCTTGATCATTCGTTCAACCGCTTGGTTCGCATTACTGATATTCAAGCGAATTTCAGGGTTGCGCTCTTGCCAAACAATAAATAATTCGTGCACAAACGCTTGGCCCACTTCTTCCACGTTCAGAAAATCAAGATCGATCTCCTTAAATCTCTTTACCAGTTCTCCCAACCGACGTGCTTCTGAACGAGAGACCGGGCTCCCATTAGGGAAAATATGCGCAATCGGGATCTGAGTACGGATGAAGCCCTCCTCCACATCTGAAAATCGGTCAAAGACCTCCAAGGTCGTCTTTTTACTGTGGTTATCCAAAAGCATATAGACGCCTGTTCCTTTCGGAACCGAAAGAACATCGGTTTGTTCGTCGTGAAAACTGTCTCTTGAAAAACAGACCTCGTCCGAGAGGATCATAAATTGATCCATTAAGTGGGACGTGAAGAAAATTCCCTCCCCCGAATGCCACTGTTTCGCTGTCGTAAATTTTCCGGCAAAAAGAAGCGCCACGCATTCCTCCAACGCCAGATCCTCATTCTTTTCACGTTTGATATATTGCTGAATATTCTTAAAAATGCCGATTCCGTTATCACAGATCATAATGCTCGTATTGAGTGCGTTCACGCCTACCACGACCCAAATTTGCTTCGCCTTAGAATGCTCGATGGCGTTGTTCATCATTTCGGTAAAGGCATACCGCCAAGCCGAGATCACATTTTTTTCCAAATTCCGAAAAAACTTGGCGATATCACGGTCAAACAGACGGTCTTCATCCAATGTCCCGTCGTTTGTGTACTTAAACGTAAACGATTTCGTCACCAAACGATAGCTTCCCTTTTTCTCACTCTCGATCAATCCTTCATCACACATTTTCTTGAGATAGTTATATGCGCTTGATTTGGAAATATTAAAGTTCTCTATCGTCTTTCCAACAATGTTCTGCTCTTCTTTATCAATTTGACGTAACATATACTGTATAATCTGAGTTCGCATTGTGTTCTCCATCGTTATACACCTCCAATTCCAAGATTATTATAACACAATTCCAAAATAAATCAATATATATCCAAATATTTTTGGTTTTATTCCAAAAAATAGGAAGCTACCACGCTGGCAGTATCGTTTACCGACGTTCCTGCCCAAATCCCATAGGCGATATCAGACATCCCCAACGCCTTTCCCATCAAGGGATACAGCGCAACCATCACCATATCAAAAAGAAACGTGGAGGACATGGCGAAGGCGATGTCTTTATCTTCAGCATCAATGACGGGAGCAATTGCCGCAATAGCAGAACCACCGCAAATACCGGTGCCGGCAGAGATCAGATTGCCCAGTTTCCAATTCAGTCCAAAGAGTTTGCGAACGAAATATCCACCGCCAAAGCACATTGCAAAAGTAAAGAGCATCACAAAAAAGGTTCTCTTGCCTACCGACATGATGGTATTGATAGACAAGGAGGCACCCAGTAAGATAATGGCGCCCTTCAAGATCTTTTTAGAGGTGAATTTAAGAGCCGGTTTCATCCATGTCGGATGGAAAAAACTATTGATGATGGTTCCCATGAACAAAGCAATAATAGAAGCCCCCAACACTCCGCCGGGAATCAGCCCTTCCAAAAAGACAAAGATGCCGGCTACCGCAAAACAGATCGCCAAGCCTACTATAAATGCACCTTCTTTTTTTGCTTTTTCGTTCATGTTGTTTCTCCTTTATTTGATCACATTGTTGTATTATAACACGGTGGGTAAAAAACTGAAAGATGGGAATCGGGGAATGAAAAGCAAAGCCGCCAAGGGCGGCGGTATGGGGCAATTGTGGAAGTTCATAGAAATAATAAAAAATCGAGACAAAGTGGATACTCTGCGCTCTCGGCTTTTGTCGGCCACCCCGGGTGGCAACGACAAAACCGTCGTGCTCGAGACTACACAGCCTCCAAAGCCTATCGCGGCTTTGGAGCTGTTGCGACGAACGATTTTGCCGCAGGCAAAATCATTCGAAGCGACAGCTCCCACCAACTAATAAGGGCAGTCCTTTCGGACTGCCCTTATTAGTTGGTGGGAGAGGGTGGATTCGAACCACCGAAGCGAGACGCAACAGATTTACAGTCTGCCCCCTTTGGCCACTCGGGAACTCTCCCATATTGGAGCTGGCGAACGGAATCGAACCATCAACCTGCTGATTACAAATCAGCTGCTCTGCCTATTGAGCTACGCCAGCATCTTGACGCCGCCGTGGTGATAGCGACTCGCATCGTTACCTTAAATAGTATAATCACTTATGCCGGTTTTGTCAATATCTTTTTTTATTTTTCATCGAAAAAATTTCAGCGGTAATTCTTCACCTGTACTTCGCCCGATTGGAGCGCTAAGACGGTGCCGTCCTTCTCTACCAGAAGTTCTGCTTGGTCTCCGATTCCCACGACCTTTGCAGGAAATCGGGTTTCCCCTTGCAGGACGGTGACGGTCTTACCGTCGAGATAAGAACGGCGGCGGTATTCCTCCAAATAGGCTCCCTTCCCCTCGTATAAGGCAAAAAATTCATTTAAAATACAAGCGGTCAGGGAGGCGCGGATCTCATCGTCGGGCTTGCCGTCCAAAAGAGCGCCGGCAATCGTGTCCAACTCCCCAAAGCCTTGACGGGGGGCATAGACGTTCAATCCAATTCCCAAGACGCACCAGGCAAGACCCTCTTCCCCGGAGGCGCCTTCCGCCAAAATGCCACAGACTTTTTTATCTTCTTTATACAGGTCGTTGACCCATTTGATCTTGAGTTCCAGTCCCAGGACCTTTTCCACCGCCCGGGCTACCGCCACACCGGCGGCAACGGTGATCTGCAAAGGATCCCCCTTTTGCGGACGGAGCAAAAGGGAAAAATAAAGACCGCTTCCTGCGGGAGAAAAAAAGCTCCGTCCCATTCTGCCTCGGCCAGCGGTTTGTTCCTCCGCCATAAGGATGGTACCTTCCGGTGCGCCTTGATTGGCCATGTCTTTTAAGGCCCGATTGGTAGAATCTATGATGGAAACTACCTCTAACCGGCAATCCCTTTGAAGTTGATTTTTAATCTTAGTTTTCAGATCCATTATTTCTTTTCCTATTCCAGCAATAGACCGGGATGGCAATCAAAGGAAACACCATTCCCACCAACATTCCGACCTTCATACCCCATTGCTCGGCCGTAAGACCCAGGGTTTTGGCCCACGCAACGGACTGAGGATTCGCAATCATCGCATCGGTGATAATTCCCACCAGCTGAGGTCCCACGGAAGCCCCCATATCGCCTCCGGCGGCCATCATGGCGAAGATGAAGACACCGCCTTTGGGGAAGCGATCGGTAGCCACCACCAGGTTTCCCGGCCACAGCATCGAGACGCAAAAACCGGTCAACGCACACGCAATCAAGCCCACCAACGGAACGGGGGTCAAGGCAGCGATCAGATAGCAAAGGGTTGCGCCGATGGCGCCTAAAATCAACACCCGATGGATCTTTTGGCCGATCTTGGCATAAAGAGAACGGCCGAGACCCAGCATCACGGAGAACAAAGCCACGCCAAAGAGATCCCCCCATACTTTTGGGATCCCCAACGCCTTTTCCAAATATCCGGAACACCATTGCGCCATGGTACATTCCGAAGCGCCGGCCAGAAAAATTGCAAAAAAGCAGAGGAGTACGCCCTTATTTTTCATTAGATGCAAAGCACCGGACGTGCGTTCCGGCGTTGCCATCTCGGGGATCTCTGCCCCTGCATACAGCCAAGCGGAAGACAACGGAACCAGCGTAAACAGAAGTGCCAGCCATTGCCAATGCCGGCTTCCGAAAAGGAGGAAGTACAGAGTACAAAACGCCACCACGCCCACGACGCCCCATGCGTAGACCGAATGGAGTTTGCTCATCTCATGGTCCGGATCCTTCGCCGGGATCTCGGCGATCACCGGGCTGATCAGCACCTCTTCCAACCCGGCAGAGGCGGAAAAGATCACCGTCCCGATCACCAGACCGAGAAAGACCCGGCCGGGGAACAAGAAGGGCCAGACGGCATACACCGCCAACCCGACTACCGCCAAATACGGCATGGTACGAACGGTCTTGGTGATATTGAATTTATGAGAGAAAAAAGAAAAGATCAAGTCGATCCCCAACTGGGTACAGAAATTGAGCAAGACCAACAGTCCCAAAAGAGAGTAGGAGATCCCATAGAGGGAACGGAAGGTCAAAAATAAAATCGGAGGAAAGTTGCTCACCACAGACATGGTGATGTTGGCGGTATAACACGCCCATTTTAATCGGGTATAACTTTTCATGGTGCTCCTTTATCAAATGACATTGATTAAGATGAATGATATCAAAGGCGAATGATTTTGTCAACTCTCTTAAATGAAAGCCAAACTAAATCTTGGGAACGGCTCAACGAACCTTTTTGCAAAGCAAAAAGGTTCAAATCTTCCATCAGGGCGCCAAATAAAAACACCACCCAACAGGGTGGTGTTGGGGAGAAGATACTTTCCACTCTCGGTTTCCCTCGACCGCCCCGGGCGGTTACGACGGAACCTTCGGGTTCAAGACACGCCACCTCCCAAAATCTATCGCAATTTTGGGAGGTGCTCAACGAACCTTTTTGCAAAGCAAAAAGGTTCAAATCTTCCATCAGGGCGCGCAAAAAAAAAAACACCCCACAAAGGGGGGTTTTTATTTTGCGCGCTGGG
>JAZQAE010000066.1:0-12167 GCA_045544995.1 Eubacteriales bacterium
CCATTTTTAAGCGCTCATTTTCTTTGCGGAGTTTTTTGAGTTCCGCATCCTCTGAACGCAGGTTGCCTCTCCCTACAAAGGCTTCCGCCCCGTAGGTTTCGTACTCATCGATCCAGCGGTAGAGCATGATCTTGTTTATGCCCATCTTTTCTGCCACTACGGCGTGCTTGATCCCGTCTTTTATGATCAATTCACACGCCTTGACTTTAAATTCTTTGCTGAAAGTTCGTTTCATCGTGAACACCTCTCTGAATGTATTTTACCATTCACTCTTCGTTGTGTCCACTTTTACTGTACAACTTTCTTTTATTCTCTATTATTTATTATTCTTCTTTGCTTTTCTGACAGCCATGATCCGGTTCATTTCGTTATAAACGACCATATAGCCCTCGTCCACGCCCATACCGGGTTTTGCCAGGATCTGAACGGGCTGGGTAGCCATAGCGCAATGAACGCAGACCTGAGCGCTACGGTCGGTCTCGTTACAGGTACCGCCCTGATAAGCGCCGATCCCCTTTTCCTTACAATAAAGGACCGCTTCGATGGTGTTGTTGATACCGCCCAGATCCGGGGTCTTGATCTGAACCATATGACCGGCCTTATGGTCGGCGAAGAGTTTGATATCCTCGAGGGTATTGCACCACTCATCGGCAACCAGTTCTACGTCACAGCCACGGTCGTCCAGTTCCTTGGTCAAGCCGGCCAGCGCTTCCAGCTGGGTAGCTCTGTCACAATCGCAGTCCATGGGTCCTTCGATCCGCAGATGGAAGGGCTTTGCGATCTTGCCCAGTTCCTCGATATAGTCGGCCATTGCCTTATAGTTGTTGTTGCCAAAAGCGGCGCCGATGGTACCGTAAACGTCCATATGCATCACGGGAGAATAGTTCTCGTCGGTGCGGTTCTCCAGGATACGATCCCGCAGCCAAGCCACATACTCAGCCAGTTTCTCGCCCTTACGGCCCAGTTTGGTGTCAATATTATTGATGAGAGCGTGGGGCAGAACCTGAGCGCCCTTGATGATCATCTTATCAGCGTTGTCGTAACGGTCGTCACCGGACTGGGTGAAGATGGCGATGGGTTCTTCAGAGACGGTGCAGCCGTACTCATCGGCAACGACTTCACACATCATTCTGCCGGTTGCCTTTGCAACGGCATCCAAAAGAGCCTGAGAAACACCGTAACGGATGGCGGTATGAAGGCGCTTGCCCTCCACCTGGATGGCTTCCATCATGGCAGCCAGTTCGCGGAAGTTATCGGCTTCCTTGCCCACTAATTCGGGTTTGATGTACTTATCAATGACGGGGATGAAATCCTCAGCCAGGAACAGAGGATCACGGCCGCCTGCACCGGAATATTGCACGGCAGCACAATCGCCGTAAGCCATCTGACCGTCTTCCAGGATCAGCATGACGGAGATAGACTCACCGGCCTGACGAACAGAACGGAAACCTTCGGTCACGGGCGCGCCAACGTAGAAAACACCGTCATGACCGGCGCCCTGCTTAATAGCACGCTGGTCATCGAAATAGAAGCCAGTCCGTCCGGCGGAGCAAATTACATCAATAATTTTCATTTTACAATCTCCTTATACAAACCTATTAATAACGGGGTCTGCCAACCAGGCGTCCCTTACCGATGGAATAAACGTCATCAATAACCATCTGGAAGGACGCTTCCCGTTTCTCTGCCTTGGCACGCTCCTCGATCTTCGCCTTATGGAAGTCCTTAAGGTCCTGACTAAAGGGCAGGTTACCGGGGTTCAGGATACGGACGGCACCGTTATTGTCACGGCAGGGGAGCATCAAGCCGGCATTGGCACGGCAGGGAGCGAAGGGAACGTCCAGAACGCCGGCTTCTACGCCACGGCAGACACCCACGGCGATGTCGCCGTTGCCCAGTTCAAAGCACTTATCTACGATAGCCCGGGTCTCTTCACGGATGATGGCTTTTTCTTCCTCCAGATGATCGTCATGGAAGGACTGATCCGCCAACATATTGACCACCTGCTTGGTACATCTCAGACCCTGTGCGTTGGCTTCCATGGTAGGAATACCGACAGCTTCATGGGGAGTCTTAACGATCACCTTAGTCGCCTTGGCCAAAGCGGCGATCAAGCTACCGTTGGAGATCACGCCGAAGGCTTTGGCTTCATCGGCAGGGAAACCGCCCATCCATTGATGGAGAACGGTGGTCACCTGGACGTCACTGTATCCATACTTCGCAAGATACTCATCGGTCAGTTCCTGCAGAGTCCGGATCGCAGCAATATCCTGAACCAGGTTACCGCACTGGCCGTAACCAACGGTGATATTCTTTACGCCCTGCTCAGCAGCCAACAGTGCTTCGATAATAGCGGCAGCATGGGAGATACAGGGAGGAACCAGGGTTCCGGTCAAGGGACCGTACGGCTCACGGTTGATGGAAACACCCATCTCCTCATAGATACCGGTCAAGCGGTCTACGTACTGCCAATCTTTAATGGTGCGCTCCATGGGAATGTTTTTACAATACGGCAGGTTATAGGAGATACCGCCGCCCTCATAACTGGTAAAACCGCCGGCATAGGTGATCTCGGTCAACAGACGGGCATCGGGGGTACCGTGGCGAACCTGCATGGGAACGTTTACGCTCTCGACAACTTTACGGCAGTTGGCCACACCGTGGTTGACAGCCGGGAAGCCGTTGAGCATGGCACGTTCCAGACGCAGAGACTCAGCGATGCCGTTCTCCGCCTCTTCATAGCGGTTCTGACGGGTATAACTATCAATGGTGGAGGGCAGAAGATCCGCCTCCCCCTCTTTTTCAAGATACTGCATCAATTTGATGTGCTCTTCGATCACAGGCACACCGGCACGGGGCTGAACCAAGGTCCGGCCGTCCCGCTTTGCATCCAAAAGTTTCTTGGAGAAGTTGCGACATTCGGGCATTGCCTTATGATAGGCAACCGCCTCTTCCAGGTCCACGCCCTTACCGGTGGGCCATTGGGTCAGGACTTCCTGACGTTCACGGGCAAATTCCGCATCGGAGATTTTTTTATTCTGAATATCCATGGTATTCAAGCTCCTTTTTCATTATTCTGAGAGCCACTTGGGGGTGATAGGATGATAACAACCCCATGGCGGCTAAAATGTACGTTCTGTCTACCCAGACGTCGGCGACCTTAGGCCGAAGCGACATCGGGTCGCTGGGAGAATAGAGGGCATGGGAGGCGATCTCCTCGGTCCTCTTAGTGTGGATCAGGCTGCCGCCCGTCACCACGATCTGCTTCACCTCGGTCAGATTCTTTCCTTCCTGGATAAACGTCTGACCCATCATGGTGAAGGTCTCGGACATCGTCCCGGCATGACGGCGCACCGCCTCTTCCACGGCGGCGGAAGCCAATGCATGATCCAAGGCTTCCAGATCGTCTCCGCCTTCGGGGACTTTGTCGGTATTTTCTTTCAGTTCCGCCACCAACTCGGCGATCCGCTCTTCGGTAAGACCGGAAAGGGCACTGATCTTGGCAACGCCGGCTGCATCCAGGATCCCTTGGATACTGTATCGCATTCCGATGTCTCCCTCCACCGTACGCTTGGCGTAGGGCTCCGGAAGACCCTTATAAACGGTGTTCATCTGACGGGGCATCCCATCGGCGATGGAATAAATATCCGTCGTGGCGCCGCCCACGTCCACGGCGATCAGATCTCCGATCCCCGGCTCTCCGTCGCAACCCTGGGCCAGAAGTTTCATGGCCTGCAGGACGGCTGAGGGGGTGGGCATCATAATATCCGAGAGCAGTTCTGCCGCCCGGCTTAATCCCTTAGCCTGAATGATCCGATTGAGGAAGATCTCACGGATCTGCTTTTGGGTGGGCTCGATCTGCAGGACGCCAAACTTAGGCATCACGTTGGGACAGACGTATAGTTCATGCCCCTCCAAGATGGCCTTGCACTTCCCTGCCGCCGACCGGTTTCCGGCAATGACGATGGGGATTTCTACGGGGAGGCTTTTCAGTACTTCCGCATTATGCAGGATGCACTCGGTATTTCCGCCGTCGGTTCCGCCCACCAAGAGGAAGATATCCGGCTTGAGACCGATGATCTCTTCGAGATCCTCTTCCGTCAGTTCAAAGGCGTAGACCCCGACCACTTTTGCCCCGGCACCGAGACTGGCCAGTTTGGCGGCTTCGCCGGTCAATTCCGGCACAAGACCGCTGGTCACCATCCGAAGTCCGCCGGCCGCCGAAGAACAAGCGTAGCACGCCTCGTACTCCAGTTTTCCGGTCGCTTCTTCCAGTTTAAGAAGACCCTTGGTCAACCCGTCGTTGATGTCCGTCTGGACAGTGGTATAGGACGCCGCCGTCCCTAAGATCCGCTCTTCTTCGATATCGACTGCCGTCAGCTTGGTATAGGTACTGCCAAAATCAATCAGAAGGATCGGTCTCATTAGTCTAACAGCTCATGCAAAGCCTGGATGGTGGTTTCGGGAGCCGTTCCCGGGAGGAATGCCCGATCAAAGCCCATGGCCTTGAACCGCTTCTCCACGTCTTCAAATTTCTGCTTACCGATCACGATGTTACCGCCTACCAGCAGGGGGATTCCCTTCAGGCCGGCCTCATCGCACTTCTCACGCATTCCACGACAGTCCAACTCACCCTGCCCGTAGAGGGAAGAAATAACGATGGCATCTGCACCGGATTCGATGGCCGCTGCGATGTACTCTTCCTGAGACACCATAACGCCCAGATTGACCACCTCAAACCCTGCCTCGGTAAAAGCATGGTAGAGGATCTTGTTGCCCACGGCATGAACGTCAGCACCAATGACGCCAATGACGAGGACTTTCTTTTCTCGCTGTTCCATATAGCACCTCATAAATAAATTTATCAATGGTCACCCATTGTTATACAACAATATAATATAATGTTCTACACCTTTTGTCAATATGAAAATAATAAATAATAAAGAATATAGAATAAAGAAATTCGCCTCAAAGACGAGTTTCAACCAATTCGTACTGTTCACTTCGTCTACTGCCCAATTCGTACTGTTCTTTTCTTCTACTGCCCAATTCATTTGGGCACCTCTAACCTAATTCATTTGGGTCAGTGCCTTATCTTTATACTCCCTCAACCCAATTTATTTGGGTCGGATTTCTAAAACCAATTGAAGTGGTGCTTTTATAAACAAAAGAAGAAAGCCGTGCCAACCAACGGCACGGTTTTCTTCCTTAATTCTGCATTCAGCATTCTGCATTTTGCATTTATTCTTTAAATCTGCTTCTCTTCCAACAATCGTTTGATCTTCGCCTCTAAATACAATACGGAGCCTTCGTCCATTTCATAGTAGCACTCGATGACTTCCACTTTGAATTGACGGAGCAGTTCGGTGGCGGAGGCGGTGAAATACTTTTCATAGGACCTGGGCACCAACACCGCATCCAAGCCGTTGAGATAATCGGAAACGTCCGCTTCTTCCGCAAAGATCATCGGCTCCCGAAGAACCGCATCCTCTGCATAAATACCGCAGGTCTCCTGCAAAAGTTCGCCAAACCGACGGCTGTAGCCGAGGATGCCCACCTTCTGACCGGGACGAAGCTTAATAATATGGGAAAGGCACCGTGCCGCCGGACGGAAGGCCACCCGGGCGATCCGCCGATGAACCGGCAGGACGCTCAAAAGATACTTGGCGTGAGAGGAGGTGGTGACGATCAGATCAAAATCCTCTCCTAATTTATAGGGATACTGCCGGATATCCTGCAACATATAGGAATAGAGATCCACGCCTGCCAGATGGCGGAGCTGTTCCGACATCTGAGAAAGGTTCTCCGGATTACATTCCACCACCGCCACTTTGACGTGGGCTTCCTGCTCCGCCCTCTCCCGTAATTTCAAATTCAAAAAGATATTGATCTCCGTGGCAGAAAAGCCCATCTCCTCCAACTGCCCCAAAAGACTGTCGATGGCGGCCATGGCCTGTTCTTTCCGACTGCCGGAATTGGCCGGCTGATAGCAGACGAAGGTGCCTCTTCCCTGCACCTTCTCCACCAGTCCTGCCCGTTCCAGTTCATCATAGGCACGTTTGACGGTGCCACGGGCAATGCCTAACTGCTGGGTCATCTCCTGCACCGTGGGCAACTGCTGACCGGATACCAATTGTCCTTTTTTCACCGCCGTCCGGATGCTATCCACCAACTGCTGATAGATGGGGACGTCCAGCTTCGGATTGATCTTATAAATAGATTCCAAAAAATTCACCTCTAAAATTGTGCTACAACAATTTTAGTGATAAAGTGCTATTTTGTCAAGACCCATTGACACAATTTAAAGAATAACGAAGAAATAATAAAGAATAAAAAACGAAGAAATCTGCCCAACGGACGGTTTTCAACCTGATTTATTCTTTCAATACACAATTCATCTGTGTACACTCCAGTACAATTTAATTGTACTTTTTTCACCACCATCCAATTCATTTGGGCACCTATCTCTCACCAACGATGCCCATCTGCCCAATTCATTGGGGCACCAGCACAATTTAATTGTACTTTTATCACCACCATCCAATTCATTTGGGCACCAGCACAATTTAATTGTATTTTTTGTCTACTGCCCAATTCATTTGGGCACCAGCACAATTTAATTGTACTTTTTCTCTACTGCCCAATTCATTTGGGGCCAGCACAATTTAATTGTATTTTTTCTCTACTGCCCAATTCATTTGGGCGCCAGTACAATTTAATTGTACTTTTTCTCTACTGCCCAATTCATTTGGGGCCAGCACAATTTAATTGTACTCTTACCTCAATTGATTTGGAGTATCGCTCACCATAAAAAACGAAGAAAACCGCACAACGTGCGGTTTTCTTCCAAAATTCTGCATTCAACATTCTGCATTATTTACTTTCCAAATAAGCCTTTCTGCCGGATTCATAAAGATTATTCCCCTCGCTGTCAATAATGACGATAGCCGGAAAATCTTCCACTTCCAATCGACGGATGGCTTCGGCGCCCAGATCGTCGTAGGCGATGACCTCTGCCTTTTTGATGCACTTACTTAGCAGTGCACCGCAACCGCCGATGGCACCGAAATAGACGGCGCCGTGCTCTTTCATAGCGGCGATGACCTCGGGTCCGCGCTTACCTTTGCCGATCATGCCAGTGAGACCCTCCCGGATCAGGGTGGGACTATAGGCATCCATCCGATAAGAGGTGGTGGGGCCGGCAGAGCCGATGGCCTGGCCGGGCTTTGCGGGAGTGGGGCCCACGAAATAGATGATACCGTCGGTCACGTCCAGGGGCATTTTCTCGCCCTTTTCCATCAGTTCACACAGCCGTTTATGGGCGGCGTCTCTGGCGGTATAAATGACACCGGAGATCAGACAACTATCGCCGGCTTTCAAGGTTCTTGCTTTTTCCCGGGTAAGGGGTGTTTCTAATTTAATAGCCATCTCAAAGCACCTCCGTCTGATGCCGGGTAACGTGGCAGTTGATATTGACTGCCACCGGCAACCCTGCAATATGGGTAGGGAATTTTTCGATATTGACCGCCAGTGCGGTGGTCAGACCGCCAAAGCCCTGCGGGCCGATGCCAAGGGCGTTGATCTCTTCCAGAAGCTCCGCCTCCAGATTGGCGTAGAATGGATCGGGGTTACGCTGATCCACTTCCCGCAGAAGGGCTTTCTTGGCAAGGTACGCCGCCTTATCAAAGGTACCGCCGATGCCCACGCCCACCACGATGGGAGGACAGGGATTGGGGCCGGCCTCTTCCACCGTCTTTTTCACGAAATCCTTGACCCCCTGCAATCCGTCGGAAGGACGGAGCATGGCGATCTTGCTCATGTTTTCACTGCCGAAGCCCTTGGGAGCCACGGTGATCTCCAGCTGATCGCCGGGAACCAGTTCTACGTACAGCATGGCAGGAGTGTTGTCCCCGGTATTGACCCGATCCAGCGGATCCCGCACCACGCTCTTACGGAGATATCCTTCCCCGTAGCCCTGACGGACACCTTCATTGACCGCCTCGGTCACGTCGCCGTCGATATGAACCTCCTGCCCCACCTTCAGAAAGACACAGGCAACGCCGGTATCCTGACAGACGGGCTGATTTTTCTCATCGGCAATTTCATAGTTTTCCACGATCCGCTCCAGGATCTCCTTCGCCTGAGGCCAAGGCTCTTTATCCCGAAAACTGCAGATGCAGTCCTTGAGATCCTGACCCAGATGGCAGTTGGCCTCAATGCACAACCGCTTGACGGTCTCGGTAATTTTAGATGCACTAATCTCTCTCATATAATTCCCCTTATTTCACGTTATAGATCTGATCCTGCAATTCGCCGGTCCGGCTGATGACCTCTGCTACCACCCGATCGCCCTTGGGAAGCTTGCGGGGCGTGCCGGTGATGGCTTCCGTCTTGGCCTTGAGGTCGTGAATATCCACAATGGGCAAGCCAGCCGCTACCAAACGCTCCTTCAGTTCAGCCCGACGGGGATTGACGGCGATACCGCCCTGGGTGACCAATACATCGATATCTTTCCCCGGCGTAGAGATACAGGTGACCCGATCGGTCACGATGGGCAGACTGGCCCGAAACATCGGTGCGATAATCATGGAAAGCTTGGCGCCTGCCGCCGTATCGCTATGACCGCCGGAACCGCCCATGATATAACCGTTGGAATCGGTATGAACGTTGACGTTGAAATCGGTATCGATCTCGGTGGCGCCGAGGATGACCACGTCCAGGCTATCCACCACAGCGCTCTTACTGCTGGGAGAAGCATACTGCATGGCAGAGATCTCCTGATGGCAGGGATTGGTACGGATGGACTCTACCGCTTTCAGGTCAAAGCACTGCACATCCATCAACCGTTGGAAGCAACCGGCCTCCAGCATATCCACCAGATACCCGGTGATACCGCCCAGACCGAAACTGCCCTTGATCTGCTTTTCCAGCATGATGTCTTTTAAGAATTTGGCTGCCGCCAAAGAAGCGCCGCCGGCACCGGTCTGGAAGGAAAATCCGTCCTTCAAAAGGCCGGAATTCTCGATCACCTTTGCAGCGTGCTGCGCCATCACCAGACCCACCGGGTCACGGGTGATCTGGGTGGTACCGGAAACGATGCCCTTGGGATCGCCGATGGCGTCCACCGTCACCACGTAGTCGATATAATCTTCGGAGATGGAGAAATCCAGCAAGGGATAGTCCACCAAGTTATCGGTAATGACCACCACTTTTTTAGCATACATGGCATCGGCAAAGGCATAGCCAAGGCTTCCGCAGGCGGACTTGCCGTACTTACCGGAGCAGTTGCCCATGGGGTCTGCCGTGGGAGCGGCGATAAAGGCTACGTCGATGGGGGTCCGTCCCAAGGAAATATCAGAGGGACGTCCGCCGTGGGTGCGGAACTGCACCGGCTTTTCCAAGACGCCGGCAGAGAAGGCTCTGCCGAGACCGGCGGCGATATAGTCTGCCGCCACGCCGGTTACCACGTGATTTTCAATGTGCTCCAAAAGGGGCATATGTACGTCAAACAAAGAACTGGCGTTGACGTTGATATCTTTAATGCCTAAATCCGCGATCTCTTCCATGACCATATTGAGGACAAAGTCGCCGTTGCGGAGATGATGATGGAAGGAGACGGTCATCCCGTCTTTCAGTCCGGCGAGTTGGATCGCTTCCCGGACAGAACTTACTAATTTATTCATCGGTTACGCCTCCCTTCTGAGGCCCAAAGCCTCGGCCATCGCAATGGTACGCTCGGCCCGTGCCACGATGGGTGCATCGATCATCTTGCCATGCAGAGCGATGGCGCCCTTGCCCTGCTCTTTGGCAAGGCGGATGGCATCCATCACTTCATAGGCATAAGCGATATCCTTGGCAGTGGGACTGAATACCCGATTAATGACCTCCACGTGACGGGGAGAGATGGACGCTTTACCGGTAAAGCCCAAGGCCTTGGCCAAGGCGGCATCCACTTCGATGCCTTCATCGTCGTTAACGTCGGTAAAGGGAGTGTCATAGACTTCCACGCCGGCGGCACGAGCTGCCACCACCAGACGGGTACGGGCATATTCGATCTCCTGTCCCTCTTTGGTACGCTTGCATTGCAGGTCTGCCGTCAGATCCTCAGCACCCAGGAAGAGCGCCTGTACCCGCTCACAGGAAGAGGCGATGGCATAGGAATTCTCCACGCCCAGTGCCGTCTCAATGAGGGGCATCAGCCCTACGCTCAAAGGCGCAAGACCCAGTTTTTCTTCCAATTCTGTCATATAAGCATCGGCAATCTTAGCATCCTCCGGGGTCCCCACCTTAGGCAAGAGGATCAGGTTGGGCTTCTCCGGCAGGATGGCCTCCAGATCCTTTTTCCAGAAGTCGGTATCCACAGAATTGATCCGGACGATGATCTCACAGCCCTTGAAGTCCATATACCGCATGGTATTGCGGACGAGAATTCTGGCCGCATCCTTCTCCGCAGTAGAGACAGCATCTTCCAGATCAAAGATCACCGCATCGGCGCCCAGACAGTTGCCGTTGATCAGCATATTCGGGTTATTACCCGGCAAGAAAAGCATACTGCGTCTCATCTTACGCTTCCCCCTTTCCCCGGAGAACCGCCGTCTCCACTCTGGCACGGATGACGCACTCCAAGGCGCCCCGATCCACCACACGGACCTGTGCATTTTCTATTCCCTGCTCTGCCAGAACTTCTCTGACAGCGGAGCGGATCTCATCCCCGAACTGCCCGGCCACGACAGACTCCAACTGAATGGTGAGTCCCCCTTGCCCCGGCTCGATCTCTACGTAAGCATCGCTGGACTCCATGGTTCCGGCGGATGCAGAGTTCTTAATCTCTACCATTTATGTACTCCCTTCCATGAAAGATACAGTAACAATATAAGGATATTGTATAACACAATCCTATAAAAAGCAATTCTTTTTCAAATTTTTCTTTGCAGATCTCTTAGGATGATGTATAATGAAGATAATAAAGAAAAAAGGAGCGGCCATGGATCTCACATTACACACCCGACTCACCGGGGAGAAACTGAAAATCTGGGAAGACTTCCTGCAAAAAGCCGGGCTGACGCCGGATATGGATACCGAGCAGACCGCCCTCCTATGGGACGGAGAGACCTTGGTCGCCGCCGGAAGCCGGAAGGGCAACCTCTTGAAGTGTATTGCCGTGGATGCCGCCCGTCAGGGCGAGGGGCTGACTGCTACCCTTTTGACCGCCCTTCGGCAGGAGGCATTCCGTGAGGGACATCGCCACCTCTTTCTCTATACCAAGCCGGCCAATCGGTTCCTTTTCTCTTCCCTCTTCTTTTATCCGGTGGCCAAAACCGCCGACGTCCTTTTGATGGAGGATCTCAAGGACGGCATCCAGACCTTTCTGGAGACCTTGCCGGAGGATCACCGGCCCGGCACAGTGGGCGCCTGCGTCACGAACTGCAATCCCTTTACGCTGGGGCATCGGCATCTCATCGAGACGGCATCCAACGAATGCGATCGGGTGTACGTCTTCGTCCTTTCGGAGGATCAGAGTCGTTTTCCGGCCAAGGATCGGCTGGAATTGGTGCGTCGTGGCGTTGCAGATCTCAAAAACGTCACTGTTCTCCCCACCGGACCTTATCTCGTCTCTTCCGCCACCTTCCCCACCTATTTTTTGAAGGATCGGGAAAACGCGGAGCAGATCCACTGTCTTTTGGACATTGAAATCTTCTGCAGCCACTACGTGCCGAAATTCGGCATCACCCGGCGGTATGCAGGTACAGAGCCTCTGTCCCCTATGACAAATCAGTATAATCGTGCGCTTCGGGAATTCCTGCCGGAAAAGGGCATCTCCTTCCACGAGATCAACCGTTTGACGCAATCCGAGGTGCCGGTCAGCGCCAGCGGTGTCCGTGCCGCTTTGGAAAAAGGCGATTATGATGCTTTGAAAGAACTTGTCCCCCCTACCACATACAAATACTTAAAAACCAAAGGTTTTACAAAATAGGAGGTTTTACTATGGCAAAGAGCAGACCTACCCACCTGCTGAGCAGCTACTACGCCCCCCGCGGTGCGCACCGTATGCTGGATCTGGGCCAGCAACTCGCACAGATGTACTTAAATCCCAACGACAGGCTCATTGGTATCATTGGCGAAGCCGGTTCCGGTAAGAGTGCCTTGATCCGTGGCATGTTCCCCGG